>PLTV01000398.1:17420-25111 GCA_003164635.1 Acidobacteriaceae bacterium
AACGTAAGCGTCCACAGCATGCTCCCTTTACCACCAGGGCTGTCTGTGTAATGCTATGGCCAATGAAAAAGAAGTCCGTTTTAGTTACGGGATCGTGCGGATTGATTGGGTCTGAGGTTTGCGTAGCCTTTCACAGTGCGGGCTACGACGTCGTCGGCGTCGACAATAATCAGAGAGCGGTATTTTTTGGGCCCGAAGGCGACACTTCCTGGTCACTCCAGCGGCTTCGCAAACAGATTCCCGGCTACCAGCATCACTCTCTGGACATACGCGATCGCCAGGGCATCCTCAATCTCATCGAAGTTGTGCGCCCCTCCGTGATCGTCCATACCGCGGCACAACCTTCCCACGATCGTGCAGCCGAAATTGCATTCGACGATTTCGATACCAACGCCGGAGGTACGATCAACCTTCTCGAAGCCTCTCGCCGCTCCGTGCCGGAGTCGCCGTTCATCCACATGTCGACCAATAAGGTCTACGGCGACGCACCGAATCGGCTTCCTCTCGTCGAGTTGGATACGCGCTGGGACTACGAAGGCCCGGAATTCAAGCACGGAATCGCGGAAAGCTTTTCCATCGACCAGTCGAAGCATTCCATCTTTGGCGCGTCAAAGGTCGCCTCTGATGTCATGGTTCAGGAGTATGGCCGCTACTTCAACATGCCTACCTGCGCGCTGCGCGGCGGTTGTCTCACAGGTCCCAATCACTCCGGTGTTGAATTACATGGCTTCCTCAGTTATCTCGTCCGCTGCAACCTGACCGGCAAAGAATACAAAGTTTTCGGCTATAAGGGCAAACAAGTCCGGGATAACATTCACTCAGAAGATGTGGCTCGATTCATGTTGGCATTTGCACAGAATCCGCGTTGCGGCGAAGTTTATAACCTCGGCGGCGGTTACGAGAATTCCTGTTCCATTCTCGAAGCATTCGCGATGGCCGAAGAGTGCACCGGACGCAAGCAAATCTTTAGCTATGTCGATCAAAATCGAATCGGCGATCACATCTGCTACTACAGTGACCTGCGCAAAATGAAGTCTCACTATCCTGCGTGGGGCATCACCAGGACTCTCAAAGAAACCATCGCCGAGATCGCAGCCTCGTGGTCAAAGCGATTAGTTCAAGCATGAGCTTATGAAGGTTCTCATATCAGGAGTTTGTGGCTTTGCGGGTAGCCATCTCGCGCGATTTCTTTTGGAGTCGCACGAAAACATCTCCATCGTCGGCATCGATAACCTTGCGCGCAGTGGCAGCGAGACCAACCGCGGTTCGCTTCGCAAGGCCGGCGTGGAGCTCTTTCATGGCGACATTCGCCTCGCCAGCGACCTTGAGTCTTTGCCGCGCGCCGACTGGGTAATTGACGCGGCTGCGCAACCAAGTGTTCTGGCTGGACGAGATGGAAAGACCAGCTCGCGACAGCTCCTCGAACACAATCTCCTCGGCACAATAAATCTTCTTGAGTATTGCCGTAGTGCACATGCGGGATTCATTCTTCTAAGCACCAGCCGCGTCTACTCGATACCTGCATTGGCCCAACTGCCTTTGCAACCGGAATCCGGCGCGTTCCGTCTGAGCGAAACGGATCTCCTTCCTCCCGGCGCAAGCGTCGAAGGGATTACTGAAAAATTCAGCACTGAAGCACCGATTTCCCTTTACGGCGCTACAAAACTTGCCTCCGAACGGTTGGCATTGGAGTTTGCCGCAGGCTTCAATATTCCTGTATGGATTAATCGCTGCGGAGTCTTGGCCGGTGCCGGGCAATTTGGAACGGCGGAGCAGGGAATCTTCTCTTACTGGCTGCATGCGCACTCCGCGAAAAGAACATTGAGGTATCTTGGATTCGGCGGACAGGGCTACCAGGTACGCGACGCCCTGCACCCCCGCGACTTGGCGCGGATTATCGATTTCGAACTTCGTGGTACCGGTCCAGGAAAACTCTTCAACGTTTCCGGAGGTCGAGAAAATTCCATGTCGCTGGCGCAGTTGAATGCCTGGTGCGACGAACGCTTTGGTCCGCATCAACCGATCGCCGATGGCTCTGATCGCCCCTACGACGTTCCCTGGCTGATTCTCGATTCTGGCGAGGTAAAGCTGGCTACGGGCTGGAAGCCGACGATCAATATGGAGCAGCTTCTCGACGAGATCGCAGCCCACGTCATCGCAAATCCCGACTGGCTCACACGGTGCGGAATATGAATGCACCTGCCTCGCCAGGCCCGGCCCTTACGCTGCTTTCGGTGGTAATCCCTGCTCGTGATGAGGAAGGCTGCATTGCGTCTACAGTCGAGCACCTCCACCTCGAACTTCGCTTGAATCGCGTTCCGCACGAAATCATCGTCGTCGACGATGGAAGTTCTGACCGCACCGCCGCAATTGTCGAAGGGCTCGGCGCAAGCATCCCTGAGGCGCGCCTTGTAAGGAATGGTCCTGACCACGGCTTCGGTCGTGCTATCAGTTACGGGCTGCGCAATATGCGCGGCGATGCTGTGGTCGTCATGATGGCCGACGAATCAGACGACTGTCGCGATGTTGTCCGATACTGGAACACACTGAACGAAGGTTGGGATGCGGTTTTTGGTTCGCGCTTCACACGGGGCGGCGGCGTTATCGATTATCCGTGGTTCAAGCTGCGCATTAATCGCATGGCGAACTTCTTCATCCGAATTTTGTTCCGCACCTCCCTGAATGACACCACGAATGCATTCAAGGCTTACCGCGCGACCGTGATCCGGGGATGCGAGCCCATGCTTTCCGCTCACTTCAATCTCACCGTTGAAATCCCGCTGAAGACGATTATTCGCGGATACTCCTGGACCACCTTGCCGATCACCTGGCGCAACCGGCGAACCGGCGTGGCCAAATTAAAAATCCAGGAGATGGGCAGTCGCTATCTCTTCATCTGCCTGTACCTCTGGCTCGAAAAATACCTGAGTCGAGGCGATTACAGAAGAAAAGCATGAGACTCCAGAAAAGTCCAAGACTGTTCGTTCTGAGCCAGGCGGGACGAGTCCGCCCCGGCTTCACCGAACCGGCCGGAAGCCATTCCGCCGTTTTGCGCTACTGGCATAGCACTGGAAGGCGTCAATCGACACCAGCACGAACGCCGGCTGTTCTGAGCTATCATCGGATGATTCTGCCGCTCGTTCTCGGGAGGGTGTTTTTGTTGCAAAGCCGGTTTGAAGCCTATCTGACTGTGATCGTGATCGTTCCCACCGAGGTCTCGCTGCCTGATGTGCCAGTTATCGTCACAATGTAACTCCCGGCCGTTGTTCCGGGGTTGGCAATGCCCCCCCCGCTAGAAGCCTCGCTGCCACACGCGAGAATTCCGCCGGCGGCCAGGGTCCAGAGCAATGACATTCCCAAAATGCCCACCCATCGCCGCCGCCTCGAGCCAATGCAAACGAAGAACATGCAGGCAAGCACTCCTCCGCCAAGGGAGAACAGGCGCGACGCAGGGCGTGCCGGAACGGTCAGCGCTGCACTCATTGGCGCGGTCGTATTGATGGTGAGGACAGCAGTGCCTGCCCCTGTGCCCGTGATAATTACCGGATTCGTGGCGCCGAAACTGAGTGTCGGCAGGTCTTGTGCGCCTGTCGGGCTCGAAGTGAGGGCCGCAGTCAACTCGATCGTGCCGGTAAAGCCGTTGTTCGGTGTGATGGTAATCGTCGAGGAGTTTCCAGTGGACGCCCCCGGAGACAACGTCGTTGAGGTGCCGCTGAGTGCGAAGCTGGGCTGAGGAGGAGACACAATCGTCACGGATACTGTGCCTGAAGCGGTCGTATAGACGGCAGAACTCCCCGCGTCGGGTGTGTAGTTGAGATTCATCGTGTCGGTTCCCACTGCGAGAGCTCCAGCAGGGACGTTGATGGTTGCGGTGCCGTTGGAAAGGGAAGTCGCCGCCGAGGAATAACTGCCGCTTGAAGCTGTAACCGATCCTGTTGGGGTCTGGTAGGCCGGTCCCAGAGCAACGCTTACGCCGACGGTCACTGAAAATGCTTGCGCTGTGGTGATACTCGTTGTCGGCGCCTGGCCGCTGATTGAAGGAGTAACTTTCGATGCCACCGTTACATTGACTGATGCCGCTCCCGTAGCGCTGGCATAGATCGATGAGCTTGTCGCATCGGGCGTGTACGTGGCTGTCAGCATGTCTTGCCCTGGCGGCAGAGCTTGCGCAGGAACTGTGATTTGAGATTGCGAACCGGTAAGACTGCCGGGTGCGGATTGGTACGTGCCGCTGCTCAGCGTAATGGAACCAGTCGGAGTTGCGTTGCCCGAGCCGCCATTGACTGAGGTAATCACCAGCAAAGACTGTGCCGTCGTAGTCTGAGCTGCCGATGGAGCTACAAGTATCGAGGGGGTGATGATTCCAACGCTGGAGACTGTGACAGGAATCGATGCGGAAGCCGGGTTGTAATTCACCGCGCTCGCAGCGTCAGGCGTGTAGGTAGCAGCCAGCGTATCGCTTCCCACGGGGAATGATCCGGCTGGAACGATAAACGAGGCCTGGCCATTGCTGAGCGTTATCGCTGCAGAAGTATAACTCCCACAAGTCAGCGCAACGGATCCTGTGGGCGGATTCGAACCGGTTCCGACGACCGTGACACTTACATCGTCTGGTTGTGCAGTGGTGATGCTTGCTGAAGCCGCGATTGTCAACGTAGGAGCGGCTCTGCTGCCGGCAAAGCTTGTCAGAAATTGCTGCACATCAAGCGAACCCAGGCCAGTGACCTCGTCGTATCCGGCGGTGACAAGATACCCAGATTGGCCGTTTGTTAGCGCCGTTGGCCCGGCAATGCTGTTATTGCACATGCTCGGAGTCTTCACGGAGCAATTGGCAACCCCGCTGGTGCTGACTGTGACGTCGTGGAAGACCGCGGGGGCGCTCGATGACAAGTTATAGAGTTCGGAATTCAGATTGCCTTGCGCAACCCCGCGCTCAGCATTCAAAAGCAACGCAATCCCGGCCATGCTCGGGGCTGCCGCGGAAGTTCCCGAGAAAGCAGAGAAAGCAAATTGTCCACTTGATTCGACACAACTGCCTTGCGCAGCCGCGAAACATCCAAAATATCCGTCGTGATCCGCCGCGGAGAACGCTACATCCGGGGTATAGCGCCCGGACCGCGAGGCCGGTACGCCCATCCCCGTTTGCCAACTCGGAGTCGCGATGAACTTGCTTACTCCGCCACCCGAAGATGCGACCTGTATTTGTGAATTCTGGTTAAGAGGCTCGTTCCATCCTCCCTCGGGAATGTAACTCACGGCCGAATTGAGATTCGAGCCATTCGCCGCATTCCAATAGAGAGAGGGATCGGCGGTATCGTTAAACTCTGTGCCCCCCACGCAGGTGGCATAACTCGAAGAGCAAATGGCGTTCGGGCTGTTGGGCTGCGGCTTGGCCGGCGGCGTGGAAAAGTTGGCGTCGCACCCTGACGCGCCGGCATCTCCTGAAGCGACAAATACCGATATCCCTTCCGCGGCCGCCTGCTGGAACAACGTATCCCAATACTTGACTTCTGAATCACCAACCGACGACTCACATACGCCGAAACTGATGCTCATCACATAAGCGGGTACCGGAGAAGTCTGGACGAGATACTGAGCGTCAGCGCCGATGCCGCCGCTCGATCCGGAAGCTACGACCAAAAGCGAATTCGCGCCTTGAGCCGTGCTGCCTGCGCGAAGCACATCCAGAGTTGCTTCGGCCTGGGCATCGAGCGAAACGCCGGCTGCCGGCGGAGTTGTATAGGCAGGTCCCGGATCAAGTCCACCAAAGGCGGTGGGAACAATTTCGGTTGGTGGAACAACATTCGCCCCAGTCAGATTGTTAAAGTTTGTGAAGTCCGCGGCATCCGTTCTCGAGACACCTACGATTCCAATGCTCTGGCCGGATACCTGTGCAGTCTGCGTAATATCGTAGATGGTTGCAAAGTCCTGCGGAGTGAGGAAGTGCTCTGATGCGTCGGTGAATTCCGGGACAGCTGAATTCAGAGACCTGAAACGATGCAAGGGCCGTTCACTTACCTGGTACAACCCACGGACGGCCTGAATAATCGGCGCCAATTCAGCTGGGACGCTGGGGTCCACCGATACAGCGAACCGCCGAATTCCGTTCACATTGTAGGTGTGAATCTCGGTCTGAAATGCGCGTCCCACCTCTCCGGCATTCCCGCTGAAACCAATAAAGACTCGGCTTGGCGATACCCAATCCACATGCAGATTATTGGCTTCAAGCCATGTCCTCACGCTCGTTAGATCCTGCGCAGGACCGCCAAAACGCTCTCCGACCTCGGCTGAAGTGAGCCACCGGTGATAATCAGGCGACGCGGGAAGCTGCTGGTCCCTGAGGAGCTTTTCGAAGTTAGCCTCATTCTTCGCGGATCGTGATAGGACAAGCGTCAGAGGCGGTAGCCTTTGTGTCGATGGCAACGGCCCTTCATCATTCGCCACGTCGGCCCATTGGGGATGGTGACCGGGCAATGCCAGCATGTTCGGCGGATCGATCCGAGCGTCTCGCAGTTGTACAGGCTGACTAACTGACGTTGAANNAATTCGATTGAGCCAGCATGGGTCGTTGTGATTCCTCAAGCGCCTTTAAGTCGAACCGAGCAAAATGATTAACCCAGGCCGGCGTGCTGAATCCTTCGCCCCATCCGGAATGCGGAATCTCAGGTGGTGCCTCGTTCGCCATGATAACACCAAAGTAATTGGAACCTTTGAGTTTTCGCGCCAGCGGTTTCTGTCCGCCTTCAGCATGACTAAAGTGATGCCCTGAAGAGACGAGCCTCCCGAAACATACGCTGCGTCAATCGGTTGATTGTTACCATGAAGTTATTAACAACCACCAGCGGTGAATGCATGGCTTCGGTAGGCTCACTCTGCAGAAGTAAACTCAGATCTCGGGTATTAAACGCGACAGCCCTCGATCTTTGCGCCATGATGCTCTTTCTGCTGGGCTGTTTTGCCCTGGCGGGGTGCAGCTCGGTGAAATCGTCGACCCCGCCGGGCGCGGCGCCAAAAATTATCTCCTTCACGGCGGCTCCTGCGAGCCTGACTTCAGGCGCGAGTGGAACGCTGAGCTGGGTCACAAGCGGGGCAAGCAGCATTGCGATCGCGCCCGGAACATTCACGTCTACGGCGGCAACTGGTTCAACTAGCATAAGCCCCGCGTCAACGACGAACTACACGTTGACTGCCGCAAATGCAGCCGGCTCAGCCACGTCCACAGTTACCGTTACAGTAACGTCGACAAACAAACCGATCATCGTTTCCTTCACAGCGAGCCCCGCAAGTATTACTTCGGGAGCCGCCAGTACGCTCAGCTGGTCCACGACCGGGGCCAACGCTATCGCCATTACACCGGGAACCTTTTCGTCCACATTGGCCAACGGCTCAACGAGTGTCAATCCCACGGCCACCACTACCTACACTCTGACTGCTACCAATGCGGCCGGTTCAACCACCTCAACGGCAGAGGTCACCGTGACGGCCTCCGGCAATGCACTGACGATAACCACAACCTCGTGCCCAGGCGGAACGCAAGGAACCGCATATGCGGGCTGCTCAATCACCGCGAGCGGGGGCACGGCACCCTACACATTTTCACTGAGTCCAGATGTCACTGATTACCCTCCGTTGCCTGAAGGCCTGTCTCTCAATGCAAATACGGGGGAAATCAGCAGTTCACTGATTGGCGG
>PLTV01000398.1:25141-32170 GCA_003164635.1 Acidobacteriaceae bacterium
GCGCCTATGTACAGCGCATATTTGTCAGAGACGGTCAAGCCATTCTTCGGCGATCAGTATGCCAACTTTCCGAATGGAATACCAGCCATCGAAGTTCCCTATAACCAGCCCGATGTGTCAGTCACAACCACGATGTATCAGTCCTATTTCACCTCCGGACCGATTCCATCCTATGCTCCGGTCGAAGGCACCGCCAATGCAGTCAACACCGGCGGAGACATGCACGTACTGGTCTATCTTCAGGCAGGTAACGGGAAGAACCCTGCCCTCTACGAAATGTGGCAGGGAGTCTACGAAAATGGTCCATGGCAAGATTCCTCGAACGCGCTCTGGCCCAATGCCGCTTCGAATAACCTCACGGCCCAGGGGAACGGAACGTCCGATGCTGCCGGACTTCCCGTAGGTCCACTGCTGGCCAACGCAGATGAAGTGATAGGGACAGGCACGCCCGCTGCGCCCAACGGCGCCATTCAACATCCAATCCGCTTCACGCTCAACCACATGTTGAATTACTGGGTCTGGCCCGCTACACAGACGGCAGGAGTCGGATCATGCACTGCTGCCGGCGGCGCTGCCATTCCTGTGGAATCGGAGATTTCACAATCCTCTCCGCCGCAAAGCTGCAGCATGTCCGGGGCTGCGGGAGAAATCTATCGGCTAAAGGCTGCCACGGCGACCCCCGCTTGTGCCTCCACAAGCCCGCAAGCAGCTATCATCATCGCTGCATTCCGGAACTATGGAATTATCCTGGCCGACAACGGAGACAGCGGGGGACTGATCGGCACGCCCGACGCGCGCTGGAACAACGACGATCTTTCCTGCATACGAAGCCTCACGCTCGCGGACTTTGAGCCAGTAAATGTCTCGAGTCTCATGGTCAGTAACGACAGCGGAGCAACCAGTCACTAACCAAAACGCACGCGGAAAGAAGGCGGGCCAGGGCGGCCCGCATCTGTTTTGCAATACCGTCAGCGCTGGCGAGTGTTGGCAAGGGCACGAAGAATCGTGCGTGTGTTTTTAGTCATCACTTGCCGAAGGTACATGGTGATGGCAAACAGGACGACCAGAAAGAAAAGGTCGACACGAAGGAGGGTGTGCAAAAGCCCGCCAAGCGATTCTGGCGGAAACATGTGCATGTGCATCCAGACAAAAACGACAACGGCGAGGACGGCGAGCCCGCCAACAATAATTCGAGACGTGCGTTCAGACCGGTCTGCGGCTGCGAGGGCTTGTTGCACAAATGCGAGTTCCGCATTGCTTTCAAAGTTGGGTTGCTGGTGTTCAGGGCTCATGCTGGTTTCCTTTCAGCGGTTAGGTATTTGCGAAGTGTTGTAACTCCGTAATTGAGGCGCGACTTGGCAGTCCCGAGCGGAATTTCCAATATCGCGGCACTCTCTTCAAGAGTTAAATCGTGCTGATAACGAAGAATGAGTACCGCCCGGCTGGCGGGCGACACCCGGTCAAGGAGTGCCAGGAAAGCCTCGTCCGGCAACTCGCCAACATTCATGTCCGAAGTCGTAAAGTGTTCCGGTGGCGCATCCTCCAGTGGCTGCCAGCGGTTGCCGTGCTTGAGATGCGCAAAGGCAATCCGCGAAGCGATGCGGAACGTCCACGGCCGGAAGACAGAAGGCTCGCGAAGGAAGTGGAGTTTGCGGAAAATCTGGAGAGAAGTCTCCTGGAGAATATCGTCGGCCAGTGCCGCGCCCGCGAGATTGGTAATGTACCGGCGCAATGGCCCATACGCGTCGCGAAGAAGTTGCTCCAGCGCTTCCCGGTCGCCCGATTGCGCGAGAAGGACCAGGAGCGTCTGATCAGGCGCCGCGGTCTCCTTCGCTGGAGTTTGTGTGTGCATATATGAGAGAGGCGTTTGAAGCCTCGAAAAGTTCGGTCCTGACGATAAATAATTATGAACGCGTCGGAAGGGACCACCCCTCAAATAAGCAATCGCGAATCTCGTCCTCCAGAACCAATGTCCACTTACTAGGGTTCGCTCTTATTGCGGGGTCCAGTGTGGATGACTGGTAAAGAGGCCGCCAATGAACCCCAGTTGGTACACCAGAAACGATCCAAAACAAAGGCTCACCATGCCCGATGCCGTCCCAAGATACTGTCCCAGCTTCACAAACCGATCGCCGGTGTACGCCAGCGGAACCGCAATGGCTGCGGTCATGCACATCATCCCAAGCATCGTTCCCGCTCCAAAGATGAGCAGATAGACTGTCGCCCATGCCGGGCTATGAATCGTCGAAAGCACAAGAAGCGCCACCGCCGCCGAACCGGCAAGCCCGTGAACCAGCCCGATCACCAGCGGACGCAAAAACTGAAAGAGGCCGAAGCGGCGGATCGAATTGTCCAGCCACATCTCCATGCGGGTCTTGCTTCCTTCCGCTTGAGAAAGCATCGGAACTTCTGCGCCGGTGGCCGTACGCGGAGTCAGCAGGACCGTGACTTTGCGCATAACTCCCGTAAGGTTCATCGCTCCAAGTAGAATCAGCATGACTGCCACGCTGAATTCCATTGAAAGCCCCAGGCGCGGCGGAATCTCGACTCCAAAAAGAATGATCAATGCGCCGACCACGAAGATGGTAATCGTGTGGCCCAATCCCCACACAGAGCCGATGAACGCCGCATTGCGAATGCTCCGCTGCTTGGTCACGATCGTCGAGATCGCAACCACATGGTCGGCGTCGGTCGAGTGCCGCATCCCCAGAATCAGTCCGAGGCCGGTGACAAACAATGCAGGCCCAAGCCGTTCCTTCGAGAACAGGTGCGTGTTAAAGTGAACCGCCGCCAGCGCCTGGACCGCAAGAATCCCGCCAAGGATAGTCATGAACGAAGAAGACGCAACAGGGAGCCAGCGCTTTGTGATCGGGCCATCCACGTGAAGCCGTGCCATGAAGCGGCGCGCGTAAACCATCATCATTCCAAACAGAATCAAGACACTTGCAAGTCCAAGACTGAATGCGGCAATCAGGAAGAAGCCAAGTCCGATGCGGTGCAATGCGAAGGCACTCAAAAGCACGATCAACGCCGCGGGGCAGGGAATAATCCCTCCGGTGATTCCCAGGGTAAACAGCTGCGCCATACTCACGGACGACGCGGAATTTAGATTGTCGCGCGCGGCATCAGACTCGCTCGCTCCGGCATCCGTGCGCTTCCAGAACATCCAGTGGGCACTTGACGTACCAGGCAAATGCGAGTGATCCGTCGCTGTGCCGGTCAGTCGCCGCAAAAGCAAATAAAAACCAAGCCCCGCGATCGTCAGCCCCGAGAGCGCGCCCAGCCACGGATACAACTGCTCCGGCACAATGTAGCGAGAGGCATACAGCGTAATGGCGCCAAGCGCGAAAACGCCCGCGGTATGCGAAACAGTCACGATGATTCCAAGTGCCAGCGCATGATACGCAGTGCCCCTCGACCCAACCAGGTATGCGGCAACGATCGTCTTTCCATGGCCGGGTTCAAGGGCGTGGAGCCCGCCCAGGCCAATCGCAATCAAAGCCGCCGTAAACAGAAACCATGCGCTGAGGCGCTGCGCCTCAATCAATTCAGTAAACCTGTTGCGCGGAGTCTGCTGCCGGTTAGGTCGCAGATCAACCCCGCTAGGCTGCGTCGAGGCGGTCAACATGCCCGTCGCTGTGGCGAGCGGCGCTGACTCATCTCTTTTTCCGCGTACGATTCGGCTATTGGACGAAATTCGGCCTTGCGCCAACGCATGCAAAGCCTTCGTTCCGAAATTGGACGCAAGCCGTTCCGCCTTGTCTGCGCGAATTGAGTGAATTGCAGCAAGGGCGCCAGTCAGATTTGCTTCAAGTGTTTGCGGCGGGCTCGTCAGCAGATCCGTTGGATAATTGCTCAACTCGCCGCTTCGATCAACCGACGGCACCGAACTGGTGAGGATTGAGCCCACGGATGCCTGAGCGACAATCTCCTTCCATC
Organism: Acidobacteriaceae bacterium; assembly: GCA_003164635.1. Classification (GTDB taxonomy): domain Bacteria; phylum Acidobacteriota; class Terriglobia; order Terriglobales; family Acidobacteriaceae; genus Telmatobacter. The sequence goes on from PLTV01000398.1 coordinate 29,081, forward strand.
CCGCATGACCTGGATAATTGTTGTCCGCGAAATGAAGCGCCAAATGCGCACGTTCATCTTCAGTGAGCGTGCCCGGAATCATGGCCTCGTAAACGAAACCCATCTTCATCGTCGGCAAGCCTCCCGCGCCCGGAGGGAAAATTACGCTCTTCGAAACCAGCCGCAGAGCAACCCGATGACCATTCAACTCGAGAGCCAGTCCCTGCCCCAGTTCAACGCCGCGCTGCGCAATAAAAGCCGCTACTGCCGGCGAATCGGGCTCAAGGCCGTTGGTCGAGATGTTTGCCTGCTGCAACTCCTGGAACGTGGGAATTTCGGCAAGGTCCATGATGTACCGAATGCGTATCGAGTCATTCTCCATGCTTATTTTGGAATAATGATTGACGCTGAAATTTCCCATCGGGTGCGCATGGGCCATGCAGCACGCCAGCAACACGACGAATAGCGAAAGCAAAAGACGCAGTCCTCTAGCGCGCATGCTCATTCGGGCCTCCCATCACTTTCGCTTGAGATTCCAATTCAGTAACTTTGTTCTGCGCCACGCTCGCGTACATCGGATGGAAATGAGGATTAATTTCGAGCGCCTGCTTCAATCTGCTTTGAGCCTGCTCCCGTTGGCCAAGCGCGGCGGCAATCATGCCCGCGTGAAAAAGCAGCATCGAGTCCTTCGTTCCAAACTTCAATGCCTTGGCGCTGGCATCGGCAGCATCCGTCAGCTTGCCATTTTTTAAGAGTGCCCAGGCCAAGGCATCCCAGGTGTAGACATCGTGCCGAACCTCAAGCTCCTTCTGTGCAAGATCAAGAGCCTCGGTCAGCTTGACGTCGTGATCAGCGTAAAACTGGGCCAGGTCGCGATTGTGCAGCACTTGATTGATGTGCCCAAGCATTCCTATGTATTCGACCAGCGCAAATTGTTTCTGCGCATTGTGCGCATCGCCCGTCTTTGCGTAGAGATCGCCGAGTTCCGCGATGAAGATCGGCATGGGCACCACGGCAATGGCCTTTTGATAAAGCACAATCGCTTCTGCATATCGCCCCAGGCCTGCGCGGAGTTTCGCAAGGCCGGCCAACGCTCGATAGTCTCCCGGATGCGTGTTCAGCGCCTCGAGATAGGCCGCGTTCGCTGATAAGGCATCGCCGCCCTGCGACTCGAATTCACCCAGTTCGTAATAAAGCCACGCAAGATTTTCCTTCGGCAGTTGGGCCTCAACTCCCTCAAGCACTGAAGCGTGCATCAGCCGAATCGCTTCCGCCGTGTCGCCGGAGATGAACTTCAGATACGCAAGTCGGCTGTCGCGCGCGTAAGCCGCCCGGGGAGAAAGCGTCATGTCTCGCGGCGTCAATCGTCCGTAAGCGTCGGCCGCCTTGTCGTACTCGCCCATATCGGCGTAGGCATCTCCGACAATCGCAAATGGAGAGACGTCGCCGGTCCCAAGCGACAGCGCTTTGTGTGCATAAGCGAGCGCATCGGTAAAGCGGTGCTCACCCATGCAAACTTCCGCCATTGTTTCGAAGGCTGTCTCGGAAGAAAAGTCCGCTGAAACCAGGTCGAGCGACTTGCTCAGCGATTCCTCCGCATGCTCATAATCGCTCACATCTCCAGTTTCGCGGGCACGCTGAAAATAGGCTGCACCCAGGCCCGCGTATGCAGCGGCATCCTTTGTATTCCTGACCGCCACTGTTTGAGCGCGTTCGAGCAGGCGCGCGGTCTCAGTCGGCTCAGGAGCCAAAAGAGAGCTGGGAACGGGTGCGATGACACTGGCATTTGTCGCGCTGCTATTTATCGGCAACGCCACGCCACCCTCCACTGAGACCGAGGCATTACCGCGTCCATCGCGATCCCCGCCGTGCGACGCCCCACTCTCGCTGTCTGCCGCTACCGGTGCGGGATCACGCGCCATCGCCACAGACGAAAGACCTGCCGCTCGTTGCGCATCCAACGCGAATTCGGATGTCGGATTCGCCTGCGTTGCAAGAATGAAGAGCTTTCTTGCCTCTTCACTGCGGTTCAGTCTCTGCGCAATGTGTCCCGCATGATCAAAGATCTGCGCGCTTCTTATACCGACTGCAAGGGCCTTCTGAATTTGAACGTTCGCCTCCTCATACTTGGCATTGGCGTACAGTGCCCACGCGTAGGCGTCCAGCGTCCACACATCCTTGCGCTCCGCAAATTCTCCCTGCGCCACCGTCAATGCGGCCTGCGCAGTCGCGGGCTTTTCCGCATCGGCCAAAATCAGGTCGAGTTTCGACTGCTCGTTTGACGTCGCGTCTTGCCCGGCTAACGGCTCAAACTCAACCAGCGTCGCGGCCGCGGCATCCGCCTGTCCTGCCGCTCTCTGGGCTGCAGCCAGCAGATAGAGAACATGAGGATCGCGATCCGCCGCCACTGCCCGGGCCAATAGTTGCGCCGCATCCGTCGCGCGGTTCTCAGCCATCCGAACCCGCGCAAGGTTTTCGAGCGTGTACGGATAGCCGGCAAATAATTCCTCGGCCCGCGTCAATGTTTTCTCCGCAGAATCTACTTGACCTGCCTCAACCTGGATCGAAGCAATCTGGTTTGCAATCCACGCCAGTTCTTCAACCTCAATCGGCGACGTCTGCGTATACGCCTGGTTGAGAAACGCGATTGCCCCCGATGCATCGCCGAACAGCACGCGCAACTTGGCCCCGATCAGCAGCGCCGGTGTGTTGTTGGGCCGCAGGTTCATCATCCATTGCGCATTGGCCTCCGCCTCGGCGTAGTTTCCAAGCGCCAGGTCTGCCTCGGCTAAATATCCGTAGGTCATCACATCGTCTGGCGTGCTGTGGTTCAATGCCGATGCCAGTTCCTTCGCCTCGACGAACCGGTGCCTGCTCAGTAGCAGGGCCACTTGCGTCTTCTGCAATTGAAAATCGGCCGGGTCCAGTTTCATCCCTTGAGCGAGCGCCGCGTCGGCGTCTTTTAAGTAGCTGTGATCCGCAGTTTCGCGCTCTCTTTGCATAAAACCAATAGCAAGCTCGTTGTAAGCCTGTGCCTTGGCGGGATCGGCCGCGAGCTCTTTCTTTGCTGCTGCGATCCTCATAAGCGCCGGAGTGTCGAGTTGCGTCTTC
>PLTV01000095.1 GCA_003164635.1 Acidobacteriaceae bacterium
CTGCCCATCAAGGCGGTGAACGGCGCGGTGATCTACATCCGCGATGTTGCCCATGTCCGCGATGGATTCCCGCCGCAGACGAATATCGTGCGCGTGAACGGTAGCCGGGCAATCCTGATGAGCATCATGAAGACCGGCTCATCGTCGACGCTCGACATCATCAAAGGCGTGCAGGATGTTCTGGCGAATATCAAGGGCCAGTTGCCGCCCCAACTTAAGATCAACGCGCTCTCAGATCAATCGATTTTTGTGCGCGGGGCGATTAACGGCGTCGTGCGCGAGGCGATGATTGCCGCCTGCCTGACCGCCGTGATGATCCTGGTGTTTTTGGGTAGCTGGCGATCGACGCTGATTATCGCCGTTTCGATTCCTCTGTCGATTTTGTGCAGTTTGACGATGCTCTATGCGCTGGGCGAGACCATCAACATCATGACCCTGGGCGGTCTGGCGCTGGCCGTGGGCATCCTGGTGGACGACGCCACTGTTGAGATTGAAAATATCAATCGCAATCTTGAGTCGGGTAAGGAGATTGAGCAGGCCATTCTGGATGGCGCCGCGCAAATTGCCACGCCAGCCCTTGTTTCCACGCTGGCAATCTGCATCGTGTTTGTGCCCATGTTCTTTTTGAGCGGCGTGGCGCGCTACCTGTTTGTGCCCATGGCCGAGGCTGTAGTCTTCGCAATGCTGGCCAGCTATTTGCTGAGCCGCACCGTGGTTCCCACCATGGCGAAGTACCTGCTGCACGAGCATGACGACGCGCAGGAAGCCAAAAAACGGACCAGCCGCAATCCGCTGGTTCGGTTTCAATTGGGCTTCGAGTCGGGCTTCACAAAAATGCGGCTTGGTTACCTGCGCATCCTCACGCTCTGCGTGGATCACGCGCGGTTGTTCCTGGTTCTGTTCGCCGTTTTTGCGATTGGCTCCGTGGCGCTACTCACCCCGCCGCTGGGGCAGGACTTCTTTCCGAGTGTCGATGCGGGGCAGTTCAAGATCCACGTGCGGGCGCAGACCGGCACACGCATTGAGGAGACGGCGCTGCTCTGCGATCACATCGACGGGACCATTCGACAACACATCCCCGCCAAAGAACTGGTCACCATTGTCGACAACATCGGGCTACCCTATTCAGGCTTGAATCTTTCCTACTCGACGTCTGCGCCGATCGGGCCTGCGGACGCGGACATACAGGTGCAGTTGACCGAGGATCACCATCCCACGGCAGCCTACGTTGAAAAGCTGCGCGAGGTGCTGAACCGCGAATATCCCGGTGTGACGTTCTATATGTTGCCGGTAGACATCGTCACGCAGATTCTGAACTTTGGACTCTCTGCGCCGATCGACATTCAGATTGTGGGACCGGATTTGTACGGCAACCGGGCGCTGGCAGAGAAAATGCTCAACGAGGTCCGCTATGTTCCGGGTGCTGCGGATGCGCGCATCCAGCAGCCATTCAACTATCCGAACATGACGGTGGATGTGGATCGCACCCGGGCCGCGACCATCGGCCTGACCCAGTCGAACGTGGCGCAAAGCGTGCTGGTAGCACTCAGCGGCAGTTTCCAGACCGCTCCAAACTTTTATCTCGACCCCAAAAGCGGAGTCACCTACAACGTCGCTGTGCAGGCGCCGCAGTACCGGCTTGATTCGCTGGCCGACTTAAATAGCCTGCCTGTGACCGGGTCGGGCCAGGCAGCGCAACAGAGCGCTTCCGCCACGACAAATGCTGCGTCGGCCACGAAAGCTCCCGGACTTCCAACTCCTGTGGATGTGCTGAGTAACGTGGCCGCCGTTGTACCTGGGACGGAACTGGGCACGGTGAGTCACTACAACGTGCAGCCGGTGCTGGATATCTACACGAACGTTGACGGGACTGATCTGGGAACCGTAACGCGGTCGATGCAGAAAATCATTGACCGGCATCAACACGATTTGCCGCGCGGCTCGCACTTCATTTTGCGCGGGCAGAGCGAGACGATGCGCAAGTCGTATATTGGTCTGCTCGGCGGATTGGCGATCTCTATCCTGCTGGTGTACTTGCTCATCGTCGTCAACTTCCAGTCCTGGCTCGATCCGTTTCTGATTATCGCGGCGCTGCCCGCGGCCCTGGCGGGAATTGCCTGGTTCCTGTTTGTAACGCATACGCGACTAAGCGTGCCGGCGCTGACGGGCGCCATTATGTGCATGGGCGTGGCCACGTCGAACTCGATTCTGGTCGTCACCTTTGCGCGAGAACAATTGGAAGTTTTGGTGGGCGATGCGCGCCGCGCTGCGCTGAATGCGGGTTTCGTGCGATTGCGCCCGGTGGTGATGACGGCCCTGGCGATGATCATCGGCATGATCCCCATGTCGCTGGGTCTTGGCGATGGCGGCGAGCAGAACGCGCCACTGGGACGCGCGGTGATCGGCGGGCTGTTGTTGGCCACTGTCGCCACGCTATTTTTCGTACCCGCATTCTTTTCCGTCGTCCACGGCTGGCTTGAGGGCCGGCGGAAAGCGGCGCACGGAACGGGACGCGCCGGAACACTTGACGAGTTTGACGAGCTTTCGGAGTAGCTAAAGTTTATGAGCAATGAAAACGAACGCAACACGCGCGCAACATCGTCGGCAACCCATGAGGGCGGACACGATACGGAAACCGCGCCCGAACAGAAGGCGATGGCCGGGTCTACGGCGATTGTGGGCATAGTGATTGTGGCAATCGTGACTGTGTTGCTGGCAGCCTGGGGCCTGTTCAGCCGCAAACATGACAACGCGGTTCTTGCGGACCGCACCAATGAGTTGGCAGCGCCGTCTGTGATTGTCGAGGTCCCTAAACAAGGCACGCCCAGTGACACGTATGTGCTGCCTGGCAACGTGACGGCATTCACGGATTCGCCCATCTATGCACGCACTTCGGGCTACCTGACCAAGTGGTATTTCGACATCGGTGCGCGCGTGAAAAAGGGCGATTTGCTGGCCGAGATTGCCACTCCGGAATTGGATCAGCAACTGGCGCAGGCGCAGGCAGACCTGGTCACCGCGCAATCGAGTGCGGGCAATGCCAAAATCCAGGCAGACCGGTACACCGGCCTTGTCACGTCCGATGCCGTTTCACGCCAGGACACGGAGACCTTCCAGACGCAGGCCGCCACGACTTCATCGGCTGTGAAATCGGCCGAAGCCAATGTGCAACGGCTCAAGGAACTGCAATCGTTCGAGAAAGTCTATGCGCCGTTTGACGGCGTGGTCACGGCGCGCGGCATTGATACGGGACAATTGATCACCGAAGGATCGGCCTCCGAGCTGTTCCACATGCAGGCGATTCGCACGCTGCGCGTTTACGCCAACGTACCGCAAATCTATTCCGACAGCATGAAGCGCGGATCGAAGATCGACCTCACTTTCATCGAGCATCCCGGCAAGACATTCCAGGGGACGCTGGTGCGCACGGCCGATGCCATCGATCCAGTGAGCCGCACGCTCCTGGTGGAAGTTGACGTGGACAACCGAACCGGCGATCTGCTTCCGGGCTCGCTGGCGCAGGTACACTTCAAGACGCAGACCAACACGCCTACCTTTATTGTGCCGGCCTCGGCGCTCATCTTCCGTCGCGAGGGTCTGCGCGTGGGTACGGTGGACGATGGCAACAAAGCGCACCTGCTTCCTGTTTCCATTGGACAGGACGACGGCGCGACAGTCGTAATTGTGAGCGGATTGAAAGCCGGGGATAAGGTAATTCAGGATCCGCCTGACTCGCTGATCGAAGGCGAAGCGGTTTATGTCGAAAGCCCCAATAATCAGCCCGCAGCAGGAGGCAAGTAAGCATGGGCCTGCAAACGCTGAAATTTGGGCGGGGATATGTGGCACGATGGAGCGGCTTCGGCGCGCTGCTGGCGGCGGCGATTCTCAGTGGCTGCAAGCCGGTGGGTCCGAATTACACGCGTCCCAATTACACGGCCCCACCTGCGTACAAAGAAACAGGGGCTTCGACCGTGCAGGCTCCGTTGACGCCCCCGCCGAATCCTCCGGGCGGCGGATGGCAGACTGCGAACCCGTCGGACGGCATGTTGAAGGGAAAGTGGTGGGAGGTCTATCAGGATCCCCAGCTGAACCAGTTGGAAGAACGCATCGTCACATATAACCAGGGACTGCACCAGGCGTTGGAGACTTATCTTGCGGCACAGGACCAGGCTCGCGCGGCGCGTTCCGCACTGTATCCAACATTGTCGGTGGGGCCGACCGTCGCCCATGACAAGAATTCTGAGAACAGACCGCTGGTCACGCCGAGCACGATTTCCAATTACAACGACCTCGTCATCGCAGGCGGAGGCAGCTGGGAACCGGACTTCTGGGGACGGATTCGGCGCACGGTTCAGGCCGCGCACGAAAACGCACAGGCGAGTGCTGCGGATATGGCGAACATGGATCTGAGCCTGCAGGCCAGCATGGCTTCGGACTATTTCCAGTTGCGCGGACTCGATGCGCAGACAAAGTTGTTGCAGGAAACGATCAAGGTTCTTGAGGGACAACTCGATCTGACCCAGCGGCGGCTCAAAGGTGGCGTGGCCACCGAGGTCGACGTGGCTCAGGCGCAAACACAACTGGAGACGACGCGTGCGCAATTGGTGGATGTGGGCGTGGCGCGGGCGCAGTTCGAACACGCGATCGGCACCATCGCCGACTACAAGCTGCCGACCTTCAGCATTCCCTTCTCTCCGCTCGATCTGCAATTGCCCAAGATTCCGCTCGGTGTGCCGTCGCAGCTTTTGGAGCGGCGGCCCGACATTGCAGCGGCGGAGCGCCGCACTGCGGCGGCGAACGAGCAAATCGGCATTGCCGTCAGCGCGTTTTATCCCACCATCAACCTGACCGGGCAGGGCGGCTTTGAGAGCACGCATATCGGCACGTGGATTCAAGGACCCAGCGCCTTGTGGTCTCTCGGGGCGCAGGCAACGGAGTTGCTGTTCGACGCTGGGCAGCGCCGCGCCTTGACCGAGCAGGCCAAACACGGGTACGAGGCCCAGGTTTCCAACTACAAGGGCGTCATCTTCCTGGCTTTCGAAGATGTGGAGGATCAGCTTTCAGGGTTGCGGATTCTCGAGCAGGAGTCGACGGTGGAAGAGAGAGCTGTAAGCTCGGCGCAGCACTCCTACGATGTGTCGAGCCAGCGCTACAAGGGGGGCGTTACCAGCTATCTTGAAGTGCTCACGGCAGAAGCGGCGCTGATTCAGAATCAGCGTACGGCAATCGACCTGAAGACCCGGCAGTTTAACGATAGCGTGGCTCTCATCAAGTCTCTCGGCGGCGGTTGGGATACAACACAGCTACCCAAATAGTGATCTCTGCGCTTGCGGCCTAGATCCCTTCACCCATGGAGACATACTCGCGCAGCCGGTCCAGCTCGACGCGATAGGCTGTGCGCTCGGCTTCTTCTGCCGCAAAAGGCTCGGCCGCATGGGTCGGGGGGCTCCCGTCAACGCACATGCACTGCTCCAGTTCTTCCACGCGGGCAGAAAGGGCAATCAACGCATCCGAAAGCGGGTCTTTCACGTCGTGCGGATCGGTGATGAGCACCCGCTCACCATTGCGGTAGACAATATGCGCAGGCACGCCCACAACCGTGGAATTGGGCGGCACATCGGAGAGTACCACCGAGCCCGCGCCGACACGCGAATTCTCGCCTACCGTAATGTCGCCAAGGATGTTCGCATTATTCCCGATGAACACGCGGTCACATACCGTGGGGTGCCGCTTGCCGTGGCCCTTGCCGGTTCCGCCCAGCGTCACGCCCTGGTAGATAGTTACATCGCTGCCCACAATCGCCGTCTCCCCAATCACGACGCCGGTGGCATGGTCGATGAAAAGCCTTCGGCCGATCAGCGCGCCGGGATGAATATCGACTCCGGTGTAAAAGCGCGCAACCTGCGAAAGGATGCGCGCGGTCAGGCGCAACTTCGCTTTCCAAAGGCCGTGGGAAACGCGATGAACCCAGACGGCCCAGAGCCCCGGATAGCAGAGGAAGACTTCAAGCCGCGAGCGCGCAGCCGGATCGCGCTCCAGCACGGAGTTGAGGTCTTCGCGAACGCGTGCAAAAAGGGCCATGAGCACAGGGCAAGCCAATAACCGTCGGCTTGCAACTATCAGTCAAAAAAACGATTACCGCTTCCAGTTTCCCATCCTGGCGATCTATCGCGAACGCAAGGATGGGCGAACCGAACCATGCAGCAGCTAAACGGTAACGGCTTCGGTGGGGAGTGCCAGGGCCTTTTGCCGCAGCGAATCAAAGAGCACGCTGGAAAGATACCGCTCGCCGAAATCGGGCAGCACAACAACAATGAGCTTGCCTTCGTTTTCCGGGCGGGCAGCAACCTTCAACGCTGCCGACACGGCTGCACCGGACGAGATGCCCACAAAAAGGCCTTCTTCAAGTGGGAGTTGGCGGGCAGCCGCGATGGATTCATCGTTGGTCACCTGCAGCACTTCATCGACCAGGCTCACGTCGAGCACGCTGGGGACGAAGCCCGCGCCGATGCCTTGAATCTTGTGCGGTCCGGGCTTGCCGCCGGAAAGAACGGGGCTATCGACGGGCTCAACCGCGATGGCCTTGAACTCCGGTTTGCGCTCCTTGATGTAGCGGGCCACACCGGTGATGGTGCCGCCGGTGCCTACGCCCGCAACGAGTATGTCGACCTTGCCGTCGGTGTCGTTCCAGATTTC
>PLTV01000288.1:0-7289 GCA_003164635.1 Acidobacteriaceae bacterium
GCCTTCTGGGAACGGTTTGTTCGCGAAGCCGGAGTCGTGGGGGGCTCGGCGGACTTGATTGAAGAGCTCAACCACTGGGACGCGCGGATGTGGACGACCGAAAACCCCGAGATGCTGGCGTGGCAACTGCGGCTGAAAGAGCGCGGGATGCGCACGGCGATTCTCTCCAACATGGGCGACAACGTACTGGCCAACATGCAGCGCACGTTTGACTGGCTGCCGCGGTTTGACGTCCTGGTGTGGAGTTATCAACTACGCATGGCCAAGCCCGAGGCCGCGATTTACCTGCATGTGCTGAAGGAGCTCGATGTGCGGCCGGAGGAGGCGCTGTTTCTGGACGACAAGCTTGTGAATGTGGAAGCGGCGCGGGCACTGGGGATGATAGCGCTGGAATTTTCAACCGTGGAGAAGCTGCGGAGAGACTTGGTCGCCGCGGGCCTGGATTCCGAGTTACCGCTGCCGTAGGAGCCTGATCGAAGGGGTTCGTGGTTTCTCAGGTCTCAAACGCGAGACCGGGGGACGCTGAATTCGGGGCGAGTTTTTTCTATCAGAAGTGGTAGCTGAGGGCGAGATTGGCGTTCATGACGTCGAGGCCCGGGTTGGCGGGCACGATAAACGCATTCGAAAAGTGGAAATCGCCGAACAGGCCCAGGCGCACTCCCCACCGGTCGTCGACCTTGACCTGAACGCCGCCCATTGACTGCAGGCTGAAATTCTCATAAGTAGCCTGGGTTGCCGGAGCTTTTTTTGTGAAGCCGAGCATGCCGCCTTTGGCCTCAAGAAACGGCCGTATGCGCGTATTGCTACGCCACTGGAGCCGGAACCCGATNNCTTGGGATTGGATTTCCCCATTGATCGGTGTGGAGCGGCTTATTGAGAAGGACGAACGGCAAGAATTCGGCGACGTAATCCATTTGGCCCTTGAGGAAGTTTCCCCAAGAATGCCGGTTGTATTCGACGCCCGCCGTGTAGAGCTTGTCGTCGTAGCCCGATGCGAAGATTTTGTAGTTTCCGTAGGAATAAAGGCCTTCGATCAGAACTTCCTGTTCGACGTGCTCGGTGGGTTTGGACTTTTGGTCGACGACCTTGATCTGGCCGCCGTCCATCGCACGCTCGGGCACGGCGTCAGGATTCCCGACGCTGTCCGACTCGAATGTTTTGAAAGGAACTGAGGGACCGGGCTGCGGCAAACCCGAGGTGACGGAGGAAGACTCATCGTCGAGGGGATTGTTTGCGGGTGGATTTACCGTTGCCGCCGTCGCGCTTTCTTGACCGAACGCCGGCGTTGCCTGTAGCCCAAGGGGGAAAGCTAAGATTGCCAGGGAGAGGAGAAGGCCGGGCCGCGATGGAATTCCTTTTCCCCGGAGACGAGCCATCCGCTCATAGATAAATAAACGACTGGGGAACAAATCTTCTCCACGCCCGTCGGGATGAACCGGGCAGGTCTTTTAAACGCTAAGAAAGTTGGCAACCTGCAGGGAAACTATACCATGCAGGCCCGAAGGCGAAGGCCAGCCGGTGGCGCTCGTGTTTCCGGTTGAGTTTGCCGTCCGAAGAACACCATGGAGTTGGTCAGTACGAGCACGCCTGTGCGCTGTAGAGTTTCGATTTCGGCCTCGATGGTCTACACTTCTTGCCGTTGTTCCGCCAACAGTAAAGCCGTTTTCTATGACTTTTCGCGCAGGCGAAACTCGTGACGAGTTTGCGCCGCGATTTTGCCTGCTTTAGCCGAAACGAAGGCCAGGAGTGCCAGAGATGAATTTCGGAATCACCCAAGAAGAGAAACGAATCGCCAGAGCCCTTATCCAGGGAGCATCGCTTGTGCTGGGCGCGACCATTGCGGTTGCGCAATCGGTGCCCGTGGTCACGGGCGATACACGCGTCGACAAACTGCTCAGCCAGATGTCGCTTCAGGAGAAGCTCACGCTGATTCATGGGACGCATGAAGATCCTGCTGTGTACCAGGGCCAGGCCGGCTATCTGGCCGGAATTCCGCGGCTCGGCATTCCCGGCCTTCGCTTTGCCGATGGACCTCCGGGCGTGCTGACGCGGCATCCTTCGTCGGCCGAGACGGCCACGATGGGTGTAGCTGCCACGTTCAGCACGAAGACAGCTGAGGAGAACGGGCTTGTGATTGGACGGGAAGAACGTTCGCTGGGCATCGACGTGGCGTTGCAGCCTTTCGTGAACATCGATCGCGACCTGGAGTTTGGCCGCGGCTTTAATACATTCGGAGAAGATCCGTTCCTGAGCGGTGAGATGGCTGTGGCTGAGATCAAGGGCATTCAGTCGCAGCACGTGATGGCACAGATCAAGCACTATGTTGGGTACGATTCGGAAAGCACCAGCACCTGGATCGACGACCAGACGCTGCATGAGGTGTATGTTGCACCGTTCGAGGCCGCCATTCGCCGCGCCGATGTTTCGTCGATCATGTGCTCGTATAACCGCATCAACGGAACGTTTGCCTGCGGCAACAAAGACACGCTCACCAAGATTCTTCGCGACGAACTTGGCTTCAAGGGCTTCGTAACCTCGGACTGGGGCGCCGTGCATGCTGTCGGCTTTATTAATGCCGGTCTCGACATGGAGATGCCGGGGGAGCCAGCTCCGGGAGGGTTTCCGATTCCCTCTTTCTTCGACTCGCTGCCGGTTCCACCTCCACCGAACATGGCATCGATGGATGGCTTTATGGACGGCTTCTTCGGGCACCTGCCTGAAGAGCCCAAACCGGCGGGCATGAACATGGGCGACTTCGGCCGCAAAGAAGATCCGAAGAAGATGACGGAGGCACTGAAGGACGGCACGGTGAACGAGGCCACGGTTACGCGTGCCGCGGGCCGCGTGCTTTACGAGATTGTGCACTTCGGCTATCTCGACGGCCAGTCGAAACACGACGTTACGGCGCAGGATATTGAGCCCAACGCGAAGATCATTGAGAAGACCGGCGAAGAGGCAGCGGTGCTGCTGAAGAACGAAGGCGGCGCGCTGCCGTTGAAGGCTGCCGATCTGGACAGTGTTGTTCTGATTGGTCCCACAGCGGGCCAGGTGGATGCTATCGGGCTGAGCGGCGAGCGCTCGGTTGGTCTGCCGGGGCGCCAGGTTGGTCCTTACGAGGCGCTGAAGAAGATCACCGGCAATGCAAATATCCAATTTGCTGTGGATGACGACATGACGGGCACGACGATACCCGCCAGCCTGCTGAGCCACGACGGCAAGGCGGGACTTGTGCGCGCAGGCTCGGAACAGGTCGACGCAACGGTTGACTTCACGGTCAAGGGCGGCAATGCACTCGCGCCCGATTCCAAGGCGACGTGGAAGGGCACGCTTACGGTCGCCAAGGCCGGCGATTATTGGATTTACCTGCAGGCGCTGGGCACGAACGCGAACATCTCCATCGATGGCAAGCGGCTGAGCGCAACAGGTGCGTTCCAGGGCGGCGTGCATGGCGACATTCTGCAAGCCAATCAGGACAACGCCATTCCGACTACGGATGGCTTAGACAACGTGCGCCGCGCGATTGAACTGACGGAAGGCCCGCACGCAATCGAGATCAACATTTCGTCTGATACGTCGACCGCACCTGTGCAGGTCCGGCTGAGCTGGTACACGCCGCAACAACGCAAAGCGGACCGCGAGGCCGCTATTGCCGCGGCCAAAAAGGCGAAAACCGCTGTGGTGTTTGTGTGGACGCGGCTGAACCCGGTGTTCGGCTTGCCCGGCGAGCAAAACAAGCTGGTTGAGGAAGTGGCCGCGGTGAACCCCAACACGATTGTGGTTCTCAACACGAGCCAGCCCGTTGCGCTGCCGTGGGTCGACAAGGTGAAGGCGGTTCTTGAAATGTGGTGGCCGGGCGATGAGGGCGGCTGGTCCACGGCCAACATTCTTGCCGGCAAGACCAGCCCCGCGGGCCGTTTGCCCGTGACCTGGGGCAAGGCGCTCACGGACTACGCTGCGACGGACCCCAAACATCCCGAGCGCTCGATGAAGGGCGTGGATGGCAAGACGACCTACTCGGAAGGCGTGAATGTTGGCTACCGGTGGTTCGACAAAGAGAACATCGCGCCATTATTTGCCTTCGGCCACGGACTTAGCTATACCGCATTTGACTACTCAGAACTGAAGGTTGAGAAAGCGGGAGACGGTGGACTGGAAGTGAAAGTTCACATCAAGAACACAGGCAGCGTGGATTCGGATGAAGTGCCGCAGGTGTATCTGGGAGCGCCGGATTCGGCTCCTGCCGGCGTGCAGTTCGCACCGCGCGCGCTGGCGGCTTTTGACCGTATTCATCTGAAAGCCGGGGAGGGCAAAACCGTCACGCTGCGCGTGGCTCCGCGCCAGCTGCAGTACTGGTCAACGAAGGACGGGTCGTGGCAGACGGCAACGGGCAAGCGCAAAGTGAGCGTGGGTGCGTCTTCGCGGGACCTGCGGCTTGACGAGACAATCAACTGAAACAGTGATCAGTTGTCAGTGGTCAGATGTCAGTTGTCAGTGGTCAGTGGTCAGTGGTCAGTGGTCAGATGTCAGTGGTCAGTGATTAGTGGTCAGTGGTCAGTGGTCAGTGATTAGAAATGCCGGGGTTTCGACCCCGGCATTTCTGTCTGCGGCTGCACACCTGGTCCTTGGGGTGCGAGGAACAACGGAGGAACTGCTGCGAGGGAAAACCGAGCGTCTGTCGCACCGAAGGTGCTTACGACGCCATGCCCAGGCCGACGAGGTTGGCGGCGGCGATAATTACGAGGATTCCGGCCCACAGCAATCGCACGGGGCGACGGGCCACGCCGGCCCACTCGCCGAGGGCGAGGCCGACGAGTCCGCCGCAGAGCACGTAGAGACTCATGTGCAGCATCCAGTTCACGTAAGAGAGCTGTTGCGGCACGTTGGCCGCGCCCCACGCATAGAAGAAGAATTGCAGATACCACATGATGCCGGCAGCCGACGCCAGCAGGCCGTTGCGCGCGAGGGTGGCGGTGGGTTGCGCAAGATCGGCGCGCAGGGAAAGACGCTTTAATGCCGCGAGGCGAATGAAGCAGTAGGAAAGATTTATAACGGCACCGCCGCCCATGATGATGACGTAGCTCGGCAGCGCGGCATAGAGCGGATTGACGCCGAGGTGCAGCGCAGCGGCTTCCATGGGCTTCGCGGCATCGATGGCGAAGGACATGCCGGAGGAGAAGATTCCGCACAGAACGGCAAGGAGCAGGCCGAGCTTGACGTTGAACTCGCGCACTTCGCCGCTGAGCTGGACTTCTTTCTGGTGGCCGGCATAGGAAACAATGGCCACGCCGAGGAGCGCCACCAACACGCCGGCGAGAGTAAGTTGCCCGCTACGCGTGGTGATCAAATTTGCCGCCTGGCCATGCAGGAGCGGAGGGATCAGGGTTCCGACGACGAGCGTTACACCGATGGCGACTCCGATGCCGAGGGACATGCCGAGGTGCTTCATGGTGAGGCCATAACTGACATTGCCAACGCCCCACATGGCGCCGAAGAGAGCGACTTTGAGCAAGAGGTGCGAACCCATGGAGGCATAGAAGCCGTGAAAGTCGGGCAACAGAAATAAGCTCACGCCGATGGGCAAGAGAATCCAGGAGAACAGTCCGGCGATGGCCCAGGTTGTTTCCCATGACCATCGCCTGACCTTTTCAATGGGGGCATAGAAGGAAGCAGCGGAGGCCGCGCCAATCATGTGCCATCCAATTCCGGCAAGAATCGACAAGAATCACTCTCCCTGGCTACGACAAACCTAAAGCGTGGCGCCTAAGACTTCGCACGAAACATGCAGAGAAAAACATTCCTCACGGGCTAAAGCCCGCTTTGATTCAATTGGCTTTTTTGCCCGGGATAAATCCCGGGCCTACTGCCCGAGCGTTTTGCACCAAGATGTAAAGTCGTGCCCTGATTACAAAACTTACATCGGAATCTTTTCAGTCCAGACCGACTTGAAAGGTATAACTACCCGCTGCTAACTCGTACGCGCTTTGCCCATCGCGGGTAATGAGTTTAGCTAACTTATTCTGAGCAAGGGGCGCGCCATCGAGCTTGTACTTTGCCGCATCCGCCGCGTCTACCGGCAGCCATCCTTTGGTATTGGCGGGCAGAGTTACATGCCACTCTGCCGTGGCGCCATTCACTTTCCAGTCGGAGTGAATTGGACCCGATGCCGAATCGTAGTCGAAGTTCATGTTTCCCAAACGCGCGTCAAACACAGGATGCAGGACGACGGTGTGGAATCCCGCATCGAGCGGGGTTGTGTCGACGCCGGCGGCGTAGCGATAGATCCAGTCGGCCACGGCACCGTAGGCATAGTGGTTGTACGAGTTCATGCTGGGGTCGGCCTTCATCTTGTCGCCATTCCAGCGCTCCCACATTGTGGTAGCGCCATGACCAACAAGATATCCCCACGACGGATACTCCGTGTTGAGCAGTAACTTGTAGGCAAGCTTTGTGTGACCGGACTTGGTAAGTTCTTCGAGAAGGTACGGCGTGCCGAGGAAGCCGGTTGCGAGTAGCCCGTGATTGGTCTCGATCTTGTCGGCAAGCTTCTGAGCTGCCTTGGCACGCAGAGAATCGGGCACAAGATTCATGTGCAGTGCCAGCACGTAGCCGGTCTGCGTGTCGTCTGAGACCCGCTTCGATTCGGGGCCGCCAAAGGGAGCGGGGCCGCTGGGCACGCCTGCCACGAAACCATCGGCGTGAACGAATTGCCTGGCGAAGGCTGCGCGAATTTTATTGAAGAGTTGCGAGTATTTCTCTTCGTCTCTGGCGCGATTTGTGGCATGCGCCATCTGCTGCATCAGGGTCACGTCGTAGGCCCAATAGGCCGTCGAGATCAGCACCTGATCGGTGCGGCCTTCGGGCGACAACCAATCGCCGAAGGGGATGCCGGATTCGTGCGCCCAGAGGCCATCGGGATTTTTGGCCTCGATGGCGTTGAGATAGGTTTCCATCGCATCCCAGTTTTGGTCAATGACGCTGGTATCGCCGCTTTGCAACCACGATGTCCACGGGATCACGACGCCCGCATCGCTCCATCCCGATCCCGATGACGAGGATTCGGATGCGGTTCCGGGCGAGTAGATGCCGAAGAAGGGCGTGCCCGCCTGCGTGCCGCGCATGTCTCCACCAAACTTGCGCGTGAACGAGGCGAGAGCCATGTTGTAGGTTGCCGTGCGCCAGAAGACTTGCGCGTCGGCCATCCAGCCAAGGCGCTCATCGCGCTGCGGGCAATCGGTAGGGATGCCGACGAAGTTGGAGCGCTGGCCCCAGAGAATGTTGCTCCACAATTG
>PLTV01000288.1:7369-14093 GCA_003164635.1 Acidobacteriaceae bacterium
TATAGATGGTTCCATCGTCGTTGAGAATCTCGGCGAAGCGCAGGCGGACATCGGTGCCCGCCGGGCCTTGCACGCGAACCCGCTCCACTCCTGAGAAGTTCTGTCCGAAGTCGTAGACGTAAACGCCCGGCTTGGGTTCTGTCATTGCTTTCGGCGTCAGCGTGCGCTCGACGCGGATTGATTCGAAATCCTGCGCCTCGATTGGCACCGGTTTGGGCTCGATCGCGATCGCGTTCATCCACGACGAACTGTTATAGCCGGCCGTTGCCCAGCCATCGGATATGAGTTGCGCGTCCTGGCTCTCGCCGTCGTAGAGTTCGGAGTGCAGGATGTTGGTGGTCGAGGCCTCCCACGTGGCGTCGGTGGCTTCCCATTGCACGGTGCCGTCGGCATATTCAATGCGCAACTGCGCGCGCAGAGCCGGAGGCGTATCGCCGTAGTTGTTCGGCTGCTGAAACCACTCGAGCGGCGTTTCGTACCAGCCGGGCGCAAGCAGCGCGCCGATGGCGTTGTCGCCTTTCGCGATCTGCGCGGTTACGTCGTAGGTCTGATACTTTACGTGCTCGCGATAGTCGGTCCAGCCCGGCGCCATAATGTCGTTGCCGACACGATCTCCGTTCAGGAAAACTTCATAGACTCCGAGAGCAGTTGAGTAGAGACGCGCCGACTTGACCGGCTTGCCGACCGAAAATGTGTGGCGCAGCCCTTTCACCAAATCCGGAATCCAGGGATGGCCGAGGGGGGCGCTGTTCATGGGACCGGGATGCTGGGTAAATGCCGCGGCGGGTTTCCAGGCACCATCATCGAAGGTCTTCGCAGTCCAGCCGCCGGGTGGATGAATGGCGGTCTTCCACTCTGCGTTGCTGGCGAAGGTTTCAGTCTTGCCGTCTTCGTATTCCACGACGAGCGTTGCGATCATGGGTGGCGCGTCGGCATGCACGGCACCGTTGGGATCGCCGACGTAGTGCACAGTCTCAATCGCAATCGCGTTCGAACCCTGGCTGAGATTTCTGGTCACGTCGGCGCTGACAAACTTCTTCCACGGCATTTGTCCCCACGGCGGAAAGGCGGCCGCAGTCAGCACCTGCGCGCCGTTGACCCAGGCGGAGACGGTGTCCTGGCCGGTGGCAAACAGCGTGGCGTGGCGGATGGGCTTGGCCAATGAGACTGACTGGCGATAGGCGACCTGCTGCTGCTTGGGCTTTTCTGCCGCCAGCGTTGCCGCGTCGGGGCTTGCAATCCAGGCGGCGGGAGCGTGGCGGACGGCGGCTTCCTCGGGCGTTTCGTAGCCTATCCATTTCGCTTGCCAGCCTTCCTGCTTGAGCAGGGCTGTCTCCCACCAGCCGAACTCGTCTTCAGCGCCGGCGTAGGGCTTGCCGGATGCGTCCCACACTTTCACGCGCCAGTGGTAGCGCGTGCTGGGCTCAAGCGCGGGGCCGGCGTAGTGCACATTCATGGTGGCGCCGGACTCGATGCGCCCGCTATCCCAAACGTTCGCCTTGTCTTGCCGCAGCGACTCGACGCTCGATGCGACCTGGATTTCGTAGGCGGTCTGGCGCGCGCCGCGCGTGTCATCGTGGATCTGCCACGAGAAGCGTGGCGCCGGGTCATCGATGCCGAGAGGGTTCAACCGATCGTCAACGTACAGCGCTCTCGGCCCAGGCTTTTCATCCACTACAGCGGGCTGAGCCATGCTGCGCACTGCCATCGAACCCAGAACCAATACCCACATGACCCAACCCGACTTCTTCGCCATGCTGCTCACGCCTTTCGAAGGAAACCTGACCATTGTGCGGCCTGCATCCCGGTTTTGGAAAGCGGCCCGAATGTTCTTTGCGGACCAGCTAAATTTACCAAATGAAATAGTTTACGGTGGAGGAAATCTAAGGAACCGCCTCGGTCCCAGTCAAAAAAAACAGGAGGAGCAATGCGACGCCCCTCAGAGGGCCAGGGGCGCAGGGGTCAGACTCTCCGATTTCGGGCCGGGATCAAACGCAACCCTGTCTGCTTTGCAGATGGCCAGCAAAGCAGATCGAGCGCTCATGGGGCCGCTGGGCAATCCGCCGCCGGGGAAGATCCATTGGCCGGCCATGACGAAGTTTCGCAAACCCGGCAGCGTGTTGGGGAGGGAGCGGAATTTTTGACCCGGCGACAGGAGCCACCCTTCCATACTTCCCTGCCAGTTGCCGGTATAGCGGATTACGGTGGCGGGGGTCGAAACGTCGACCACTTCAATGGCGTCGCGAATTCCCACCACGATCGGCTCCAGGATGGCGGTCACATCGGCGGCGACGCGCGCCTTCTCGGCGCGGTAGCGTGCGGGGTCGTTTTCACGCAGGCCGGTCCAGTACTGATAATTCCTCGTAGGCAGGAAGCAGGTGACGGCTGTCTTGCCGGCGGGCGCAAAGGTCGGATCGAAGTGGAAGAAGCGAAAGGAGACCTGGTTCAACTGGGTGGTTGGGTCAAGGTAAAGCGGCGCATCGAGAATACGGGTGAGCAATGCAGGCTGCGCCGACAGATCCATGGCTACACCGAGGGAGACTTGCAGGTAGGACGGAAACAGATTCGGCCGGGCATACTGTTTGTCGAGCTTCGAGTTGCTGTATTTGCCGCCAAGGAGATGGTTCAACGTCGCATGGCCATCCGCGGCGGAGATGACCCAGTCGGCCATAATCTTCTCTCCACTGACAAGTTCCACACCGGTGGCGCGGCCGTTCTCTACAAGGATGCGATCGACTTTGGCGCAAAAGCGAATGTTGCCACCGAGCCCCCTGAGCTTCTCTTCAATTAACCGAATGATGGCCAGCGATCCGCCCACCACGTAAGCGGCGTCGCCGGAGTTCATCCACGCGATGGAGAAGAACTGCGCAAGCGCGGCAAGGTTGTCCAATTCGCCGTCTCCAAAGAAGCTGCGCGGCAGGGGGTCGCTGAAGCTCTTGCCATAATCGCGGCAGCTGATGCGCGCCAGGCGGCGAAACAGCGGAAAGAGAGGCAGATCGTGCCATAGCGCGGCCAGGTTTTGCCTGGCATTGCCGCCGGGCACCGGCATGCGGAACTGGCTCAAGCGGCGAATGTCGGCGGCAAAGTGGCGAATTGCTTTTGTGTCGTGCGGGAATCGCGCCGTGAGTTCTTTTTCGAGGCGATCGACATTGGTTGGAATTGGCAAGCGATCGCCGCGCTCTGTCTGGATTGTGACGAGCTGGTGCAAGGGCACAAAAGTGAGCCGGTCAATATCCATCACATCGCGCCATTGCGGATACATGGTTCCCTGGGGGTTCGATCCATAGAGCCAGTGCAGGCAGGTTTCAAAGGTGTAGCCGCCGCGCCGCCAGCTGGTGGCCAGGCCGCCGGCGATATCGTGCATTTCGAGGACTTCCGCATGGTATCCGCACTTCTGCGCGAGGACTCCGGCGCACAGTCCCGCGATGCCGCCTCCGACAATCACGATCTTCCCGCCTACGGTCTTCATTCGGATCCTCCCAGGGGAATGCATCGCACTTCGTGGCAGATGATAGCCCCGTTGCATCGCGATTGGCAGTGACCCAAGATACCGGCCCGGAGCGCAGCAGCCGATTTACCAGGCCGCGGGCTGGCCGCCCGTTACACTTCCTCCATGGGCTTCCGCCTTTTCGCCGCCACGACCAGCCAGGGAAAACTTCGCGACTTTCGCACCGCCGCCGCGGCGCACGACTTGAGCATCGATCCGCTTCCGGCGCTGGCGACCATTCCAGCTCCTGAGGAAACGGGAGAGACATTCACGGCCAACGCAACTCTGAAGGCTGTTTACTATTCCCGCTTCGCCGCCGGTGCGCTGGTGGTTGCCGACGACTCAGGGCTTGAGGTGGACGCTCTGGATGGCGCGCCCGGTGTGCGATCCGCACGGTTTGCGGCGGACTCAGGGCTTGTGGACTCGCCCGATGCGAACGACAATACCGATGTCTGGAACAACATGGTGCTGCTGCAGCGGCTGGCGGGCGTGGAAGGCGACCGACGGACAGCGCGCTACCGCTGCGTGCTGATTGCGGCACGCGATGGTGAACCGATCTATTCAGGCGAAGGGGCGGTGGAAGGGCTGATTCTTGAAGCGCCGCGCGGCACGGGCGGATTTGGCTACGACCCGCTGTTCTATTTGCCGGCGCTGGACAAGACCATGGCTGAGATCGATCTCGAGACAAAGCTGGCACTCAGCCATCGCGGGCGGGCGCTGCGCGCGCTGCTTGCGGTGCTACCGGCTTCGGCTTAGCATTGCGGCGCCGGGTCGAGAGCGCGGTTTCTCGCCGTGTGACGGCGTTTTGAGGGGTGAATCGTTTCATGAATCTTTTTCCAAATCGTCGGCAGGTTGCGCGGTCTGCCTTGTTTGGCGGCGCGGCTGCGTTGCTGGCACCGGACATGACGGCTGCATCGACTGAAGCGAGCGCGCAGACGCAGTTGGATGCGCGGCAGTTTGGCGCGAAAGGCGACGGCAAGACCGACGACACGGCAGCTCTGCAGAAGGCCCTGGATGCGGCTGGCGCGGTTGGGGGCGCGGTTGTGCTGTCGCCGGGTGTTTACGTGACCGGCGAGTTGCATCTTCGGGAACGGACCGCGCTGGCAGGCACGCCGGCATGGCGCTACTCCTCGTCAGGAGGGTCAACGCTCAGGCTTGCTTCGGCCGATGCGTTCTGTCTGCTCAATTTGACTGAGGCTTACGGCGCGACGGTGGATGGCATTTCGTTGGAAGGCGGCGATTTGGGCAAGGGAGTGCATGGCCTGGCGACGCGGCGGGAGAAATGGGGCGAGCACGAAGACTGCTTCCGCATTGAACGCTGCCAAGTGGCGAAGTTTACGGGAGACGGCGCGCACCTGGAGTGCGCGTGGTGCTTCAGCGTGCGCAGTTGCGAGTTCTACGGGAACAAAGGCGACGGGCTGATGCTGCGCGGCTGGGACGGCTTCCTGATGGACAACTGGTTTTCAGGCAATGGCCGCGCCGGCTTTGCCGCCCGGCAGCAGAACGCCTCGGTCACCTTCACGGCCAATCGCATTGAGTGGAATGGCGAAGAGAACATGCTCATCGACAGCGGCGACGGCTACCAGATTACCGGCAACTTTTTCGACCGCGCCGGGACAATTGGGCTTGCCATTCGCAGCAGTCGCAATCCTGCCAGCCAGATTACCGTTACCGGCAATTACTTCAAGCGCAGCGGGAAAAACGCGGTGGGAATGCCGCTGAACTCGGCCAATCTTCTGCTGGATGGCGCGGCGGGGGTTGCGTGCGTCGGCAATTCATTCCACTCAGGCCGCGACGACGGGCCGCACGGCGCATGGTCGCCAGCCTACGGCATTATTTACCAAGGGCTGCGCAATACGGTGATCCGCAACAATGTTTTGCACGATGGGGCTGTTGAGCATTTGTTCCTGGACCAGGGTGGACACAAAGAGGGCGTGCTTGTGTCGGACAATCCCGGTAGCTTGTTCACGGACTTCAACCGCAAGTGGTAGGTTGCGAGTGGCGCACTTTATCGCGCGCAATCTCGACACGAAGGCTCGCAACGGAACAGCCGGCGGGTGCTTATTGTTTGCTGGTTGCTAACTTCCGAGTTGGCGACAGTTCCGAGTTGGGCAACACGGCCTCGATTTAAGGCGGCGGTCACAGCAGATGGAAATATCACTGGTATTCAGAAGCGACTCTTGGATTCCAAAGAACTGCGAACTCTCATCGCCTTTCATTCCTTCCGAAGAGGTGAGGCGATCCACTTCAACGGGAATGGCCTTTGCCTCTACCTGCGGAACGAGGATGTAAGCGCGGGATTGATCCGTATGCTTAACGCGGTTGCGAATGCTGTGCCACCTGCAAAAAAACGCGAACCCGAGTCAAACCGAATTCTGGGCGAATCACGAGCAATCCGGAGGTTACGCATGCGTAAATGACGTGTCGACCATGAACCGACCTGAATGCCCTGGGGCCGTTCCTCTGATACCTCGGCTCCGGCAACCCTTTCCGGACGATTTACACTGCATTCAGAAGCAAATGCGTACGCATCTTTTGCAGGGCCCCCGATTTCCGCATTGCGACCTCCCAGCTTTGACTCCTGTTCCTTCCAGTACCGAGCCTGACCGCGCATTGCTCGATAAGCTGGCGCCCGTTCGGCGCCTTTGTCTGCTGGCTGCGGCGGCAATCGCCTCGCTCATCCTGGGCGGATGGCTCGTCCCCGCGCTGGGCGCCTTGCTTCCTTCCGGTTGGAATGTCATGCGGTGTGAAACCGCGCTCTTCCTCCTGCTCTGCGCCGTCAGCTTTGAACTTTCCGAGCCGCGCCACTCCCAACGCGTCAACAGGGCCGGCCAGTGGGTTGCTCTCGCGGTTGCCCTTTTCGGTGCGGCGATTCTCCTCGAATTCACCCTCCACATCTCCTTTGGAATCGACACACTCCTTCCCTGCGATTTGAGTAAAGGAGATCCGTACCCCGGCAGACCCGCGGCCCAAACCGCAAGCGGTCTTTTGCTGCTCGGAATTTCAGTCATTCTTATCCGCGCTAAGCACCGAATCACCATCTGGGCAGCGGATATCGCCGCGGCTGCCCTCTCCGTTCTGGTGCTGGCCCTCCTTTCTGGAGAGGTCTTCAACGCGCTGCATCTCTTCAGCTATTCCACGCGAATCCACGCTTCGCAGCAGACCCTGATCTGCCTCATCTTGTTGACCGCGGTGGCCTTGATGCGCCGCGCCGAACGGGGCGTCCTCTCCATTTTC
>PLTV01000288.1:14143-16621 GCA_003164635.1 Acidobacteriaceae bacterium
GTCTACAACCTCCGTGGATTCTCTCTGCTTTCAGAACAGGCGCTGCTCCTGGCAAGGCGCTCCGATCTGCCGCTCTCCGTTCTGTTCATCGACCTTGACCAGCTGAAACAGATTAACGACTCCTTCGGCCACGACGCGGGCTCTGCGTTTCTTGCCGAAGTAGCCGAAATTCTCAAACAGACTTTTCGCGAAACGGATGTGATCGGGCGCGTGGGCGGAGATGAATTTGCCATCGTTTGCCATGGAAGCAAGGTGGCTATTTCCATTGCTGCGGAACGTTTGAAGGCCGCCTGCGCACTGCGCAACGCCGATGCTGCACGGCGGTTCCCACTCAGCTTCAGCATCGGTCACGCTACCACTGAGGAGCACACGCGCCAGTCCCTCAAAGAACTGCTGGCCGAAGCCGATAAAGCGATGTATGAGGAAAAGGGCCGCAAGCGCCTTGAACGCGGCTACGGCAAGGTCGCTCCAGCCCCGTAGAGGTGATCGAGTGTGTACCCGTCGACGTCGCCTCTGTCCGTTGTTCATGCGAACGGGCGCGCAAGCGTACTTTCGCTTGGGGGGCGTGATTCGAAAGCCTGCCCTGAGCGAAGTCGAACGTGGATCTGCGGCTGATTTCCGCCTGCCTCAGCGACGAATCTCCAGCGCCGTCCGATCCCACGCCGCGCANNTCCCGATAGCCCTTCGGTTCCGGATAGGCGTAGCTATAAAAGAAGGGCTCAACCCCCGGCGCGCCCGGCCAGAAGCCGCAGCTGCTCACTTCGTGCGAATACGCGTCGCGCGTCACGCGGTCAGGCAGCCCCGGCATGCTGGGGTGTTCCGGCGCCGTGCGGCCCGAAAACCGCGTACACGCCAAATCCATCGCTCCCCAGAACAGGTGCACTGGGCTCACCTTGCCTTGAAACCGCGCCCGAAACTCGGTGAACACCCGCGTTGTTTGCAGCAGTACCCGCCAGAAGCGCTGCGCATACTCCCCATCGTAGGCGTGGTGTACAACGTCCCGATCGAAGGCAATTGGCTCCGCCACTTCGCACGGCATCTCCCATATCTTTACCGGCACACCGAGGCCATCGAGCGCGGCCATCAGCTCCTGATAAAACGCCGCCACGGTCATGGGCCTCAGCGCCATGGTCGTGCGCGCGCCCTCGCTGGTCTCCACCACGAGCACGTGGTCCAGAAAATCGAAATCGATTTGCAGCGTGCGGCTGCCATGATTCATCAATCCCGTGGTAAGTCCGCGCACCGTCGGATAAAGCGTCACGTTCCAGCACTGGTTAATGGCCGGCGTCAGCGTCATGCGGATCTTGCCCACCATCTGCATCCACAGTTGCAGCGTGGCGCAGGTGTCGCTCCAGGCAGCCTGCGGAAGGGCGGGCCAGATAGCAAGGTCGGTTGCGGATGTGTTGTCTTTCGCGCGGGTCTCGGCAGATTCCATAATCCCTCGCGCCCATCATAACTCCGTCTTTGTCCCCGCTGCCCTTTCAGCAAGTGAGGCGGGTCGCGTCGATATGGCACGGTGAGAGTGGCTTTAGATCGCGGTCGAATAACGGGCTAACCGGACGTTACTCCTCAGGATTGAAACCCTGCTTCCTGCTGACTTGCCGGGCTGGGATGAGGAAGATAGTCGTCTGTCTCAGTCGTTTGGGGACGCATGGTTCGACAGCCAGCGCAGCCCGGTGCTACGCGTTCCCAGTGTCGTGACGGACGGCCCCGAGTTCAACCTGGTGCTCAATGCCCTGCACCCGCTCTTCCATCGCATCGGTGCAGACGATCCCATCCCTGTCTTCTGGGATAGGCGGCTTGCACCAAAGGGCCGGAGGGGAATACGCACAGCGGCAAAGTGAATTTCAGGATCAGGCGGCCGGATCATCGGCCGATAAAGGATAGGTCGCCTGCGCGCCTGTGTGGGCCGGTATCAAGAGTGAAGCGGATACGTTGAGGAAATCCACATCGGGCTTGAGCTGACGGCGTCGCTTCTTGACGAGTGTATCTTCGGACTCCAATAATGCAACTGCGACCATGCAGTAACCTTGCGTCCCTCAATCTGATACGTCCTTCAACCGGAACTTTTGCCGGAACCCGGAAGTCTTAACGGAATGCCGGGCTCATCAGGAGCCGAGAACCAATGGCCACAACCCACGCACCCGCCAGGCACACGGTTGCCGACGGCGTACAACCGATACGCGCCGGCCAGGGATACACCTTCGTGCTGCGCAAACTGCACTCGCTGCTCGGAATCATTCCTATCGGCGCATTCCTTCTGGAGCACCTGCTCTCGAACTTCGAGGCGCTCAAGGGGCCCATCGCCTATGGAGCACAGGTGAAGTTCCTGAATGGGCTGCCCATGGTCCGCGTGCTCGAGTGGGTTTTCATCTTTCTGCCGATTCTTTATCACGGCCTTTATGGCGTCTGGATCTGGCTTCGCGGCAAGTCAAACATTGTGTACTACCCGTGGGCCGGCAACTGGATGTATACCGC
>PLTV01000288.1:16651-17299 GCA_003164635.1 Acidobacteriaceae bacterium
CCCGGCGCTACCGCCCGCAAGCGCTTCGGGTATGTCTGCGCCGCATTCGGGGTGGTGTTGCTCGTCATGGGTCTGGCCAGCATCTGGGCCTTCGTGGGTGGAAAGTATCCCAATGTGCCGGAAGATGTGACGCCGACAGGACAGGTTTCAGGGGTCAGGGATCAGGGGTCAGTGCTGCATGTGCATGCCGACACGCTCGTTGTCTCGTTGACCAGGATCACGACCAGCTAAACGAACTCTTCAGTCCGACCCGTGTGGAACGGCAGAAAAAGGAAAGCAACCGGTCACTGATCGCTGAACCCTGATCCGTGCCCCCTGTACTTGTAAAGGAAGACCAGAATGGCAGCACCAAGAATCATCGTCGTGGGCGGAGGGCTGGCGGGCCTCGCGGCCGTCATCAAGATCGCCGAAGCCGGCGGCAATGTCGACCTGTTCTCGATTGTGCCCGTGAAGCGCTCGCACTCGGTGTGCGCGCAGGGCGGCATCAATGCCGCGAAGAATCTGAAGGGCGAAGGCGACACGACAGCGCAGCATTTCGACGACACCATTTACGGCGGCGACTTTCTGGCCAACCAGACGACGGTCAAGGCGATGTGCGAGGCCGCTCCGGCGATTATTGATCTTTTAGACCGCATGGGCGTCACCTTC
>PLTV01000397.1 GCA_003164635.1 Acidobacteriaceae bacterium
GCGAGCGCGCCAGCCAAAACCGGCTTGCCAAGTTTGTACCGGAAGGCATTGAAGGGCGCGTGCCCTATCGCGGGCCGCTGGAGTCCATGGTGTATCAACTGGTGGGCGGCCTGCGCTCGGGCATGGGGTATTTAGGCTGCGGCACCATTGCCGAATTGCAGGAGAAGGCCCAGTTCGTGCGGATCTCCGGAGCTGGCCTGCGCGAGAGTCACGTGCACGATGTGATCATCACGCGCGAGGCGCCCAACTATCATGTCGAGTAAGCCGCGGACTGGATTCGCGTATTGGGCGTGGGTCTGGTTTCCGGTGATTCTCGGCATTGCCGTGATCATGGTGGAGTCCACGGAGATGCTGGGCTCCGATCACACCAGCGATCCCCTGCGCCGCCTCTATGAGTTCTTCTTCGGTCATGTCCGGTGGCAGCGCTGGGAGATAATCCACCACTACATACGCAAGAGCGGGCACTTTCTCGGTTACGGGTTGATCGGATTAGCGTGGCTGCGCGCCTGGTGGCTGACGCTGCCGAAGTCGCATTTTTTACCGGACGCGTTGCTGGCGTTGTTGGGAACCGCGCTGATTGCCAGTTGCGACGAGTGGCACCAATCGTATCTGCCGAACCGCACTTCGTCGCCGTGGGACGTGGTGCTGGATTGCACCGGCGCGATCGTGCTGCAACTGCTGGTGTACATATTCATGCGCAGCTTGAGACCGAAGCGGCTGGCACGCGCCGCGTAGACTGAATCGCCCGCTGAAAATCGGCCCCCTTCGCCGTTCCACATTGCGCCACAATTCTGATGTTCACGAGTTTCCATCCGCGGAAATCGGCAAACCTTTTTCAATGGAGTTCACTCTAAGTGTGCAATGGGAGAGAAATCTTCCTCAAAGGAGAGAGTAGTTCAATGACCAAAAAGAGAATCGGCAACGAGACTCACGCAGGTCTGCGAGTCAACTCATACAGCTGTGATGGCGGAAGGGTCAGGGAAACTCGGGCTGAGCTCGAATGAATTGCCCCATCTGCGATTGCAGGCTGTGATCCGGTAGCCGAATAACCGGATCTTCGCAACACGGAAAGCTGGAGGGCGAGTGCCGGTATGGGCTCGCCCTTTTGCTGTTTGAGAAGTTTGGCACGGGCGCGCTCTTCACTTAGGGCGAACGTAGTAGATCGCGCCATTGAAGTCGTCCGTGACCAGAAATGCATCTGGCCCAACGCGAAGAATTCCGCAGGGACGGCCGCGCACGATGCCGTGAACAAGAAAGCCCGTTAGAAAATCCTGATGCCGCCGATGTTCACGATCGAAGCGCGCCACGCGGTAACCGGTGCCGATCTCCGTGTGACTGGCTCCGTGCAGTGCAACGAGAAATGAATCGCGCAGCGAATCATTCGCGGAGTCAAAATATTCCAGTCCGAGCGGAGAGCTGTGCGGCGCGAAGGTGGTGTAAGCAGCAGGAATCTTGCTGCAATCGAATTGCTGTGGCGGAGGAGCGGCCGCCGGCGTCGGCACGACGTGATCGCCAGGCTTGGGATCGGAAATGAAGCGATCGGGATGCGGCTGGCCATTTTCGAAATAGCACGTCGGCCATCCATAGTTCGCGCCCGGCGCAATCGGACGCGCGTTGCTGTCGAGCTCAAAGAAGCCGTCCTCGGGTGCCTGATCGCCGAGATGGTCAGCGCCCATGTTGGTCGCGAAGAGCGCACCATCATCGATCGATGGGATGTATTCCATACCGACTGCATTGCGCAGACCGCGCGCGAGAATCTCCTGATGTGCGCCGTCAGGATCCATCACGGTAAGCGTGGCGCGAATCTCTTCCTTCTCGTTACAGGCGTTGCATGAGCTGCCTACGGTGACGTAAAGCCGCGTCTTGCCGTGCAGTGTCGCGAAGGCTACAGTGCGCGTGAGATGCCATCCACCGTACTTGTAGTTGAGGCCGTAGTCAGGGTAGTGCGCGAGCACCTCGGGTGCATCTTTCGGCGCAGTATCGCCAGGGTTGTACTTGTAGCGCAGCAACCGGTCGGTGAGGGGAAGGTAGAGCCACGACTGCGTGGGCTTCTCGTCCTGCGCGGGTTCGGTGTAGAACGCAATATTGTTCGGATTGCGCAGATGATCGAGATAGGTGATGATCTTCGCGAACTTACCGGCCTTCTCGTTCCAGCCTTCGAGGATGTACACCTTGCCGAGGGAGTTATCTCCCAGATCGTGCATGTCCGTAGCAAAGATGCGATTGTCGGGCGACACCGTGAGGAAGCGAAGGCGCTTCATACCCTGCGCAGCGATGCTGATGGTGAAATTTGAAGGGAGATTGAGGGTGAGTGTCTTGCCCTTGGCGAGAGTCAAGCGATGCGGCGTCAGCTGCTGCGCATCGACGCTGGCCCCAGAGGCGAGCACCGTACAAAACAACGCGGCGAAGAAGGCTTTCACGAACCACATATCGACCGTTGGACGAGACAAGTAGCAATAAGACAACCGAAGCAAACACAAGTGGGGCGTCCGGATGAACGGACGCCCGCATCAATTACGGCGTTGAAGGCTTGCCCGGAGCGATGTGCCCTTAAGCGGCCTCTGCGCCCGGCTCTTCTTTCTTGCTTGCTTCCAATTGGTCTTCGAGTTCTTTGCGCTTCTTGGCCTTGATCTCTTCGCGCTTCTGNNGCCACGGTATCGAAGAGGCGGGTGACGGATTGACTGGTCATGAGGAAGCTGAGGGCCTGGCGGCGTGAAGCCAGGTCACCCTTCTTACCCAGGGTGATCATTTTTTCAACTAGCGGGCGAACGGCCTTGGCCTTAGTCACGGTCGTTTCCACACGGTCTTCAACGATGACGGACGTGA
>PLTV01000326.1 GCA_003164635.1 Acidobacteriaceae bacterium
CGCCCGGTTTCCCGCCAGGCTCGTGTTCACCTGGTTGTGCGTGTCGTAACAGACCCGCGCCTTCTTCCCGCTTAGAGAAGTGAAGGTTAGCCTGAGTACATTTTCGCGCTGGTTCAGATTGTCGCTCGGGTCAAAGGTCTCCCAAATCGCGGTGCTGGCATCGATCGCGCCCAGAGAAATCTCGCAGCGCCCGTCCGGCTGCGTAATCGACAACACCGATGTCGCTGCTTCGAAGGTCACGTCCTGGTTATCGTTGACTCCGTCGCTGGGACTGAGCGAGAGCAGCTTGCCGCGCACATATTTGAATAGATCGGCCTGCGTTGGCTCGGGCTTCGGTTCTGTCTTGGCGTGCTGAACCGGTTTTGGCTTGGGGGTGGGCTGCGCAGCTTGTGCCGCCGGCGTTTCCGCCTGTGGCAAAAGTCCCGAACAACCGCATATACTCGCCAGCGCCATGGCCGCACACACGCATATTGACCCGCAAACCGCCGGCCTGATGGCCCGAGGCAGATTCATGGGGAGAGTATAAGGCTCTTTTGCCGCGCGCTAACGCCCCGCATCCATATGGGAACTCCCCACGACCGGCGGCGGCTGGCTATCATCGATACGCATTCTCCGCATTCTCCATTTCCGAATCAATTCAATGATGTAGCCTCCCAAGTAGAATCCTCTGGAGCCTGCCATGTTCCGAACCCTTTCGATCGCCACCATGCTTCTCGCCTGTGCAATCGTTCCTGTTCATCCCCAAACTCCGGCAGCAACCCCACCGGCGGTGCCTCGCCCCACCCCACCGACCCGCGACGCGCACACGCCTGGGTACGTGAAGGCCACTGAATTGCCCGACGGCGCCAACGCCCCCGCGAATGCCGACGGCAACTTCATTCTTGGCGCCACGCACACGCCCGCATCCGAATCGACGCCGCAGACGGGAGTGCCGCAAGGGAAGATCGTCGAGTTCACCATGACCTCGGCAGAGAGCAAGTTCTATTCCGGCATCGCGCGGGACCCGGGCACTTTCGGTACGGTCGACCCGGAGATTCCCGCCAAGCTGCTCGTGCCCACCAGCCATCCTGCGCCCTGGACGCGGAAAGTTACGGTCTATGTTCCGAGCCAATACATCGCCGGAACGGCTGCGCCCTTCATCGTCGGCGCCGATGGGCCCGACAAGTTGCTCTTCACCGTGCTCGACAATCTGATCGCTGAACATAAAGTTCCGGGCATGGTCGCGATCTCCATCAGCAATGGCGGCGGCGATGCGCAGGGAAGCGAACGCGGCCTTGAATACGACACCATGTCGGGCAAATACGCGGAGTGGGTGGAGAGCGAAGTGTTGCCGCGCGTTGAGGCGGAGGCGCACGTGAAGCTCACGCACGATCCTGAGGGGCGCGCGACGACGGGCGGCAGCAGCGGAGGCTCGTGCGCGCTCATCATGGCCTGGTACCACCCCGAGTGGTATCACCGCGTACTCACGTATTCCGGAACTTACGTAAATCAACAGTGGCCTTACAACCCCGCCATTCCACACGGCGCATGGGAGTTTCATGAACACCTGATTTCCGATGCGCCGGTCAAACCGATCCGCCTTTGGATGGAAGTGGGCGACCGCGATCTCTACAACCCGAACATCATGCGCGACAACATGCACGACTGGGTGCTGGCCAACGAGCAGATGGCCAAGGTGCTCGCGGCGCGCGGCTATCACTACCAATTTGTCTTCGCACGGAATGCGGGGCACGTGGACCGCTCGGTCAGGCAACAAACGCTACCCGAAGCGCTGGAGTATTTGTGGCAGGGCTATCATGCCGAGGCTGCGTCGAAATGAGCCGCACAAGAACCATGAAAACCTTTCTTCTGGCCTCGTCTTTTCTATTCGCCGTTTCCTGTTCTGCGCAGTCTGCGTCGGCTTTCACCACGCGCCTTGACGATCCACAGGCAATCTATCTCGACGCACCGGGATTTGGCGCGAAGGGCGACGGCACCGCGGACGATTCCGCTGCTCTTCAAGCCGCGATCGATAAGGCCGAAAGCACCGCGCACCAGGGCGTCGTTTTCATTCCCTCCGGCCGGTATCGCATCGCGCGCACACTGTACGTTTGGCCGGGCATTCGGGTGATTGGTTATGGGGCAACGCGTCCGGTGATCCTGCTCGCCCATGCGACGCCTGGCTTTCAACGCGGACTTGGTGTGATGGTCATGTTCACGGGCGCGGGGCCTTCTGATCGAACTCGCGCAGGACGCGTTCCGTTTCCGCCGCCGGGGACTGTTCCGCCGAACAAAGACATTGCGGATGCGGGGCCGAGCACGTTTTACTCAGCGCTCAGCAATATCGATTTCGAAATTGGCGACGATAACCCCGCGGCCATCGCCATTCGCTTTCACGTTGCGCAGCATGCCTATCTGAGCCATATCGACTTCCACATTGGTTCGGGCCTCGCGGCGCTCACGCAGATTGGCAACGAAGCTGAGGACCTGCACTTCTATGGTGGGCGTTATGGCATCCTCACGGAAAAGACTTCGCCCGCCTGGCAGTTCACGCTCATCGATTCTGTGTTTGAGGGCCAGCGCGAAGCGGCTATTCGCGAGCACGAGGCAGGGCTGACTCTGATCCGGGATACGTTTCGCAACGTTCCCACGGCGATCGACATTGATCCCGGCTATCCAGATGAGCTATGGGTCAAAGACAGCCGCTTCGAAAATCTTTCCGGCCCCGCTGTTGTTATCAGCAACGAGAAGAGCCCGCTCACGGAGATTGGATTCGAGAACGCTGTTTTCTCCCAAGTGCCAATCTTCGCCCTGCTGCGCGAATCGGGCAAAAGGATTGCGGGAAAAGGCGCGCTCTATCGTGTGCGTCAATTCACGTATGGACTCATCGTGCCGGGGGAGGGAATCATGGGCCATATCGGCATGATCGACGATGCGGAGACTCTGTCCGTTCTGCCCGCGCCCCTCCCACGCGCAATTCCGGTGTTGCCTCCCACGCAGAAATGGACCAATGTCCGTGAACTCGGCGTGAAGGGCGACGGCGTCAGCGACGACACCGCCGCCCTTCAACAGGCGATCGCAACGCATCGCGTGCTGTATTTCCCCAGCGGACATTATGTCGTGAGCGACACGATTGAGATGAAGCCGGACACCGTTCTCCTGGGATTGCATCCGACGCAGACACAGTTCGATCTGCTCGACGGCACGCCCGGCTACCAGGGCGTTGGGCCGCCCAAACCCGTTCTCGTTGCGCCGCCTGCCGGACACAACATCGTGAGTGGGTTCGGCATTTTTACCGGCGGCGTGAATCCACGCGCGGTAGGGCTGCTTTGGAAAGCTGGAGCCGACTCGCTTGTGGATGACGTGCGTTTTCTCGGCGGCCATGGCAGCGGCACGAATCCATACAACAACAATCACACGGCCGATCCCGATCTCGTAAAGCGCTGGGATGGACAATACCCAAGCTTGTGGGTTGCCGATGGCGGCGGCGGCACCTTCGCCGATATCTGGACACCGAATACGTTTGCGCAATCCGGATTTCTTGTGTCGAACACGACCACACCGGGCCACGTCTACGAACTGTCAACCGAACACCACGTGCGCAACGAGATCAAGTTCGACCACGTAGAAAATTGGGACATCAACGCACCGCAAACTGAAGAAGAAGCCGGTGAGAGTCTTGAAGCTCTGTCGCTCGAATTCGATTACTCGAAGAACATCACCGTCGCCAACTATCATGGTTATCGGGTGACGCGTTCGCGCGCTCCGTTTGCCGCTGCGGTGCGCATTTACAACTCGTCGAACCTGCATTTCCGCAACGTCCATGTGAATGCCGAAAGCGGGTACGCCACCTGCGATGCTAACGGTTGCGGCACGTTTCTGCGCGTCAGCAAATTCCCCTATGAGAATGCAATCGAAGATGCGACGCATCATCTCGTTGTGCGCGAGCGCGAATTCGCCGCGCTCGATATTCCGGCTTTGCCGCAGACGCCGCCGGAATCCGATGGTTCCGCGGTTCTGGCACCCGGTAGCAAAGTCGAGAAGCTTGAGGACGGATTCTTTTCGATCTCCGGTGCGGCCGTTGACGCAGCAGGCAAGCTCTACTTTGTGGATCATCACGAGCAGCGCATTTTCGGCTGGTCGAAGAACGAAGGCTTGACCGTCGAGCGCGACAATTCTCTCGATCCGGTGAATCTTGCATTCGACAGATCCGGTGACCTGCTGGTTCTCTCGTCCGCCGGCCCCGAAGGAACCGTGTATTCCTTTCATCCCGGCTCATCAGATGCCGCGATCACTGTGCTTTCGCCACAGCCCAGCGAGCAGCATCCTGGCACTTTGGCGCTGCTTCCGGTGAACTACTGGAACAACGGCGAATTCGAAGACCAGCTCGATCCGCGCACCATGACCTACACAACCCTTGCACAGATGTTTGCGAACGATGTGTCCATTCCGAAGAAGAGTGAATACGCTTCACCGGATGGAAGTGTATTTCTTCCAGCGGGGCGCGTCTTTCAGCAAGGCCCTGCGGCCGACTCCTCGGGATGGCGTTTCTCTGACAACCTGGATACGTATGGCTTGGTAGCTGCCGAACCGGGCAAGCGCATTTACGTCAGCAGCGAATCGGAAGATCGCACCTACAGCGCCCTCGTCGGCGCCGATGGCGCATTCAGCGGCCTCAAGCCCTTCGTCGAGCGCGGCGGCGAATCCGTTGCCGTCGACAATCATGGCAACATCTACATCGCCAACGGACAGATTTTTGTCTACAGCCCCGACGGCCGCCAGATTGCCGAGATCGATGTGCCCGAACGCCCCATCGACATCGTCTTCGGGGGCGCTGACCACCGCACGCTTTTTATTCTTGCCCACCACGCCCTATTTGCGTTGAATGTCGAGTGAGCAAATGCTCACCGCACATTGCATGGAATCTCAGTGCGACCGTGCAGCCTGATCGGAGCCCGTAACCTTGAAATCCGCCGACTGATCTGCAAGCGAATTTCCGCCGATCCACACGGTGTAATCGGTGGCTTCGATCGTCGGCTTGGCATCGATGTTGTAGAACGACAACTCATTGAACCCAAGTGGAAACTTTACTTGCCTCGATTCGCCGGCACCCAGCGTCACGCGCGCAAACCCTTTCAGGCCGCGCACCGGCTGCTCGATGCTTGCACCGAGGTTGCGCACATAGCACTGCACCACTTCGGTTCCCGCACGATCGCCAGTATTCGTCACCGTCGCGGTTGCTTCCAGCAGCGGCTTGCCCAGCTCTCCAAGCGCCTGCGCAAGCGGTATGCTCGCTTTCGAAACCTTGACATCCTTATACGCAAAGTTCGTGTAAGAGAGCCCCCACCCGAACGGAAAAAGCGCGCTGTTGGGAACATCGATGTAGCGCGAGACAAAGCGCGTCGCGAAGGTGGGCGGAGTATTCAGGTCGATGCCGGTCGCCGGCCTTCCTGTGGGGAATTGATTGTAGTAAAGCGGCTCCTGCCCGAGCGCGCGCGGGAAGCTCATGGGCAATTTGCCGCTGGGCATCGCATCGCCGTAGAGAACATTGGCAATCGCGTGTCCCGCTTCAGTTCCCGGAAACCACGCCTCGATCATTGCGGCGACATGCGCAGCAGCCCAGTCCAACACCAGCGGCCTGCCGGAAAACACGACCAGTACAACGGGCTTTCCAGCGGCCACAACCTGCTCGAGAAACTGCTCCTGGTTTCCCGGCAAATTGAGATACGCGCGCGATCCTGCTTCGCCGCTCATATCGCCGTTTTCGCCGAGCGCTGCGATCACCACATCGGCATTGCGCGCGGCTTCCACGGCTTCGCCAAATCCTGCCTCGGATGTACCCAGAATGTCAGTCCCCTTAGCGTAGGCAACGCTGCCGCCCGACTTTTGCGCGTGTTCCTCCAGCGCTTGCTTCAGCGTGATCGTGTCTTTTGTTGCTCCCGCGCCGCCCCAGGCGCCCACCATCACCGCGGCATCATCGCCAAGCGGACCGACAAGTGCAATCTTCTTGCCCACGGCGAGCGGCAGTATGGACGCGCCGTCAGCCACTTTTTCATTCTTCAGCAACACCAGCGACTCTTCGGCCGCCTTGCGCACCGTTTCCCGATGCTCGGGCACCGCCGCCGTCACTTCGGTCTCCGCCGTATAGGGCCGCTCAAATAATCCGGTAGCAAATTTCACGCGCAGCACGCGGCGCACCGCCTCATCCACCACGCTCATTGGGACCTTGCCCGAGCGAATCAACCCCGGCAACTGCGAGTCGTAGTAGTGCGACATCATGTCCACATCCACGCCGGCCGTCAGCGCTTTGCGTGTCGCCGTCGCTGCATCGAGCGCGATGCCGTGATGCGTCAGCTCCATTACCGCCGTGTAGTCGCTCACCACAAAGCCGTCGAAGCCCCACTCGTCGCGCAGCACCTTCGTCAACAGGAATGGATTGGCACTTGCCGGCACGCCGTTGAGCGAGTTGAACGCGCTCATGATGGTCGCGGCGCCGGCTTCCACCGCAGCCTTGTAGGGTGGCAGATACACCTGCCGCAGTGTGATCTCCGACATGTCGGTCGTGTTGTACTCGCGCCCTGCCTCCGCCGCGCCATACGCCGCGAAATGCTTCACGCTGGCCGCCACAGCTCCAGGCTTCGAGAGATCGTCGCCCTGGTAACCGCGGATGTAGGCGCGCGCCATGGCCGCACCGAGATACGCATCTTCGCCCGCACCTTCCGTCGTACGTCCCCAGCGCGGATCGCGGCTGATATCAACCATGGGCGAATAGAACCAGCGCACACCCGCTGTGCTGGCCTCTGCGGCAGAGATGCGGCAGACCCCCGCGACTGTCTCCGGATCCCAACTTGCCGCCAGTCCCAACGGCACCGGATAAATCGTCTTGTATCCGTGAATCACATCGGCGCCAAACAACAGCGGAATATGAAGGCGGCTTTTCTCGACTGCGAGATGCTGATAGGTGTTTGTGCGCTCCTGCCCGATCGTGTTCAGCACGGAGCCGAGCCGACCTGTTCGGGCCAACTCCATCGCATTCACATGGCTTTCCGCGTCAGGATTCACCGCCGCCAGGCCGCCCGGCTTGGCTCGATCGCCCGCTGCCGCAGCCGGTTCATCGCCCGTATCGTTGTACTGCACCAGTTGCCCGATCTTCTCGTCCAGTGTCATCTGCCGCAGCAGCTTTTCCACGCGCGCTTCAATCTTCGGGTCGGCCAACTGCGCGTTCGACGCACGCGCATGCGACGGATGGGGACTCTTCGCGGCTGGAGCCGATTGCGCTGCTTCTTGCCCCTGCGCGCACATCGCCCATCCAGCGGCTCCCAAAACCAAAGCTGAACAGGCAACCAACCTGCACCTACGCAATCTCGATTTCCCCACTGCGTCGAGCTCTTGTCTTTCCTGGTGTTTCATTACGCCATCCCTCCCGGAATCAAAACGCCAACTCAGTACCATATCGCCACACGTTAGGATGCGGCAAACCACCAAGTGCCGGTATGGTTTTGTCGACGCATTTCATCCGGCGGCCATCTGGTACGACTTCGATGTTCTGGGTATCGATCAGGGAATTTCAGTTCTGATAGCGGAAAATCGGCGCTCCGAGCTGATTTTGGGAAACTTTCATGCGCAACCTCGTGGCGATGCACTGCGCGGGGTTCCAGGCGGAAAATGTCCCGCAGCGCGGCTGGAGCACAAGCCCGCTTTCGTGAGCCGGCAACCTTGCCGGCTCACGGGTCGGAAGCAATCCCACCAAGCCTGCTACTTCGAAACCACGAACACGCTTTGCGCGCCGCCGGGAATTGTATACGGCGATCCTGCGACTTCTGCTTCTTTCGTCGGCGTGACGTCGTAGATGTGCAGCCGGCCGCTGGCGCCATTCACGGCATAGAGGTGGTTCGATTTGTCCCAGTTCATCGAACTCACGTAGCCTGAGACGCCGATGATCCCCGTGTACTCGGTAATTGGCTTGGCCCCGTTGAAGTGGTAGAACTGCACTCCGGTCCCGATAGCGAAGGCCAGAAGATTCCCTGCCGGCGATATTGACATGAGACCTCCACTTGGGACCGTCGGCATGTCTTTCCAAGTATTGGTCGAAACCAGGTCGCCTTTGCTGTCTACGGTGTAACTTGCCAATTGTGTGGCGCCAGCATCGTAGCCGTAGGAAGCTATGGAATACGCGGTCATCACAAAAGCGAGGTGATTGGTCGAATCGGCTGCCATGCTGCTCACAGAATCGGAGCAGTTTACGCAGCCTGGATCGTATTCATAGCCCGGCGGCGGCTCGGGGTCTTTGCCATACGAGCCACCCCCTGGTTCGAGCGCGCCCTGGGTCCCGCGCTTGTACTCGTTCACCGTGTAATAGGGCGTCTCTGACTCTCCCCAATCCCAAATGTAGGCGAAGCCAAACTTGTCGTTGCCGGTGAAGAGCATCCCGAACGCGGACTGTTGACTCGCTGGCGTATACCATTCGTCGTCCGAGTTGAAGGTGAGCTCGCCATTCTTGGCGATGTTGTAGGTCTGGTACGCGGCACACCCCTGGCCTTCATCATGGGAAGCGCTGATGAAGACATAGACGTTCTGCCCCGCATGGTCCAGGACAGCTCCATCGGTACCGAACGTCAGGTTCTCATCTGGATACGTCTCGCAGTCGCCGCCTCCATAGGTGCGGGTATCCACCGCGGACACCTGCTTCCCAATGGCGCCATTGGGCTCAATCGCGTAGGCATGCAGCCAGAACAAGCCCAGCGTGATGAAGTACTTTCCCGTACTCCCGATGGCGAGGCCGGTCGTCTGCTTGAAGGGCGAGCCGGTAATCAACGTCAACTTTCCCGCCGTCGAGGCATCGTACGCGTTAATGCCATTGGATGTGGTCACGTAGACGTACGCAACCGGCGCGGATGAGGCGGTGACGACGGCCTCGTCAGCGGCGGACTGGCTCAAACTTAGACCTGGGAAGAGGAGCGCGAGACTGCCAACAAGCGCTAAACCCAAGAATGCATGTTTCATGGCGTGCTGTTCCTTTCGTGGGTACTGGAGTTGGGTGGAAACTCGATTCTGTTGCGCCACGTGGGTTGGGGTTGGGCTGGCCAGCGGGGTTCTGCCGTGACTCACCGGTCGCCTGGGTGCAATCCGTGCCCGGATGTACGAACAAGGACATCGATGTCCTTAGGGCTTTGGCACTAGAATCCATTTGCCGTTGGCGATCTTGAACGGAGATCCC
The DNA here is from genome assembly GCA_003164635.1 of Acidobacteriaceae bacterium. GTDB lineage: Bacteria > Acidobacteriota > Terriglobia > Terriglobales > Acidobacteriaceae > Telmatobacter. The sequence continues at coordinate 9,197 of PLTV01000326.1, forward strand.
GCCACTTCGGTCACACTCGTCGGCGTCGCCGTGTATACGTAAAGCCCCGCATTGCCCTGAACGTACAGGTGATTGTGATTATCCCAGCCAAGCGCGTTGGCCCCACCCGCGATGGGGATGCGCTGGTTGGCGGTAATCGGCTTCCCTCCATCGAAGTTGAAGAGATGAACCCCGGCTGCTTCGGGGATCGCGAGAAGCTTGCCCGACGGCGAAATCGCCATACCCTGACCGCTCTCGGCCAATGAAGGCATGTTCTTGTAGGTGTTCGTCGACGTCAGGTTTCCGCTGCCGTCGATGGTGTAGCTGGCCAGGCGCAGAGGGCCCTCGCCCGGGAACCAATTCAGCACCACGGCCAGGTGTCCAGCGTTGTCCGGCGCAATGACGGTCGGGTTGTAGAACCATGCGTCGTTCGGGGTCTGGGGGTCGGTCGATGTGAATGTCGCCAGGCCTTGCAAGTCGCCATTGGAGGCAACCTTGAAGGCTGTAAACGAGGTGTAATTGCCGTCTTCGAAGTTGGGATACAGCGCATAGGCAAATTTGTCATTGCTGCTGAAGGCGGGGATGCTGTCGGGTTTCACGTCTAATCCTTGCGGGTTGCCATCCGCTTCGACGTAGCCCAGGTACTTGAATTCGCCGTTGGACTCAACCTGATATGACTGCATAACGGCGCAGGCGTCGCTATTTCCGTCACCAGGCAAAAATAGATAGACATACAGATACTTGCCGGTGCGGTCGAGCGTCGATCCAACTCCATTGGTTTCGCCGCACTGAGAGCCGCCGTAAGCCGCGGTGTTGATGGTACCCACCTGCTTACCCAGCCCGCCATTGGACTCAATCGGATACGCATGAAGCCAGGTGTTGCCTACGCTGATGAGGTACTTGCCGTTTACGTCTTCCATCTCACCGGTGACCGGGAATGGAGAGCCCTTTACCAGTGTGAGTTTGCCTGCGGCGTTCACGCTATAGACGTCGACTCCTCCAGCGGCCGGGAGATAGATATAGGCAACCGGAGCAGACGCTGAATTTAAGGTTGCCTCGTCATTTGTGGTCTGGCTGAATGCTGGCGCCATTGTGAGCATGACGAGACAAATCGCCAGCTTGAGGCCCGTAAATGCGCATTTCATGATGTGCCGGTCCTTTCGTGGGTACCGGTGTTGGGCGGAAACCCGGTTCTGTTGCGCCCCGTGGGTTGGGGGTGGGCTGACCGGCGCGGTTCTGCCGTGACTCGTCGGCCGCCTGGGTGCAATCTGTTGAGGGTACAGACCGCGCACCCGATGCTGCGGGCCCCAGCGTAGGAGCCGGCATTGCCTTCAGTCTGTGATCGCGAATACATGCACAACTGAAGAGCCGCTCAGAGGCGGCTCAAGTGCAAATGCTTATTCTATTGGTGCCGAAGAAGGGACTAGGCGCTGGGAAACGCCAAGAATCCCTGTAAAACAGCGAATCCTAGCTGTTGACGAGGGGTTTAAGAGCATTCGGCGTTACCCTACTTTACCCCCGTTTACCCTGTTTTAGCCCGCTTAACCGGCTTCTACCGCGCTGTACCGCGCTGTGGATTTAGCACAGGTCTCAACNNCTGGCCACGCGGAATCAATTTGCCGGGACCGACAATTAGGAGAAACACCATGACCAGAAGCAAACGCAAATCGATTTCAGACAACCGCTGTCCAATCAAGCGCAGTGCTGACTGTCTCAGCAATTTTCCGCCAATCCTTCGAACTCCTGAACAGGTTGGAATGACTCCGGAACAGATGGTGACTTGGAGAGTCTCACGTGGCCAGCAGCTCTACTGGTGCTCAGAATGTACCTGCGTTTGGTACCGAGGCGAGTTCAACTTCCTTCATGTGATTGGGTCGCAACTAACCTACGGCGCACCTTTCGTCCCAAACAAGAACAAGTTAGACAACATCTATATCGGAAGTTGAGCGGAGGTAAAGATGAATGGTCTACTTCTCAGCTTTCCTCTTCGCAGCCCAACGCGCCTTCACCGCTGCTACGATCCTGGCTCGACCTTCAGGAGACATCTTCCGCTTTTGTTTTTGTGGGGCAACGGCTGACTTGGGTCTCCCTGGGAGCCTGTGGCTCCGCTTACCCGCTCCGGCAATCAGGGCACGGGCATGTTTTAGCGTGGCTATCTCGGTGTCGATGAGGGTACCCTTGAGAACAGACTCCGTCAATCGCGGCTCCTGCATCCCCTTCTTGACCCGGGCAATGATCTCAACTGCGAGCTTTAATCGGGCAGTCTTCTTCACTTTGAATGCCTTTCTTGTTGATTTGTAGATCAGTTTCTTGTCTGATCTGCCTTCTGAAATCGAATTGCCTTAAGCGCGATGCGCGACTGCTGAGTTGCGGTCACGCTAGGGCAGGTCGTCCATAAGAGGGCAAACGCCACCGAGACTGACGGATGACTTTGCCGTGCGTATCTGTCGCTTTGTGAACATCGCTCCGTCGACGCGATAGATTTCGTTCCGCATGTTCGCCAAGCGTTGAAGGAGCATGGATCCGTCTTTGCCATTTTCATGACAAATGTCTTTCGCACGCGTCGACTTAGAACGGCGTCGTGCGGATGAATGGTCACAATGGACCGCCGCCGCCAATCCGCACGTTGAAGCAGGCAGCCCACGTCAACTAGAAGGAGTAGCACCCGCGCCGGTCCCTCCTCTCTTGTTTCTCGTGAGGCAGCTGCCCGGACTAGATCCAGCCGACTGGCGGCCGAGTACCTGCAAACAGACGGTTTGAATGCAGCAGGCAACCGCGAGCGATATTGCACAGTATGGGGGACGCGCACTCCGGTAGAGTCCAACCAAAGAGGCATCCTCAAACAATTCCGCGCAGTAAGTTCTCCGCATCCCTCCAAGTCCCTCTTCACAGTTTTATCCACCTCCGCACTCTTGCCCATCCTCAATGCCTNNAAGACAAAATGCTCAGGGCAGCTCAGCGCCTGTTCCGAACGCTTGAGACGACTCGGCATTTTACAAGTCATGTCGTGGTCGTTTCTGCTCAGACGCCGGGGATCAAAGGTCCCTACCCTGAAGAGCTTGGGGGCGCTCGATAATGGCTCTCAATCGCGAGGGGTTTATATGAAGGGATTCAAGTTTGTCGCGCTGGCAACTTTTGTTGGATGCGCTATGATCGCAACCGTTCCCAAGGCGCCTGCCCAGATTGCTGTTGAGATCGGAGTTGCGCCCGAGTGTCCATACGGCTACTACGACGCCGCACCCTATGAGTGCGCGCCCTACGGCTACTACGGACCGGAATGGTTCACGGGTGGCGTTTTTCTCGGCGCTGGCCCGTGGTTTCATGGTCCTGACGGCTTCCGCGGACACGTCAACAATCGTTTCCATCCGGAACACGGTTATAGCGGACCAAAGCCACAGCGAGGGGAGAAGGCGCAGCCTTCAAATCGCCTTGATAAAGTAGCTCACTTCAAAGGCAACGAGGTTCGTGATGGGCGCGGCCACGCAGGCGGGGGCAAGCACTAAGATCAATTGTGCAGGGCAAACACATCGGTGGGACAACTGTGTCCGAGCAGTTGCGGATCGGTTGTCGCCATCGGTGTTTGCTATTTCGCTTTCCATTCGCAACACACGATCGTTGGCTGGCGACCCCCAAGATATCCAAGCAGTCTGCCTCTACTAGCCGTTGAGTTTTGTGCGACTGGGATCGCAATGGACGAGAGCGCCTACGCATCGAGAATCCTCAAAGCAAATCGGGCGAGATCGACTCGGAAAGCAAAATGTGGCCAGCCTCATGCGAAGCTCGCATAGGGCAAACCATCTCATGCATCATCGTCTTACGGCGGTTGCTCGAAGAGCTAAGGATAGGCCGCTCTTTCGCTGGGAAATTTGAGGGCGGAGTCGAGGTTTAGGAATTAGGAGTTTCAATTACCACTTCAAAGAAAGGCCTTTGCACCGCGGGTCTTCCATTTCGGCTGCAACGCTACTGCATCGGCTGTCTTCTACCTCGACTTCCGCTCGGCGATAAAGGCACCTATACCTGGGATCCTGCATCACAATCTGCGAGCTGTCGAGGAGACTCTTACAACGAAAGTCTTCCACGACCGTTGCTACAATTCTGCATCTATGCTCTTCCATACTCTTGTCCTGGCCTTTCCGCCGGTTGCTGCGCCCGATCGTTTTCCATTTGCGAATTGATATCCAGTTGACGCGGCCTGTTTGGATTTGATCTGCTCAATAGTGGACACCTCCGGGAGCTCGGGTTCAATCAAAACGCATTTCATGAGGGACTTGCATTCCATCGGCGACATCCGGTGTATAAAACGGTACAGACGCCGTAAATGGTTCATAAGAAAACCGGACCGACAGGGCTGTAGCCGATTCCCGTGTCTGAAGCCTACGGCGTCTTTACTCGGTGGTGTCGTGCTGAAAGGTGGCCTGAGGATGACCTTTGCTGCTCCCCCGCGTTCGATCTCGTAGCATTCCTCGCTAGCGCTGGACTTGGTCGAAGGATCGTTGAACTGAAGCCAAAACAGACTTTCTTTTCGCAGGGAGATCCAGCGGATTCGGTTTTCTATTTGCAAAAGGGCCCGGCAAAGATCACCGTAGGAAGCCACAGTCACTCTGCTCGTACCGCACGAATTTGTGGGAGAAGAAGCGCTATCTGGAGTGTCCGGATCGCGTCTATCCACAGCCACGGCCATCACCGCCTGCTCAGCACTCAAGATAGGCCGTGAGGAGATGATCCGGGTAATGCACCAAGAACATCAGTTCTCTGACCTCTTCGTAAAGTTTCTGTTGGCGCGAAGTATGCGAAGCCAGGCCGATCGCGTCGATCAACTTTTCTAACAGTGCTCCAGGGCCATGAGCCTTTTCACCGAGCTAGAATGTACATCCATTCCGGCTTCGTGGGCGTAAGGTCAGGCGATGAACACGTCAATAGCCAGCCGCATTCATACATACCGTGCAATCATGTCGGATCTGCTCCTTTCCGCTGTCGGGTGTTTTGTCTTAAGGCGATGCTTCAGCTTAGTCGCAGAAAGAGGAGACGGTCTGACGATGAAGGCGACTGGATGCACCCTCGGCCAGGCTCGTGATCCACTGGCGTATGCGGGGGCGGCGCTGATTCTCCTGGCCCTTTCAGCGAACGAACAGCCGGCATTGATCGGTGCAGCCTCTCAAACTCATTCCGGAATTGACGCAGGTACCGTCTGGCACCCATAGGTCATTCTTGAGGCGCCACCTGTCTTGCCATTGAGTGGGTAAGCAGATAGGCAGTGCGCCTGGTCTTCTCTATGCGCAAAGCTTCGCTATGGGGTGGTCAGGAGAGATTGCCGCCTTGAGGGCAACGCGAGGTGTTTGAGAAACATGTTCAGGAAGGCGATCGAGGAGCACTGCTTTGAGAAGCGATTTGTGAACCTGGATGCGTCCGTTGTAATGAATGAACCCGAGTCTGCAAAAGCGGTTCATGAAGAAGCTAGCGCGAGAGCGAGTAGTGCCGACCATCTCCGCCTGCTTCAGCACCCCGACGATCTGCTCCACGCTGAATCGCTTCTTCTTCATCAGCAAAATCCTCCGCCCTCTTCAGGCTCGGTTCTTGCCGAAGACTAACATTCAGATCGGTTCAAAAATACCGGGGCCGATCATGACGATTGAAGACCCGCGCCGCTATGCCCAATGCCAGCGGTCCCGATCCAAGGACGGTCAGTGTCATTACGTTGACGGTCTTCCAGATGCCCCAGGCATAGACGTCANNGATTGCGGCAACGCCGGTGAGCAGGAGAAGAAATGGAGTCGCCACGGGATCGCGCGACACAGGGACGCCGCTCTGCCAGTGGTTGATTAGCGTCGTGCCGCGTTTGTCGATAGCGGGGTCATTGGTCGTCATAGCTGATCGGGAAATCCAGTCTTCTCTTCGTGTTCGCGCCGCTCAGCCTCGTGACGCTCCCAGTTGCGGCGGATAAAAAAGCCGAAGACGCCTGCGACCAGTGCGGGTCCAGCGAGCCACTTGTAGAGGACCGATGTGACTTTGGTCGCGTAATGACCGATTGATGTAGTTCCGAGTTTGGGCAGACCGAGCTTCTGGAAGGAGACACTTGACAGATAAAGCACCTGCGTTCCCCCGGCCTCATGCTCGCCATATACTCGATTCTCGAAATACTTCTCCGGGGTTGCTGCGATGCGCTCTTTCGCTTGTGCAAGCAAATCTGTGCGCTTGCCGAAAATTACCGCGCCCGTGGGACAAGCTGCGGTGCAGGCCGGCTGCATATCCTCTTGGAGGCGCTGGTCGTAACAGAACTCGCATTTCACGATCTTTGGGTTCCAGTTCTCCCACTGGAATTGAGGCACTTCGAACGGACAAGCCACTTCGCAATAACGGCAACCAATGCACAAAGAGCTGTTCCAGGTCACAGCTCCCAGGTCACGCTTTACAAGCGACCCAAATGGACATCCAGTAACGCACGCTGGGTCGAGGCAATGCATGCACTGCTTTTTCACAAAGGCAAACTCGTCGCTCTGGGGGTCTTTATAGAGCTCGATGATGTTCTTGGTCGTTGCATTCAGCCCCATGGGCATGTCCCAGATTCCACCAGAGAGCAACGTATCCGTTGGCAGTCCGTTGGCCTCATTACAAGCCGGCATGCAGGCTTTGCAGCCTGTGCAGACGGTACTGTCATAAAGCATTGCGATTGCGTCGGACGGTGCGACTGGATGCGCGGGATGCTCTTCCGTCTTGCCTCTCGAATCTGTAGCCGCGTGCGTGACTGCGGGTAAGAGCACGCTGGCGGCAGTTCCTCCAAGCCCGATCATCGCCTTGAATGCCTGGCGACGGCTCAGCGTTGCGCTCATGCCGATACTCCCGGCTTTGTTCCCGATCCCGCATCTGATCCAGACGAGGGAGGTTTGGCACCGGGTGCGCTCTCGTCGTCCTCGACTTTCGAGAACTTACGCGAAGCCACGTATCCGGCTCCCGCCAATGCACCTACGCCAATACCAACAAGGCCGGTTGCAAGTGGACTGATGGTTCCAGTTGTTGTGGTGATTGGCGCATAGGACGTGGGCGGCGCGGCAATGGTGTGAAGCTTCACAACCTCGAACATCGGTACCTTGAATGCAACGCTCTTCTCAGTGCAGCCAATGCACGGCGCGCCGATGCCAATGGGCCACACATCCGGAATCTCGTTGAAATGGCGCGTTGAACAACCAGCGTGTGTATCTGGTCCTTTGCATCCCATTTCGTAGAGGCACCAGCCCTCACGGTGTCCTTCGTCGCCGTATTGCTTGACGAAATTGCCCGCATCGAAATGCGCACGTCGCGGGCAATGTTCGTGAATATCACGATCGAATGCAAACTTCGGGCGGCGTTGATTATCGGTTTCGGGCAACGTTCCATCTGCGGCATACTGGAGCACGACACCGAGCAACGTGTAGGGGTTTGGCGGACACCCGGGAATATTGATGATGGAATGGTTTGGCAGCAGGTCAGCCACTCCCACAGCCCCCGTCGGGTCTGGGTCGGCCGAAGGTATACCACCCCACGAAGCGCAAGATCCAATGGCGATGATCGCGGCGGCCTTGCCGCCAATATCCGCCAGCACATCCAGAGCCGGCCTGCCGGCCAACTTCATGTAGATTCCCTGATCCTTGGCGGGAATGGATCCCTCGACGACGAGAATGAATTTTCCTGCATGCTTTTGCACAGCTTCTTCCAGCGCCTGCCGCGCCTGCAGGCCCGAGCCCGCCATCAGAGTCTCGTGATATTCGAGGGAAATCACGTTGAGAATCAGGTCGCCGAAATCAGGATGCGATGTCTGAAGGAGCGACTCCGTGCAACCCGTGCAGTCCTGAAAGTGAAGCCAGATAATCGGTGGGCGATTGACTTTTCCAAGCCCGGCAGCGACTTCTTCCGGCGTCATCTTGTCCGTGATCGCCAAGCCATATGGCGCGGCGATCATAAGGGTTGAGCAGAACACGAGAAAGGAGCGGCGGTTGATGCCGCAGCGAAGCAAGCGTTCGTCGATCGTCTCAAGAGCAGTCGCAGAAGCGACAAGGGAACCCAGCATCCTGCGCCCAGGCTTTCTTTGAAGCGTGAGAGAATTAGCGACTTGCAAATGTGGCGTCGCGATTTTGACTTTGTCGCACTACGATGAGTGCCTTCGATGTCTTCGAGCCTCCCGGCGAGCAGGGCCAGATTAGCCAAATTCTCAGGCCCCAGACTGCGCGATTTTGCTCACTTCTCCGTTTTAATCAGGCAATACTTCATTTTCTTTGGGCACTGTGAGCAAAAACAGCCAGTATTCTCCGCATATTGAAACGCATAATCGTCGCAGAGCGTGAGCGAGGTCGGGAATGCAAGTCCGAGATTCTTTCCGTGAAGAGTGGATACGACCGATCTTCTTCTATGGGAATAATTGGCTTAGCCTGCTTGGCGGAGCGACCACAACAGCGTCGGCAATGGTCTTGCTCGGCTTCTGGGTCGTCGGCTTTTTCGGACGCGGGGCTTCGAAGAATCCTTACCTCGGCATCATTTTCGACCTGATCCTTCCTGGCATTTTTGTGGTTGGTCTTCTTCTGGTCCTGGTCGGAATTCTTTTGAGACGCAGCTATTTGGATGCGACGAACCAGGTGCCCTCTTTCTTTCCAGAAGTCAGTCTCAAAGATCCGATGTTCAGACATGCTCTGGACATCGCGGTAGTCGCAACGTTCATAAATTTCATCATTGTGGGCACTGCCGCCTATCGGGGTATTGCCTACATGGACACCGTATCGTTCTGCGGAGCAAGCTGTCACGTCATGGCACCGGAACACGTTGCGTACCGCGTGTCTTCCCATTCGAATGTGGCTTGCACGGACTGTCATGTGGCACCAACGGCAGCAGCATATGTTCACGCCAAGGTTGACGGAACGGTTCAATTGCTGATGGTGGTGGCTCAGAACTATCCACGACCAATCATGGCGGATAACAAGATTCCTGCCGCGAGCACAACCTGCGTCCACTGTCATAGCCCGGGCAGGTTTTTCGGCGACAAAATCGTCATCACAAACGGCTACGCGGATGACAAGTCAAACACCAAGACCTCCTCCGTCACCTTAATGCACGTGGGAGGCCGCGACTCCTTCGCTCATCTCAGCGGGATTCACGGCGCGCATATGGGCAAAATTGAATACATCGCCGTGGACACGACGGATCAGACGATCCCCTGGGTCGGGAAAGCAAATGAAGATGGTTCAGTCACAGAATTTGTCGCGTCCGGCACAACCAGCATCGTTATGGGCGAGAAGCGGCTCATGGACTGCATCGACTGTCATAATCGTGCAGCCCATTCCTTTGATACGCCTGAAGACGCCTTGAACAAGGACATGGCACTGGGAAGCCCAAGCGCAAGTTTGCCCTTTGTCCATCAGGAGAGCCTGTCTCTTTTAAAAGCGATCTACAAATCGCAAGCGGAGGCAGACGCGCGCATTACCTCAGGACTCGTGACCTTTTACAGGTCCCAGTATCCGGCAATCTGGAACAGGCAGAGTCCGCAGGTCTATGCTGCCGCGAAAGCGTTGATCAGTATATATGACGCAAATGTCTTTCCGTCGATGAAGGTGACCTGGGGCACTCATCCCAACAACATTGGCCATAACAATTCTCCCGGTTGCTTCCGTTGTCACGACGGCAACCATGTTGCCAAAGGTGGAGCGTCGATCACCAACGACTGCTCTGTTTGCCACAATCTCGTCGTGTCAGACGCGACCCGCCCGAGACTCATCGCAGATATGGGAATGCAACAGTAACCAAGTTTTCTCTCTCCGGAAGTCTTCGAAGGAGAGACGAATTGACTGTTTTATGTCCTCCGCGGATGAAGGACTATGAGCAAAAATGCACAGCATGAAAGTGCGTCTGACTCGCATACTCCGGCTGTGCAGTGGTTCGCATAAAGATGAGAGGACCGAATGACCATAACTAATGCATCGGCCTCAGAAAAATCCCAGCCGATTACTGGGCCTTGTCCAACGAATGAGGTACCATCGGCTGAGGTTCAGACCGAGCTCGACTGTTTGAAAACGATCTTTTACTGTGCAAGTCATACGATTTTGTTCATCGAAGATGCCGTGCCGACCAGGGTTCTCTACCTGCTTGAAGGGCAGGTGAAGCTTTCAATGAACGCGAGTTCCGGCAGGCGTCTCATCCTTGGCATCTCCCAGCCCGGAGAGACTCTGGGGTTGGCTGCTTCTCTCTGCGGCAAGCGGTTTGATACCACTGCGGAGACTCTAAGCCGCTGTAAACTTGCATCAATCGATCGCGAGGCCTATCTTGATTTTCTGGCGATGTATCCCAGCGCATACAAGAATGTCGTGCGGGAGTTATGCCTTGACCGCACCCGCTCACATGAGCAACTAAGAACCATGGGGCTGGCGGCGAAGGCTCCAGAAAGGCTCGCGCGGCTTTTGCTGGAATGGTGCGACGATGGGCTTAAGACAGATCAAGGCACTCGGCTGTCCTGCTCGTTCACGCACGGCGAAATAGGGGAGTTCATCGGTACCTCTCGCGAGACGGTCACCCGCATCTTTAGGGAATTCAAGTGCCGTGACTTATTGCAGTCGCGGGGATCGACGCTGATTATCTCGAACGTCAAAGCTCTCGAAGTCTATGCAGGTATTGAAAAGTTTGATTGAGCTTTCAATGGACCGTTGACTCTCTATGAAGCGGCTTATGCCGCTTCATAGACATGAACGAGGACAGTGGGGCTTGCAGGGCCGCGCCTGCGTAGCTTTCGCGCACAGTGAATTGTTGCATGGTGTTCTGTTTTGCACAGAACATGAGCGAAGAGTAGTTTCCAATCGCCTAAGAAATGAATCCCTCTTCGAGGATGCAGATGGACGAAAAGCCGGGAACGAGTCGTGGCCGGGGAATGTTTTGGATACTGGTGTTGAGCGCCAGCGTCTTTTGCTCAGCCCTCTTTGCTGCGCCCGCGATCAGAGTGGATACCGCCAAGGCAGCGACTGCGCAAACCAAAAATACGAATCCAGCGGACTTCGTCGGTGCGGATGTTTGCGCTACATGCCACGAATCAGAGTCGAAGGGGTTCGCTTCCAATCCTCACAGCAAGTTGGCACTCGAGCATGGCAAGAGCGGTGCTACGTGCGAGAGTTGCCATGGCGCGGGCAAGGCGCATGTGGAGGCTGGCGGCGACATTTCGAAGATCTTCGATCCTGCCAAGGCAACGGCCGCAGAAGTGGACAAAACGTGCCTGGGCTGCCACGCCGGGTCTCATCCCAACTTTGAACGTTCCCCTCATGCCAAGGCAGGCGTCGGCTGCACAAGCTGCCACAGCGTCCATGGCGGCACAGACAAGGAACAATTGCTGAAGGCTGCTCAGCCCATGCTTTGCTTTCAGTGCCACACCGACGTGAAACCGTCCTTCGATATGCCGTTCCATCATCGAGTGAACGAAGGCCTGATTCAGTGCAGCGACTGTCATGACGTTCATGGCACCTTCGGGAACAAAAACTTGAAGTCGACGGCCGACCAGAATGCGATCTGCACCAAGTGCCACACTGAGACGCGCGGACCCTTTGTATTCGAGCACGCCGCGGTCAAGGCGGAAGGATGCCTGGGGTGCCATACTCCACATGGTTCACAGAATGCCCGGCTACTGAATATGCCGCAGATCAATACCCTGTGCAACCAGTGCCACAGCCCCGTCGCAGGCGCGACCGTTCACGGCATGAGTGCAGGATCGTCCGAGCTGACCCCTTGCACAAGCTGTCACACCTATATCCACGGGTCCAACATCAATCCGGCGTTCCTCCGATAAGGAAGGTCGGGCGGGGTGATTTTGGTTCACCGGATGGCTCTGACCCAATGCATTTCTAACTCGATAGACCACTTCAATATTTCGGTAATCTTAACTCTCCGCGTGAGGCTTTCAATGAAGAAGATAGGCTGGTTTTCGTGGCTGCTCGATAAACAGCCCTCTTCGGAAAAGCTTCAGCGCATCGCGGGAGCCATCGGTGCTGCGGTTTTACTGATGATTACGAGCAGCGCTGCCGCTCAAAATCCCACGACGACAGCTCCACTGCCGGCACCCGATACAAAGATGGTTGCTCCGGACGGTTACGCGATCCATCAAACGGTAGACCTGGGTGGGCGAATCACCGGCGTCACGGGCAGCGCGGCCATGTACGACACGATGGTCAATCTGCAGTCCGGGCCTCGCGTGCTCGGTGAGACGTTCGAGTTGCATGCGCTTCCGGGCAAAAAGAACACTCTTGTTGATTCCCTCATGGCCGTGGGCAGCGGTTTCGGCGGAGATCCCAACAGCTTTACTAGGCTGACTCTTTCCAAAGGCAAAATCTACGAGTTCTCGGGGATGTTTCGCCGCGACCGCCAGTACTTCGACTACGACCTGCTCGGCAATCCAAATATTCCCGGAGGCCAGACCATCTCCACCGGGCCCGCTAACGCGCCGACGGGATCGTTTGCGTGGCCGCAGGTTGAGCAATCGCCATTCCTCTTCAACACTGTGCGGCGCATGACAGACACCGGACTCACCATTTTGCCGCTTTCGAAGGTGACTTATCGAGTGGGATACTCGCAGAACATTTTTCAGGGTCCGAGCCTGAGCCCCAGCGGCTATTCATTCGCCAAATACGACGCCATTCTCGAGGAGTACCAACGCAACAGCACGGACGACTTCACCGGCGCCATCGACTGGAAGCCCATGCGGGGGACGCAGCTCACATTTGAGGAGCAGATCGACCACTACAAGGCCGACTCCTACTTCACGATGGCTTCGAGCGACTTCATCGCGCAGGAAGCGGATGGAACGCGCGTGGCCCTCGACGACTATGACAGCCAATCTCCCTACCCCGCGTCTGCCTGCAATGCAAACAGCATCGGCGCGACTCCCATTTTCTCGGCGGCGCCCACTCCTGGCGGCTTGCCGGTTATCAATCCCGCTTGCGCCGTGGTCACGAGCTATCTGCGCTCGCAACCAACTCGCATCCTCTATCCCACTGAAATCTTCCGCGTGCAAAGCTCCAGCATTCGCAACGTCACGATGAACGGCGACATCCGCTACACGCTTGCCAACATGAATCTGCCTAACTATTACGACAGCTATCAGGGGCTGAACGGGACAACTCGTTCGCTTACGTACGAGGGCAACGCGAGGGCACACCGTGCGGTCATTGCTGCCGACTACGGCATCGTCTGGCAGATTACTCCAACGTTCAGCCTCTCGGATCAGGTGGACTACTCCAGCGTTCATCAACCGGGGAGGTCAACGATATCCAGCGTGACCACACTGTCCACGCCCGCCACGGCCGGAAATGAGACCATCAACTCAGGTCCATTGACTACCACGATTGGTGCACCTGGCGCTTCCACCATTGAAGGCAGCGGCCCAATAGGCACACCTTCGTTCGGTTACTTTGGCCAGAACTTTCTGACCAATAATTTCACCGGTACCTGGGATGCGGGGGCGCGCACAACTCTTTCGCTCACTTATCGCCACGGCACGCACACCATCGCAGAAGGCATTCCGCATAACAGTCCCTTGGCCGTGGGCGCGACTTCAAACGGAACGGTCACGATTAACGAAGACGGTGGAATCTTCAACGCCGCCCTGCGTCCCACCGCCAAATGGAATCTTAATGGGACGGCCGAATTTCTCTACGCTGACAACGCGTTCACACCGATCGGTCCGCGGCAAACGAGGCACTACCGCATACACACGATGTACAGGCCCAGGCCGTGGGCAACGATTTCAGGCGCATGGAATGACCTTGAACGCCATAACAACACGAATAACAACCAGAGCGCTGTGGCCGCGGGCGATGACCCCTACGAGGGACCCATCGATCATGTCGATCACAGCCGGGTCGCCAGCCTGGGCGCGGTTCTGTCGCCGAATGAGCGCTATTCGGTCGACTTCAATTACTCCTATAGCGACGTGTATGCGGCAACCAACATCTGCTATGACAACGGTGCTTCCCCTACTTTGCCCGGAACCGCTTCGACCACCAGTGGCGGAGCGCCCAATGTATGCGCCGGCGTGTATGCCAGGGGATCCACGACTCAGCTCGCCGACTGGTTCGCTCGCGACTTCATGGATGCTCCCACTCAATACGGATCGGTGGATCTGAGTTTCTCGCCCGTGAAGTCAATCCGCTCCAACGTGGGATATCGCATCAGCTCAGTGAACGGCAATCAGTTCTTCAACGATGCCCGCGCAGTGAACGGCTCCCTTAACTCGACATATCAATCCCCCTTCGTCAGCGTCGCGTGGACCATTCATCCCGGTTGGGTATGGAAGGCCGAATACAACTACTACGGCTACGGCGAAGGCGGTCCCTCCGGCCCGCAGTACTGCAGCACGTCAACATCTTTGACGTCAACCGTGGTACCTTGCACGACTCTACCCGAGCCGACCGGCCTGACTGAATCAACAGCAGGTCTGACCGCTCCCAGAATTTTTCATGCGAACAACATCACCGTTGGAATGCACTACGACTTTTGAACAAGACCTCTGTACCGCTAAACCGGCCGTGCTGACCGGGCTCTATGTCGGAGGTGGAATTGCCGTTACATGGCTGGGGTCTTCATCAACAGCATCGCGACGGAAACTCGCAGCTATGTAGGCTGACGAGCGGGGGCATTGACTAATTCGGACCACCTGCAGGCGCCGCCGACTGCCGATGGCCATTTGGAACCCACGCCAAATCCCCACTCAAGACGTAGATGACAAGCGCGGTGGCCATCGAGGGGGCACCGACCCAAAAGCGCCAGTCACGGTGCATCCTTCTCCAGTAAGGACTAGGATCAGGCTCCCTTTTGTCCCTGCTGTTTCCTTCGTGGTTGTGCTTGCTCCCTGTCACTCTCGTCTCCATCTCCGGGGAATTTCCCCACGATGCACGGCCTGATTGCAGAAGGCACGATGATTGAAGGCTTGCTGACCTGTATTCCAGCTGTTGAGGGCGGGCTCCAATTAGACGCGAATGTCGCATCGAAGCCCTTACCTTCCTTTGCATCGACACGCCATAGAGCCTGGCACAAACAAATCTTCGATGCCTCACCAGAAAAGTTCGCTGCCGAATGATAGTTCCCCGCGGGGGCTAGGCAATGGTGCAGCGTGCGCCTTCCCCCGCTTTCACAGAATCGAAAAAACTTCGCCAAAGGCCCGGGCTAGAGTTACGAGATGTCCGAGCCGGCGGATTCGTTCGGAGCTTCAACACTCAAGTCCATCCTGTCCGTTCGTCCTTGCTTCGAAAGTCGTATTTAAGAAGAATTTTCCCGGCAGTCCATTCGCGGCACTGGGAAGCAATTGTCAGAATTCAATTCTTCCCTCGAAAGCGATCATGCGGGGCGAAGTGTCTCCTCCGAGCCCCACGCCAAGTAAACCGGTGGGAGGTGTGGTCGCGCTTTGCAGCGTTCCAAACCTTGCTATGGGCGATCCGGGTACGCCCGCCTGAACTGTGCTCGGTAGCGCAAAATTCGGATGATTGAACGCATTGAAGATCTGGCCGTCAATGCGCAGCTTGATTCCCTCCCGGAATGGAAAAGTCTTCGTGATGTACATGTCTGAATACGTGAAGTGCGGTCCGCGCACTGAGTTGCGGCCGGAGTTGCCGAACTGGCAAATCGCTGGGCTATCGTTCTCGACGCCGAGTACGCCGGTATAGCATGCCCCGGTCGTCGGATCGACAACGGAAACAAAGGCTTCGGGGTTGAGCCACTGCTTCGTGCCGGCTACGGTGACTCCGGGATAGGGAGTCTTACGATAAAGCGGCACGCCGGGGACTCTGTTTGCATATTCCGGCGCGGCGAACTGGGTGGTCTGCGCAGGGTTCGATGCCTGGAAGACGCCATTGCCGTTTCCGCTATATTGCTGGCTCAGGACGCTGAAGGGAAGTCCAGAGTGAAGAAACCCCGACTCCGAAAAGGACCACCCGCCGAAGATCTGGCGCAGCACTGGATTGCGGGAGCGGAACGGCACCTGATACATGCCGAACGCAGAGATGTTATGCCGTACGTCGTAGTCGCAACTGGCATGTTGACGTCTTAATTCTCCAGGTAACGGAGACTCCAACCCCTGCGTGGAAAATGCCAGCAAGCCGCCATTCGATACTTCGTCCAGGCAATGACTGAAGGTGTAGTTGCCGCGCAGAGTCAAGCTGCTCCATTGCTGCGTGTAGACGGTCTGCAATCCGTTGTAAATGCTGTTCGCGCCGGTCTGGAACTCGGTGATGGTTCCAAATCGCTGGTCAAGAGGCTGCTGGTACGGAAATGGCGCGAAGCATCCGCTGCAGACTTTCTGATAGCCGTTTAGCTGAAACTCGTATGGCTCATGGAGCCCGCGCGTGCCTACATAATCGGCGCGCAAGTTGCCGTGTGATCCGATCTGCCGCTCGATGCCAAGATTGTACTGGTAGTAGTACGGAGTCTTGAGAGTCCCACTCGGAAAGGTGTTCAGACCGACAGCCAGCGGACAAGTGGCCTCGCCCGCCTGGATGCCAACACAAGGCGCGCCGCCAGAGCGGAAGGTTGTCTGAAACGACTTGTTGGCGTCGACCGTGGCGTCAACGGCGCTTCCTGGCACGCCGGGCGCTACTCCCAGGCCGCCCACCTCCCCGCCAATACCACCCGTGAAGGTAGGATCGTCAGGAGCGTTCATCAGGCCGCTGTCGGCGATTTCCTGAGGGATGATGTCGTTGAAGACGCCGAATCCTGTATGGACTACGATATGCGGGCGAATCTGGTACGCAAGAGATGCGCGCGGTTGGTACACGAATAGTGGTGTCGCTGCAAAAAGGTTATGAACATTGCCTAAGACAACCTCATTCAACGGCTGGTTCGTTGCGTGCGATGCATCGAGGAAGGAGCCAGCCATGCGCGAAAAGAGAGCATGGGGACTGGTGACATTTGTATTCCAGGTCACGCGCATGCCATAGGAAATCGTTGCCTTCGGAGACGGTTTGTACGTGTCCATCGCGTAGTATTCGAGATTCCCGGCCGCCACTCTTTCTCTTAGAGAGACCGGGAAGTTCTGGACCGTGGTGAACGCGGCCCCATAAGTGAACTCCGCCAGGTCGTTGTATGTAACAGTTGGCACAATGCCCTCGCCAAGGTCATAGTCGCTGGTATCGACTCGGCGCGTATTGATGCCGAAGTGCAGTGTATGCTTTCCGCGCGTCCAGGTCAGGTTGTCATTGATTTGCCATTGCGTGACTTTACGGCCCTGCGGAAAGGTATTATCCAGGCCGCCGATTTGGGTGAAAGGCACGCTGTCACTGCCCGAGGCGAGCACGATGGGATATGTTTCGAGCGCCTGTGCGTAGTTGTTCGGTTCGAAGATGCTGGAATACCAGCTTGCTCCAGGATTGAATTGATTCACAAGGGTTGGACTAAACACATGCGTGTAACCCACGACAAGCGTGCGCTGCGGCTGAGGCGAAAAGGCGTTAAAGATGGAGTTGATCGGGTCGGTCCATTCAGCCTGCAGGCCGGTATCCTGCTGGAAGCGATACCAGATGCTGTTCTTCGAGTTGATCGTGTGATCGATCTTCAACACGATCAGGTTTTCGCTGTCGCTGTTGTGCAGGGACCGCTGCCGCTGGGTCGCGCAGCCGCTGCCATCGAGCAGGGTGCCACTTGGCGGAGCCGGCAATGGATTCCCGGATTCGTCCAGCGGACAGGATGTGATTGCCACAGGCGATCCGCCAGGAGTCGGCAGAAGCGAAAACATATTTTTGTAGAACGGGATCTCCGCGGGTTGGGCAGGAAGGTTGGCGCCTGTGACCGGGTCAAGTCCTCCCGTAACAAGTTGCCCCAGGACATATTTCTGGTAGCCAGGCGTCGGCAAGGTCGTTGCCGTGACCAGCGGCAATGCGATGCGAATGCCCTCATAATGAGCAAAGAAGAAGAGCTTGTCCTTCCGAATCGGCCCTCCCACGCTGACGCCGAATTCATTCACCACGTCACGAGGCTTTTGAGCAATGTTGCCCGGCGTGTCATTTGCATGAAGGAAATAATCTTCCGCGTTGAACAAAGAGCCGTTCCATATCTCGGACACGTCGCCATGAAATGCGTTCGTGCCCGACTTGGTGAAGTAGTTGACCTGGGCTACGGCATACCGTCCCTGATCGACAGAGAAAGAATTGGTGCTGACGGTGGCTTCCTGCACAGCATCGAGTCCGATGACGAGATTTGATGAGAGACCGATATTCAGGCCCAACCAGGGGTCGTTCGAGTCGTATCCATCGAGGATGTAGCCGTTGGAAGTCGCAGGCAGGCCATTGAACTCGACGTTGCCGTAGCCGCCAGCCGCCTTCGCGTCGCTCGACGAACCAGCGGTGTTCATTAACGCTCCCTGTGCGAACTGTGCAAGATAGGTAAGGTCCTGCCCTGGATTCGGCAGATTCTTGATCTCTTTCGCATCTATCGTGGTTGTGATGTTTGGATTGTCGAGACTGAGAAGGCCCTGCTGTGCGGTCACTTCGACGGTCTGGTTATTCGATTGGACATGAAGCAGGAAGTTCAGTGAGACTGTTCGGCCAACGCCGACGGTGGTAGCTTCGGATTTGGATTCGGTGAAGCCCGCAGCGTCGACCGTGACCAGATAGTTGCCCGGATTAATCTGGGAAAAGAGAAAATGGCCTTCGGCATCTGTTTCACCGGTACGCGTCGCTTGCGTGTTCGTATCGTTTATGGTGACCGATGCGCGCGGTACAGCTGCGCCGTTCGGGTCCGTGACCACACCGGAGAGAGCACTGCTGGTTCCGCTCTGCGCCAGGATCAAGCATGGGTTAACTACAGTTAACATCCATAAAAAACGGAAGCTGTACCTCCATGCTCGAATCGCGCGCACATCGACCTCCGATTGGTTTTTGGTGCTTGGCCTCAACAGGGGATTCGGGAAGATAACCCCAGGAGGCCATTTAGGCTCGCCTAATTTAATTAGGTACACCTAAAATGGAGTAGTGTCAAATCGTACCGATCGGAAGAGCATGACCACACGCCGCGTCAACCTGAATACAGAATCAGTGGACAACTATCTCAAAGCCATCTACTCGCTGGGGGGAACGGAAGAGGAACGTGTGACAAGCACCGCACTTTCAGAGCGGCTTGGAGTCGCGCCGGCATCGGTCACCAACATGCTTCAGAAACTGGCCGCTTCTCCGACTTCGTTTGTGGAATACGAAGCCCGCCGCGGTGTCCGCTTGTCTGCCGCTGGCAGACGCCGCGCGCTGGAGATTTTGCGTCATCACCGGCTGCTTGAGGCGTTTTTATACAAAGTCCTTGACTACCCAATCGAGGAGGTCCATGACGAAGCAGAAAGGCTGGAGCATTTCATCTCGGAGCGCTTCGAGGAGCGCATCGATGCGAAGCTTGGACGGCCCAAGTTCGACCCTCACGGTCACTGCATTCCCGCTCTGGACGGAAAGATGGTGAAACGAGCGTCCCAGCCATTGACGGCTATTGAAATTGAGGGGCATTTCGTGGTCGAAAGCGTTTCAGATCGAGACGCCACATTGCTAAAGAAGCTCAAGGCTCACGGCATTTCACCGGGCGTTCACCTGCATGTCATCAGGTCGACTCACGATGAGCTGGTCCTACGAACAGGTCGCGGTTCTAAGCCTTTGCATCTTCCTCGATCTGTCGCCGAAGCAGTCCGAATCCGGTTTACACATTGACGAGGACGATGCTGGTCTGGTCCTTCAAGGTCTTCGACTGTTGCGAAAATCTCAAACAGCATGCCAGTCACGGGAGAAATCTACAGCGACAGCGGATGGGGCGCTGCCGCCAAGAGCGATCGCCCGCCTTAAAGGAGCATTCGAAAAATGCCAGTTTTGGTTTTTACACGCTGCATGGGCCGGTGATTTGGCATCGGCAAGCTGGGCTGAAGTGGGGATTGGGTCTAGGGAAAAATCTAGTTAAGCAGAAAGAAGAAACCGATGAACACAGAGGCATGCGCACCGGCGGTCTTCAAACTGGCGCTTCACACGTAGGCGGCTAGAGCGCCGTTATTCACCTGCTCCTGGGACATCTCGTCAGTGGCGTCGACGACGCCGAGATAATCGAGAGTGACCGAGCTTGCGCTTCTTGATATACCAGCTTAGGTACTACTCGCCGCAAGCTAGCTCAGAGGGCTCTTCAGGGGCCTTGTGGTAGGCCTACTTTTTCTTGAATTTTGTCCGGAGATAGAGAACAACTGATCGATTAGCCAAGTCCTTGCTCCTTCCTGCGTTAGACGGAAGCTAAGTGATCTGGAATGAAGTACTTTCAGTGGGTTCCAGCCGTTTCCAGTGGATTCAAGCGGAAACCAAGAAGTAGTAAGAAATAGTAACAAGCTTTTCTAAGTGTTTTATTTTAAATGACTTGGTGCCGAAGAAGGGACTCGAACCCCCACACCCTTGCGAGTACGTGGACCTGAACCACGCGCGTCTGCCAATTCCGCCACTTCGGCACGAGACACTACTCAGGCGGTTGCGCTGAGCAGGCAGCAATCTTGAGTTTCGCAAACGCGACAGGTGGTGTCAAATCGCGACTGTGCCGGTTTAGGGCTAGAAAAAGCGGGCCGGGAATCCATTCGTCCCCGGCCCGCTTCCTTGCTTGTTGCTTAGACCAGCTTGGCGTCGAGCACGATCTCGGTGTTGTTGGCGAACAACTTGGAGATGGGGCAGCCGGCCTTGGCGTCGGCAGCGGCCTTGTCGAAGGCTTCCTGGGTTGCACCCGGAACCTTGGCCGTCGTCGTCAGCGTAATCTTCGTAATCGCGAAACCGCCATCCGTCTTGGCCAGGGTCACGGCCGCGGCGGTCTCAATCTTGTCCGGTGTAAAGCCCGCGCCGCCGAGCTGCGCGCCCAGGGCCATCGAGAAGCAGCTTGCGTGGGCCGCCGCAATCAACTCTTCGGGTGTGGTGCCCGAGTCTGCGCCTTCAAAACGCGTGGCGAACGAATAGTTGGCATCCTTCAAAACACCGGTAGCCGTGGAAATTGTTCCTTTGCCTTCTTTCAGTGAACCTG
>PLTV01000331.1 GCA_003164635.1 Acidobacteriaceae bacterium
AACCGTCTATGCGGGAGTTACCTTTTGCTAAACATCCCAGCACGCCTTCGGCGCGGATGAGATTGCCATTCTTCTCGGCCCCAATGGCAGGATTCCTGGTACTGGGTCGCAGCATAGGGCTGTATCCGCTGGCAGGATTCGACTATATCGAGTGGGAGAATTGAGTAGAACCGGCAGCAAGCCTTTCAGGCATCGCGTGGAGAATCTCAGGCAGGCGTTTACGCGATGACCTCATACGGCCGCATCATGTCGTTGTCTTCGTGCTCCAGCATGTGGCAGTGAAAAACGTAGCGCCCTGTAAAACCCTCGAAGCGCGCAAGAATGGTGAGCACATCGCGTGGGTTCACGATCGCTGTGTCCTTCCATCCGGCTTCATTGGGCGCGGGTGGCCGTGGATTGCCCACAAACTGCAATTGTCCCGTCGTTTCAAATGCCGGCAGATTGTAGCCCTGGCGTTGAAGAACCTGGAACTGCACCAGGTGCAGGTGCATGGGGTGCGCATCGTCGGTGGTATTGATGAAACGCCATTTTTCCGTCGTGCCCAGCTTTACAATTTCTGTCACCGGGTCGTCGTAGCCCTTCTCGTTGATGCGCACTCCCAGCGAGTGGCCCTGGGCGTCCAGTTTTTCTGAGAGCGTAAAATCGCGGGTCTTCACTGCCGCAGTTTCCTTCAGCGGCTCAAAGGCAGTGCCCGCCGGCATGCTGAAGGCCTTGGCATTGGCCGCCTTCGGCCGGGTGACGCGAAATTGCATCCACTCGTACAGTGGCGGATGAATCATCATCATCATGTCCCAGCCCGGATACGGCGCAGACCCGTTGTTGGAGAGCGTTATGGTCTTGCCCTCAAGACCCGTGAAATCGACAATCAAATCTGCTCGCTCTGCCGGCCCCATGAGCAGCTTGTTCAGTTGAACGGGCTTGGGAAGAAATCCGCCGTCGGTCCCGATCTGGTGGAAATTCACGAGATTCGGAATGTCCGTAGGGTGCTTCGCGGTGTTCAAAAACACATTGAGGAAGCGCGAGTTCGACCCATTGAGCACGCGCAGCCGATAGGGGCGCGGTTCAACTTCGAGATACGGATAAAGCGTCCCGTTTACTACCGGGAGTTCGCCGAAATACTCCGGCCCCCAGGTGCCGGGAGGCAGCTTGACGCCATCTTCGTGCGTTGGCGTGTAGATCAACTGACCCTGCTCATCGAGCGATCGGTCCTGCAGCAGAAGTGGGATCTCGTACTCGCCCGACGGCAGGCCCATCGCCTGCTCTTCCTCATCGCGCAAAAAGTAGAACCCCGAAAGCCCCGCATACACATTCAACCGTGTGATCCCAACCGCGTGATCGTGGTACCAGAGAGTCGCGGCAGCCTGCGTGTTGGGGTAGTGGTAGTTCACAGTCTTGCCGGGCGTAAACCACTTCTCCGGCAATCCGTCGCTTTCTGAACTCGTGCGCGCGCCATGCAGATGCGGAACCGTCCGCACCGCCGGCGTGGGCGCCATCGCGCCGTGAATATGCATGTCGACCCCAAAAATGTGCTGTACAGGCAGATTATTCTCCCAGCGCACCTCGATCGGCTTGCCGCGAAATGCCTCAAAGCTTGGGCCGGGATACTGCCCTTCAAATCCCCACAGCCGCGTGGGCGGAAGCTGCGAGTGCATCTTCCGCTTGAACTCCATCATGCGCACATGGTAAAGACTTCCGTCTTTTCCGGTTCCGGAAGGCGTCAACTTTGACGGCAGTGGCAGTGGATCGACGTAGCGGTCAACTGTGTCCGGCGTGCGAAGAGACGCCGAGTCCTGCGCGGCTGCATTCATGCGCCGCGAAGCCATGTCAGCCAGAAGAATCGCAGGAGCCGATTGAGCGCAAAGCTTGAGAAATGAACGTCTGGTAGTTCCCCTCATCTCACCCCATGTCAAAGCACATCGCAGGCTCTTGATCGCCTCATTCAAATCGCGATCGGAAGTCACGGCGGACGCCCGTGCAATCAACCTGATCGAGTCCCGTCTCCAGCCTTTATCTCTAATCTAATCGGTTTCGTCCGGAGCGGTGCGACTTGTCAACAGCCCTGTTCGTCCCGCAAACATCGCAACCGCATAAAAAAGCGCGCCGGGGGAGCGCGCTTTTGGGGGATCCCTTACGAGGCTACAATCCCGAGCCTCTGGCCTTACTCCGCCGAAATTGCGGTCGCCACGTACGAATTGCCGTCGAACCGTGCCTTCACCATCACATGGTCTCCCTGGCGCAGATTCTGAGTCGCGATGCCGGAACTGAAGGTGATGTCGTAGGTCTTGTCGTCGCGCGGGTCGGCGAGCACCAGGTGGCCGGCGTGCAGATCGAGGGTGGTGATGTTGCCAATAAATACGAAGTCCGCACCCGGAACGGCAAAAACCGTAATCTGCCGGGCAATGCCGCGGCCCTTGTTGTCCGACTCGAATTTCAGCGTCACCAGCGTCCCATGAACCAGATCAGCCGTCCCTGGGTGTTGCGCCGCAAATGCCGACTGGCCCTCGCGCGTAATCGGCGTATCGCCGGGAACAGTCAATTTCAGCGGCTGGTTCGATGCGGTTGAACTCAAGGTCAGCTCCGTGGAACCAGGGTCGAAGCTCACAACTTTGCCGTCGAAATCGCCCTGCGGCGTGCGCGACAGTATGTGGATGGTGAGCGCAAAGATGTTAGTGCCGTCCAGCAAAGTCTGGATCGACGCGTGGTCCGTCTTCCCCAGGGACAGGAGTGGAATCCTTTTCCCATCGCGAAAAACCTGGGTTCGCTCATCAAAAAGGATTTTGATCGGCTTCTGGCCGTATGCCTTCAGCAAAAGCTCGTCCTTCACCGAATCAACGAAGCGAATCTCCCCGCCAAGGATGGTGCTTTTCCCTTTGGGAGCAGCCGGCAAAGGCTCAACCTGGGCTGCGCCCGGATCAGGAGCGGCCTGGGCAGCATTGGGATTGGAATCCGGGTTATTGGCTGGGTTCTGGCCATACAGCCCCGTACCTATTCCAGCAAGCAGGACAACAGCAAAAAAGCGTACCATTCTTGTACATCCCATGATGGTTACCATTCGGGTAGAACGGTCTTAGATGTTCGAGATTGTATCCCGGTGGCCTGCCAGCGAGACGGTTTATTGAAAATCTGTTGCAGTTTCTGGCAACAGTGTTGGGCGAGGTGCATCTAAATGATTATAAGCGTGTCAATTTCCTGCGGAATGCTACCGAAAGGTGAGGAGGGGATCAATGTCGAAAACGCCGTTTAAAGCCATTGTTGCCCTTACGCTTTGCGCAGGTTCGCTCCCCCTCGCCTGGGGTGGCGATGTCCTGAGAATTCCGATTCCCCGCCGCAGCGAGCTCACCCCCGTTCAGCGCCTGAATCGCGAAGGCGTTGAAGCTGTGAAAAAGCAGCAGTACGAGAAGGCTTCGGCGCTCTTTTTCAAGGCCTACCTCTACGATCCGGCCGATCCGTTTACCCTGAACAACCTCGGGTACATCTCTGAGCTTCAAGGCCAATTGGATCGCGCCCACAATTTCTACACGCTTGCGTCCCAGCAGGGCTCGAACGCCAATATCGATACCAGCAACGCCAAAGAACTGCAAGGCAAGCCCATGCAACTGGCTTTGCAGAATCTGCAAGACAAGCCCATGCAAGTGAATCGCATGAACATCGACGCCATGAATCTGCTCACGGCCGACCGCGGATTTGAGGCGGTTTCGCTGTTGCAGAAGGCTCAGACCATCGATCCCCAGAATCCGTTCACGCTCAACAATCTGGGTGTGGCTGAAGAGGAAGTGGGCGATTACGATGCGGCGCTTAAGTATTACCGCACGGTAAGCGGCACGCGGGCCTCCGAGCCGGTCGTCGTCACCGTCGATCGAAACTTCCGCGGCAAGGCCGTCAGCGAAATGGCCGCGGCAAGCGCCCGGCGCCTTGAAGATCGGATCAGAAACATCAACACCGCCGAGACCCAGGCATCCATGCTCGCCATTCGCGGCGTTACCGCCATCAATGCCAACAATTGGAGCGCAGCCCGTGAAGACTTCCTTCATGCGTATTCGCTCGATCCCGAAAGTGCCTTTGCGCTCAACAATCGGGGATTCATCGCCGAGATGGACGGCGATATGGAAACCGCGGGATTCTTCTATGAGAAGGCCCGGCGCGCCGGCGGATCTGGCACCCAGGTCGGCTTATCCACCCAGCGCGGAACCGAGGGCAAAAGTCTCTACAGCGTCGCCGACGACAGTCAGCGGCAAGTCGACAAAGAGCTGGAAAAATATAGCGCGGAACGTCGCCGGCAGACGGGCCCAGTTGAGTTGACTCCACGCGAAAATACGCCGGCAGCCACACCCCAACACTAATTCTTTTTGAAGAGGATCGAAGCCAAGATGACCAAGTCCGTCGCACAACCTCCTAGTCGCCAGACCATGACGCTGCTTTCCCGGCTGCTCCTCGTGCCTGAGGGCGACCAGAACGCAGCCTCAACGTCGTTCGAGAGCCTGAAGGCAGATCTCTTGAAGATGAGCCGCGAGGAATATGACGACCTGCTTGCGCTTGCCAATTCAAACCACGTCATCATCCGCGGTTTTGAGCGGCTCCTCCGCATCTTCGAAGAAGCGAACGACAGCGAGCGCGCCCAGTGGACGCTGACGGCCCTCACCCTCGAGCGGTCACGCATCACCACCGCCGTGCAGTTCCTCCAGGACATTTGCACCGCCATTGAAGATGAGCAGTACGACATCACCGTGATCAAGTCCCTCGACCACCTGCCCGACCTGGGAAGCGATCTCGACCTCTACACCAACGCGCACCCCGACGACATCATCAAGCTCATGCAGCGCCGCTTCAGCGCGGAGCTGGCGTCCCGCAGCTGGGGCGATCGCCTGGCCGGCAAGTGGAATTTCGAGATTCCCGGCCTGCCCGAGTCGGTCGAAATTCACATGAGGCGCCTTGGCCAGACCGGCGAGCAAATTGCAATCGCCGCGCGTCTTGCTGAAAGGGCGCGGCTGATTGTCGTCAACGACCAGACCTTCCGCGTGACCTCAATCTCTGACCGCCTGATGATTTCAACCCTTCAGCGCATGTATCGGCATTTTTACTTCCGCCTGTGCGACATTGTCGACAGCGCCGGGTTGGTAGATTCAGGTGTTGTCGATTTCACCGATCTCGAAAAAGTGGCCACCAACGCTGGCATCTGGGAAGGCGTGGCCACCTACCTGGTTATCGTTTCTGATTACGTGCAGCAGTACCGCGGCTACGGCCTCGAACTGCCCCAGTCGGTCAAGAACACCGCGCGTTTCGGCGGCAAAGAAGTTTTCTATGCAAAGGAGTTCATCCGGGTTCCGATCATGCCGCAATCTGCCAAGCTCTATGGATCGCAGTTGGCCGGATTGTTGCGCAAGCGCGAATTGCAGAGCGGCGCTCGACTTAGCTTGCTGCCATGGCTCGCCACAGCAGCGGCGGTTGGACAGAAGATCACTGGAAGCGACAAGGGTATCTGGTAAGGCAATGGTTTTCCCCGAGTAAGACAGCGTTTTTACCCCGGTAGCCATCAGAATCAAGGAACTGGGGCATTTGATTGTTTTCGTTGCTAGTAAATCGGTCGTCATCAAACGAGAGGAGAAGCCGGGGAATGCAACCGGCAAAATGCTATGGGCAATCTGGTACCTACGACTCCCAAATCAATTCTAGGAAGTACGCTATCTGCCGGAGGATCCAGCCGCATGATGCAGGATGCAAGCGCTTCTGTGTGGCCAACTATGTCTAATACCCGTACTGATTCTTATTCCTCGAATAAGCTCGCTCCATCGAATGAGGCCGCAGGCGTACCGATCTTCGCAACGGACCTGCTCTCTTTCAAACGCGACCAGACATCGAATGCGATTTCGTTTGTTGTGCACGTGGTCGCTATCACCCTCCTGTTATCCCTGGCGCTCAAGGTTCGCAACGTCGTCATCGAGCCCCCAACCACGGTTACCTCGGTGGATTTCAAGCTGACTGCTCCTCCGCCGGTGGTGATGCCCGTGGCTAAGCAGGAAGGCGGCGGCGGCGCCAAGTCCATCGTTCAGCCCAAGGCAGCCCCGGTGCCGGTTCCCGTAGCCAAGGCTCCGCAAATCAATACTACGTCCATCATTCGCCTCGATCATCCCAAGCTTGCCCTGGCGCCTACTGACCAGGTCAAGATGCCGGATACACCCGATGCTTTGCCGGCGTTCGCAGCCACCAATAGCCCGCAAATCGCTCTGGCAGCCAAGCCCAAGGGAACGGGTTCCGGCTTCGGAAGCATGGGCGGCGGCGGACTCGGCGGCGGCCACGGCGTTGGCAGCGGTGGTGGTTACGGCGGCGGCCTCATGAGCGTCGGCGGCGGCGTTAGCGCGCCCCAGGTGCTGCATGCGGCTGAGCCCGAGTTCACTGAGGAAGCCCGTCGCTCAAACTTCCAGGGCAACGTGCAAATCAAGCTGATCGTCGATTCCCAGGGAAATCCGCAGGACATTCGCATCCTCAGCCATCTCGGCATGGGATTGGAACAGAAAGCCGTCGATGCCGTGCGCCAGTACAAGTTCAAGCCGGCCATGTTCCAGGGCCATCCGGTCTCCGTGGAAATCGTCCTCGACGTCGACTTCCGGCTCCATTGATCCTCGGGTTACGGATCAACGAATCCGTTCAATCAAAACTCAAACAACAGAAAGGAGCCTTCGTGGCTCCTTTCGTTTTGGGTTGAAGGCACGCTCCGATCCCCCATTACTGGGCACTCAAAAGCATCTGTCAACAAATCAGCGTCGCTTGCGCAGAGGCCTTCGCTGGCGTCCGCCGCACATGATTCTACGAACCGAAACCGAACGGACCGTTCGACGACGATCCAGTCGAAGCGTACGACCCGATTATCCATCTGGACGAGCGCATTGGCCTGCTCTCGGTCTTCCAGATTTCAAGGCG
>PLTV01000176.1 GCA_003164635.1 Acidobacteriaceae bacterium
CATCACCTTGCCGCAGTTCTCGCAGTACTCTTCTTTCTCGTCCGCTTCCTGCGCTTCGGGCGTGTTCATGTCCGGCTTCGAGGCGGTGTTTT
Source organism: Acidobacteriaceae bacterium (assembly GCA_003164635.1). Lineage (GTDB taxonomy): Bacteria > Acidobacteriota > Terriglobia > Terriglobales > Acidobacteriaceae > Telmatobacter. Next base: position 93 of record PLTV01000176.1, read on the forward strand.
CTTTCGTGAACGTGCAGCTCGAAGGATCTTTCTTGTCGTATGCCGAGCAGGCAAAGAACGTGCCGAACTTGCCCCACTTCAAAACGAGCGGCGAGCCGCAGAGTTCGCACTTCTCGTCGGTCATCTGCTCGAGCCGCTTGATGTCGCGCATTTTCGTGCCGGCGTCTTTGAGCTCGTCTTCAAAGTGATCGTAGAACCCATTCAACAGGGTCGTCCACTTTTCCTTGCCGTCTTCAATATCGTCGAGTTCTTCTTCGAGCTTGGCGGTATACGCGGTGTCGAAGATATACGGGAAGCTCTCGACCAGCAGATCGCAAACCACCATGCCAATCTCGGTGGGATAGAAACGGCCGCGAGATCCGCCATGCTTCACCACGTATTCGCGGTCCTGGATGGTGTTGATGATCGACGCATACGTCGAAGGGCGGCCTATACCGCGCTCTTCGAGCTCTTTCACGAGCGAGGCTTCGTTGTAGCGTGGAGGCGGCTCAGTGAAGTGCTGCTCGTGTTCCAGCTTTTCGAGTTCCAGCCGCTTTACGTTGTCCAGGTTCGGCAGCTTGTTGGCGAGCTCTTCGTCGTCTTCGTCCTTCTTGTCTTTTGAAGCTTCGTAAATCTTCTGATAGCCGTCGAAGATTACCGTCGTTCCACTGACGCGGAAGTCATACGTGCGCTTGTCAACCGCGCTCGCCGCAGCGATGTTCACCTGCGTCACCGCGAGCTGCGCCTGCGCCATCTGCGAAGCCACGAATCGTTTCCAGATCAGCGTGTAGAGCTTGAGTTGCTCATCGCTGAGAAAGCGTGCAATCGATTCCGGCGTGCGTGCGGCATCGGTCGGACGGATCGCTTCGTGGGCATCCTGTGCGTCTTTCTTGCCCTTATAAACATTGGGTGTCTCGGGGAGGTACTTTGCGCCGAGTTGCTTGCCCACCCACTCGCGCGCTCCCGCGATCGCATCCGGCGCCACGCGCGGTGAATCGGTACGCATATAGGTGATGAGGCCGGTCGTGCCTTCCGATCCCAGGTCAACGCCTTCATACAAGCGTTGAGCCACCCCCATGGTGCGGCGGACATTGAAGCCGAGCTTGCGTGAGGCATCCTGTTGCAGTTGGCTCGTGGTGAATGGAGGCGGCGCGCTTTGCCGGCGCTCCTTCTTCACAACCGAGGCCACGCTCCATTCAGCCTTGTCGAGAGCTGCAAGCGCAGCCTTGATTTCTTTTTCGCCAGCCAGCGCCGGACCGCTCACTGTGTCCACGGCGATGCGCTGCCCGTCGATGCCGACGAGCCGCGCCTTGAAGTTTTTGTCTCCCTGCCGTTCGGCGTGGAGAATCGCATCGAGCGTCCAGTATTCAACCGGCTTGAAGGCGCCGATCTCGCGTTCGCGTTCGACAATCAGGCGCACTGCTACCGTTTGCACGCGGCCCGCTGAGAGTCCGCGACGCACCTTATCCCAAAGCAGCGGTGAGATCTGGTAACCCACCAGGCGATCCAGCACCCGGCGGGTCTGCTGCGCGTCCACGAGATTTTGGTCGACGTCGCGAGCGTGTTTAAATGCCTCTTGCACAGCCTTCTTCGTGATCTCGTTGAACGTAACGCGGCGGATTTTTTTCTTCTCTTTTTCTGAAGTGCCCAGCTGCAACGCCAGGTGATACGCAATCGCCTCACCTTCGCGGTCAGGGTCAGGCGCCAGGTAAATCTCGTCGGCCTTGGCGGCGATCTTCTTCAACTGATCGACAACTTTTTCCTTGCCCGGTGAAACGATCAAGTGGGGCTCAAACGTCCTGTTTTTCAATTCCACGCCAATGTCGTTCTTCGGCAGGTCCATGATGTGCCCGACCGATGCGCGCACTTCAAAACCCTTGCCAAGATACTTCTCGATCGTCTTTGCCTTGGCGGGCGACTCAACGATCACCAGTGCTCTGCTCATTGCCATCCTTATTTCCTGACTTACTCTATCGTGCCCGCCCTGTTTGACTCCGCGGTGGACAAATCTGTTTGCAGACCTTACAGCCCAAAATTACTCGCGATGCGTGGTTTGAATCTCGGCTCGGGAAAACCACCCACAAAGTTTGCACCGTACCACGGAACACCGCTTCGTTTCCACTCCGGCGGCCATGTCTTCGTGCCGATCCTCGGTCTCATTCCAATTCGGAGCAGCGCCCTTCGCCGAGCCAAAGCCCCGCTAATCAACTGACTTACGCATGTGAGGAATGGCTCCTGAAAGGGTAATTCTTCAGGTACGGCCAAGGCGCAACAAATTTCTGCGCTGCATCCAGATTGTTCGCCGCCTTCGCAACTTCGCTGCTTTGGACGCAATCAAATCGCGCGAACGTAATGCTTACCGGGCAGGCAGCGCACACGACCTGCGAGTTCCAGCTCAAAAAGTGCGGTAAACACCTCGGACGAGGTCAGTTGAGTCTCTAACAGCTCGAGAATCTCGTCAATCTGGAGGCTCGCATCCGGTTTGAGCACTTCCAAGAGAATTCCTTCTCCGGGGCGTAAAACCGGTTCAGTCAATAAGGATGCAGGCTGATCCACTTTCGATTCATTGGGCGCATACGACTCCAGTTCCAGGCGTACTTGCGATGGCAGTTCCTCCCATACGTCTTCCCAGGTGGCCGTCAGCTTGGCGCCCTGTTTAATCAATGTGTTCGGCGTCCACGATTCTTTTCGTGTCACGTTCCCCGGCACCGCGAACAGGTCGCGGTTTTGCTCGGCGGCGCAGCGCGCCGTGACCCGCGTGCCTGAGTTCTCCGACGCCTCAACCACCAGCACGCCAATGCTCAGGCCGCTCAGAATGCGGTTCCTACGCGGAAAATTCTGCGGCGCCGGAAAGGTCCCCATGGGCAATTCGCTCACGATGGCCCCGCCCAAGGCCAGGATTTCTTCCGCAAGCTTGCGGTTTTCCTTGGGATACACAACATCGATACCCGTTCCCCAGACGGCCAGAGTAGGCATGCGCGCTGCCAGTGCGCCCCGATGCGCACAAGAGTCGATTCCCCGCGCCATTCCGCTCACAATCAGCAGCCGCCGCGCCGCCAGATCGCGCGACAGCATTTCCGCCACGCCGGATCCATACGGCGTTGGGTGCCGGGTGCCGACTACCGCCAGCGAAGGGCGCGCAAGCAAGCCGGTATCGCCTCGCACCCAGAGCACCGGAGGCGGATCGTAGATCTCGCGCAGTCGATCGGGATACGCGGCGCAACTGTAGGTCACGATGGTTGCGCCTTCGCGCGTTACCTTGGCCCACTCGTTCTCGGCCGCCGCGCGCCCCTTGCCGTCAAAAAGAAACTGCGCGGCATGGGCGGGAAACCGAAGCGCCTCAAGACCCGTCAGCGGCAAAGAGAAGATCTCGGCGGCCCCGGACAATTGCGCTACAGCATCGATAATTCGCCGAGGTCCCAAGCCGGGAGAAAGCGCGAGGGCCAGCCATCCCAGCCGCTCTTCGTCGAGCGGCTTCGCCACGGCGTTGCCTGCCGATTCCAGTTCCAAGCCTGTCTTCCCCTCAACCGATTGCAATGAAACGCGCAAGCGCCCGCTCTGCGTGCGGCAGAAATGAGCGATTTCAAAGAATTCTCGCGCAACCTTAACCTCGCGATGTGCGGGTGTCAAGGTTGCGCGTCACCGAGCGTGGCGGCTGCGGCGCGCGGTTGATATTGTAGAGAAGAGTGAATTCCGCCGCCGATCCTCGTTCGCAAAGCCGCTTGCGCATTGCTGCCATTCGTTTTCTCAATCCCGCGCCGCTGATGTGGGACTTTGAGCATGCGCCGCTCGATCGCGAACTGGCGCGCCGCTATCAGATCGACCGCATGATGCCCTCAGAATGTGCCGACCGGCTGGCCTCGGGGCAGGCGGACATCGGTCTCATTCCCATTGCCTCGCTGGCCGCAAACCCGACGCTGAAGATCCTGCCGGGCTGCACCATCGCTTCAAAGAAGCGCGTGCGATCTTTGCTTCTCGTCCATCGCGCCAGCCAGCCCCTTACCGCGCTGCGCGCTGTGGCTGCCGACACCGCAAGCCGCACTACGCTCGCCTACGCGCGCATTCTTCTTCATCGCGCGGGAAACCCCGCCGTGCCATTCATTCCCGCTTCTGCTGATCTCGATGCCATGCTCGAAATCGCCGACGCCGCGATCTTGATCGGCGATCCCGCTCTGCTCGCGCTCGAAGAACAAGCCAATCGCTTCGAGCGAACCGGAGAAAGACTGGTTTACCTGGACCTGGCCGAAGAATGGACGCGCTCGATGCACGTGCCTTTCGTCTCCGCCGTGTGGGGCATTGCATGCAGCGGACCCTTCGATGAGGGGATTGCCAACGACTTCATCCTGTCCCGCATCCACGGCCTGGATAACATCGACGCACTCGTCGCTGAGTGGTCGAAGAAACTCCCCGTCCCGGAGCAGACGATCCGAACCTATCTCACCACCAACATTCACTATGTTCTTGACGAAGACTGCATCGAAGGCATGCGCGTCTTCT
>PLTV01000151.1 GCA_003164635.1 Acidobacteriaceae bacterium
GGCACACCGAAGGACGGAAGCCTGCGCATTTACGCGCACTGCTCGAAGGAAGGGAAGGGCGGCGTAACGCTGGTGGCGCTGAACACGGACGCGGAGCACGACCAGGCGCTTTCGATTCCCTCGAATTATGCAAAGCTGGTACTGACCGCGCCCGACCTTGCCAGCTCGAAGTCTCTGCTGAACGGTAAGGAACTTGAAGCCGGTACAGACGGAACCATCGAACTGCCGAAGGCCGAAAACGCGAAGAAAGGTGTGCTCCGCATCGTGCCCGCGAGCGCCGCATTCCTGACGATTGCCGACGCCCACAACAAAAGCTGTAATTAGCCGCAGCATAGTATCGCAAGATGAGCGTGACCCATCTGCCGCGCTGCGGGTGCCGAGCGTCGATGCCTTGCGAAGGGTGAAAGGTGGGAGTAAGTTCGTTGCCCTTTCAATCCGTCAAAGGCTATACGCCAGCGGATGCCTGGGCTCGTAAAGCATGATGTCGTCCGCGCCAGGTACGGCCATCATGACCACGAGTCCGTACCCGTGATCCTGAACTTCGCCGTGGAACTCCGCTCCTCTGGCCTTGAGTTCAGCGACCGTTTGTGAGATGTCGTCGCACATCAGGGAGACCAGATGTTGCCGCGGCGATTCGTACGTCTTGCCATCGTAGACGCTGTGGGTCGGGTGCACGCCCATCTCACTACGCCCGGTCTTGAAGATCAGCCAACCCGCGCCTCCGCCCGCCGCATCCTCGACGTAGGGCCAGCCGAGGACGTCGCGAAGGAATGCGCGCGTTGCGGGGGCATCGTCGGAATAAATCAGGGTGTGAATGCTGGTGATCATCGGCGTGAGCTCCTGAAACCCCCTAAGACTCTACTACTTCGGTCTGTTCCCAATCAAGAAGCTGTTCATCGCACTGGAGATCGAAATTAGGACACTACCGGCCGCCGACTGCCCCATCGATCGCGTTCTTTGCGAGGGGTGGGAAACCAGAAAGGCACCTGCGGTGTGGCAGACTCTCGCTCTTCGCTCGCAGAGGCGCCTACTTCTTATCGAGCGCGTATTCCATGGCCCAGATTGATCCGGGACGCATGTACATGCTGGCGCGGAACAGGCCGTGAATGTCGTACGCCTCGGGCGTGCGGAAGAAATAACCGCGATCGCGCCAGACAACATTGTTCACGCCCTTAGCCGTTGCGAAGCCTTCGTCCTTGAGTCCTTCGGCGATCATGTGGCTGGCCACGGCAAAGGTTGCGCCGGTCCACACTTCCTCAGTCTGTGGGTTGCCGTGCAGTGGAGAGCCGTCGGCAGCGATACCGCTGATGGCGCCCATTTCGCCCTTCTGGAATTTGCGCACGTTGGTGTCGTAGACCTTGTGCAGTGCCGAGACGCGCATCTCTTTCGGCACAAGGTCGCCCAGTCCGGTGAGATCGGCGTACCATTGGCCGGCCAGCTGCTCGGCCATTACGGCCTCGGTGTCCTGGCCCTTCACGGCGTAGCGGAAGTACTGTCCGGTCCAAAGCTTCTTCACAAAGGCCTGGGCAGCGCGCGTTTCGAGTGCGTCGTAGGCGCGGGCTGTTTCGGCATCGCCAAGTTTTTCGGCGATGCGCGCGGTGGCTTTCAGTGCCGCGAGATAAAGGCTCCCGGTATATGCGCTTTCGCCCTCGGCGGTCCAATCGTCATAGGTCTGGTCGGGAAAGCCGCCGTTTTCGATGAGGCCGTCGCCGTCGGTGTCGTACTGCCTCAAGTGCTCCATGGCCTGCTTCACGGCGGGCCAGCTATCGCGCAAAAAAGTATCGTCGCTCGCGCCGGTCAGCGCGAAATCGCGCCAGATCATCAGCACGTATTTCGAATTCAGATCGCGCCAGTTGGAAACGTCCTGGTAGTTGTATTGGTTGGGATTGACGACCGGATCTTCGAACGGTGAACCGAGGTCGTGCGGCGCGGCTCCGGCCACTTTGCGCGTGTATTCAACGATGCGATTTTCGCGTGCGCTCTTCCATCCCCACATATAGTGCTGCGGGTTGGATTCAGGGATGGTGCCGGTATACTCGCGCATCTCCTGCTTTTCGATTTCGGGCCAGAAGCGCAGCAGCGAGAAGGTGCCGTAGAAGCGCACGTCGAGGCTGCCATAGAACGGATAATCGAAGCACTCCAGGTAAGTGAACTTGTCTTCAGCGCTTGAATCCGCCGCTTGCCCCGGCGCGCTGCGTTCCCGTCCCCAGATGGTTCCCGCGTCGGCCAGATCGTAGAGTTCGTTGAAGAGTTCGGCTCGATACCACGCGGGCTTGCTTTCGTCGCTGACGATGGGTTTCTGCCACGCGTCGATGGCCTTGCTCCATTCTTCCTGATGCTCAAGAGCGGTGCGGGCAATCTCCCAGGCGTGCGTGCCTTCCGTGCCGAAGAATTTTGTGTAGTGCCGATCCCATTTGCGGCCGCCGCCGAATTGGGCAACTGGAAGGTCCCAACTGAGGGCCATGGGAACGAGGCGTTTCTCGTGCGGAGCTAATGTGAATCGCACCGCGAAGGCTCCCGCAAAGGCATCTCCGCTGGAGGCAATCGGCGGGGCCAGGTTGGGAAGGCGGCCATTCTTCGAGAAGGATTCCCACACGTCGGCGCCATCGGTATTTACCGGATAACTCGCCAGATAGGTGACCTCGGCGTTGTCGCCGGGTAAGGTGGCAATGGCGAACTGCCCGTCCCACTCGTCTTCAACCCGGCCCTGGCGGAGGCGGTCGAAGACAATGCCGGAAACCGTGCCATTGCCGAGCTTGTCTGTTGCGAAGCGGTTGACATTTTGCTGATTGAGCGCGCCTTCAAACGTGCGCGACGAGTCGCGGAACCAGCCCACCATGTTGGTCCACGAAAAAAGCAGGGAAACGGTGAGCGGCTTGCTGGTGGGATTCTCGGCGGTCCAGCGATACACGGCGACCGGATAGCTGCTCTCTTTGTAATTGTTCGGCAAAATCGGCGAGAACTGCTCGACGGTGAGCTTCACGGGCAGCGCCCTGGTCCCGTACGAAAACCAGCTCTTGGGATAGAGCGCCGCGTATTCGCCATCGCCGACGGGATAGGTCCAGTTCCAGGCGCTGAGTGCGCCGTCGCGCGGTTTGTCGGTGGCCAGCGTCATGGCTACGGGAGCGCCGCCTTCGGGCTGCGCGAACACTGCGAACTGGTTCGTCGGCACGTCTTGGTATTTGTGGATGCCGGCCTTGAGATGCCAGCGGACAAAGTGGCCGTTCTCGGCTCGCGAGAATGTTCCTGCGCCGAATCCGCCCACCGGCGCGCCCTGCATGGGACCGTCGTCGATGTTCACACCGTGCAGTTCAGCGCGCTGCGCACCGCGATTCAGCGGAGGCGCGCCAATGGGAATGCGCCACGCGGCGGCAGGAATGTCGGTTTGGCAGTGGGCGGTGATTGCGGCGGTTGCGAGGAGGGTCAGCGTGCAGGTCAATCGATCGATTCGCAAGGGTAAGGTCTCCAGGCTGAAGGCAGGAAACATCATAAATGGCGGCGCGTGCGGGTGGACGTGAGGGCCCGCAAGGGAGTCCAGCCTGCCCAGTTCGCGACCGGAACCGCAGCTTCGAGAGCGTCATCGCCTACAACATCATTGGCACGGTGGGCGTGCCGGCACAGCCATTTCCACGCGGCATGGATTCTGGCGCGTGGGGCTCTGGCTGTGGATCCGCTCATTCTGTTGCGCGAGCAATAGGCACGCGCCACACGTCTCCGAGCGAGGACGAGCGGTATACTCTCATCCATTCAGACTCAAGCTCAATCTGGGGGACTGTCGAGTCCACGCGGGGAAACCGGGCCGATGCGGTCGAAAGCACGCTGGTTCTATGCGGTCTGGCTGGTTCTGATCGGCGGCTTTGCGGTTTTGCATGCTCTGAACCTGCGCGCCGACTTCCCTAACCACTCGCCCTGGTGGATGGACTGGGCCAAGTACACCGATGAGGGCTGGTACGGCAACGCGGCGATTCGCGCGCACCTGTTTGGAAGCTGGTACCTGGCCGGGGACTTCAACCCGGCGCCGGCAGTTCCGGTGTGGCCGTTTCTGGAATGGATTCTGTTTCATTTTACGGGTGTGAGCGCAGAGGCGGCGCGCGGTCTCGCGGTTGCTTTCTTCTTCGCCAACCTCGTGCTGAGTTACCTGCTTCTGAGGCGACGTGTGCCGAAGTGGACGGCGCTGCTCGCGATTACCTTGATGGTGACCAGTCCGTTCCTCTACAGCTTCAGCCGCCTTGCGATTCTGGAGCCGATGCTGACGGCTCTTACGCTGGCGGCGCTAAATCTTGCGGTGCGGCTGCCCGCGTTTCGGCGGCGACTGTTGGCCTCGGCGTGCATTGGCGTTCTGTTCACGCTGATGATGCTGACCAAGACGACGGCGGTTTTTCTGTTGCCCGCGCTTGGCTGGGCGCTGGTGCGGCCGTTGTGGTCGCAGAGAAAAGTGCTTGTGCGCTGCGTTGCCGCGGCCTGCGGCAGCTTCCTCGTCTTCTTTGGGGCGTGGATGGGTGTGGTGATGCGCGCCGGACTAATGCCCGATTACCGCTATTTGTTCTTTGTGAACAAGTATCCCAGGCCGTCGGAGCTTTACTGGCCGCTGGTGAGCTTCTGGTGGTCGCTTCATGGTGGACTGTGGGTCGACCTGCTTCTGTTTCCACTGGCCGGGCTGCTTGTGGTGGGAACTGCGCTTGCGTGGGCCAGTGCGCGGGCACGTGCATTGCTGCTCGATCCGGTTTTCGGCGCGTCCGTGCTGGCGATCGGCGGCTACATCCTTTTCATGACATATCAAGATCATCCGCAGCCGCGCTATTACGCGGTTGTGGCCTTCTTTGCGTTTCTGGTTGTGGCGCAGGGTTTGGCCATGCTGTGGGGGGCAGGGAACGAGCTTCGCGGGGGGGCGAGCGGCGGATTCTCAAGCCCGGCGCGGCTCGCCGGCTTGTTGGCTGTGGTGCTGACGGTGGCGGCGACCTGCATCAACGCGGTGTGGACACTGAATTATGCAACGCATCCCGAGTACACGTTTGCGGACGCGGCGGTGCGGATGACGCGCTACATCGACATGCATCCCAATGGCCGGCGCATGCTCGTTTCGGTGAGCAGCGACGAGATTTCGCTGTTTTCGCATGTCCCGTCGATCAACGATTTGTTCATCGCTCCTAACCCGCAAATGGTCGATCTGGCCACGAAACTGCAGTTCTACCGGCCGGGGTGGTATGCGTGTTGGAACCAGATGGACGCGGGGGCACTGGAAGACCTGCACAGCCTCTATTCAGTGGAGCAGGTGGCAACGTTTCGGGCTTTCGACGATCCCAGGCGGAACGTGCTGGTCCTGTTCAAGCTGCATCCATGGCCCGATGGGAGGGTGCACGATCCTGCCGATGAAAACCTGCGGATCCGGTTCCCAGAGGACCGATTCGAGGTTCCGCTCGAGTAAGTCCTCGACTCCTGGTTTCGGGATTCAGCGTGCTTTGGGCGTGCATCCAAGGACAAAGTTCAATCGTCCGGCGTGTCTGACTGTTTCCCCGGAGACGGGGGAGGGGGAGCCCGTTTGATGGAAAAATGCGGGAAAATCGGAGTTTCCCAGCCTGTGATTGCAGTCACTCGACAGAGGTTCATACGGATGATAGGCTTCCGGTGACTTAGCCCCAGCCTTCTAAGGGGCTGCAATTTCTGGGGCCGTTTGCGAGGCGGCTTCAAACCTTGAATTGGGAGGATCTGTGACAGATCAGTCTTCGGTGTACTTCTTTTTCGCTGCGAGCATGCTCTCGCTGCTTGTGGCGTTCATGTGCAAAGGTTCCGCCGGCACGGTCATCGGATCGAGGGCCTTCAAACATTTCTGCGGAGCCGCCAATAAGGGTGCGGCGACACTTCTGAAGCGCAGATATTCGTCGGCGATCGCCGTAATGGGACTGCTGCTTCCGACAGCCGCATTCGCGCAGACGGAGCACGCGGGCGGCGGCGAGGCCAACCTGATACTGCCGGACCTGACCACGGTAAGCTTCCTGGGCATGAACGGGCACGCGCTGTTGATGATCGGATTGCTCTTCTGCGTCGGCGGCCTTTTGTTCGGCCTGGCGATTTATGTGCAGCTAAAGAATCTGCCCGTGCATCGCACCATGCGCGAGATCTCCGAACTGATCTATGAGACCTGCAAGACGTATCTCGTCACGCAGGGCAAGTTCATCCTCCTTCTCTGGGTTTTCATCGCAGTGATTATTTCCCTGTACTTCGGCTACCTGGCGCCGGTACCGGGTAAATCGATAGCGGTCACGCTGCCGATTATTCTGCTGTTTTCGCTGGTGGGCATCGCGGGCAGCTACGGCGT
>PLTV01000060.1 GCA_003164635.1 Acidobacteriaceae bacterium
ACGTCGAGAACGCCCTTGCCGGGGAAGTTTGCCTTGATCTGAAGAATCTCCATGCCCCGTCCAGGCGCGATCACAACGCTCGTAAATTGCGGCTTGGTCGTGTCGGCTGGAGTGAGGGCGAGCGTCACGAGTTTCTGGCCACCAATTTCAGTGACATCTTGCGCGCCGGCGGCAGGGAAGAACGCAGTCGCCATAAGCACCGGCAGACAAATCGTCAAAAGGGAAATTGCATGCATCAACGTCTTCATCTCAATCCACCCGTAGAAGTTCACTTTGGAGTTTGCGGATACGGCCTGTGCGCGCGGGAACAGTTTTTCCATCGCCTCTAACCTTAATCCAGCAGCGCGATCATTTTACGCCACGCGGCAGGGAAGTGAGCGGGGAACGGAGTGGACGCTGCCTCGGCCACACGATCCTGGGGGCGCTGCAACGCTAAAATGCCCTCATGGAGCGTCCTGCAGCCTCGCTTAATGATTTGAACGCCCGAATTGTCGACTGTGGAAGATGCCCACGGCTCAGGGACTACTGCGCTGAAATTGCGCGGATGCGTCGGCGAGCCTATTTGGAGCAGGAATACTGGGGCCAACCGGTGCCGTCGTTCGGAGATCCAAAGGCGCGGATCCTGGTGTTGGGCCTCGCTCCAGGAGCGCACGGATCCAACCGGACGGGGCGCATGTTTACCGGCGATGGGTCGGGCGATTTTTTGTATCCGGTTTTGTACGAGACCGGTTTCGCGTCGCAACCCAATGCCGTTTCNNGGGAACAAGCCCACGCCAGGCGAGCAACGCAACTGCGCATCGTGGCTCGACGAAGAAATTCCTCTGCTGCGCGACCTACGCGTGGTTGTTTGCCTCGGGAAGATAGCGTTCGATGGCTTCCTTGCGCATCAGATGCGATGCGGCAGGATTGCCGCAAAGTCGAAATTCCAGTTTCGCCACGGCGCCGCATATGCGATGCCCGGTGGCCTGACGCTGATGGCGAGTTATCATCCTTCGCTGCAAAATACCAATACAGGCAAATTGACGCGTGCCATGTTTACCGATGTGTTCAGGCGGGCACGAGCAGAGGCAGGCTTAGCGTGAAAGATCGGTTGGAAACCGAAGAGAAGAACGGACGGTAAGAGCAATGAACGATCGGTCGAGTGAAATATGGAACCGGATACTGCGCGCCGAGCAGGATGAGAATCTGCCGGCGGTCAAGCCCCGTGCAGGAAAAAAAGAGGCGGCGCATTCCGATCATTGGGCGTCGCCTGTGCTTTTGGAACGCGCCGCGTACCTGCGCAGACTGGCCAAACTCGCAGATGGCCAGGCCAGCGAAACATTGCGCGAGTATCCGCAGCACGCCACCATGCTTTCGTTTCGCGCTCGCGATGGAGAAGCCGAATTGCACGAGAGATTTGCAGATTTGTTTTTGGTTCTGGATGGCCGTGCCACTCTGGTGACAGGCGGACTTGTGGTCGATTCGCGGACCGTGGGTCCGGGAGAAACGCGAGGCTCTGCTATCGAAGGCGGTTCACGGCAGGAACTAAGGGCGGGCGATGTGGCGCATGTGCCGGCCGGTGTGCCCCACCAGATGCTGGTGCGCGGCGATAAGACGTTCACCAGTTTTGTGGTGAAGATTGCTCAGACCTTGGCGGAGTAGCGGAGAGGGTGCATGGTGAGTATCTGCCTCATCACGGCTTTCCAGGCGATTCACTGGTGGGGCGTTTGAGTTGATGTGGAGCGGGAGACCGGGATCGAACCGGCGACATTCAGCTTGGGAAGCTGACGTTCTGCCACTGAACTACTCCCGCCCTTGATAGCCTTAAAGATAAAGCAAATCTATCCAAACTGCGTAGGTGCAATTGGGCGCACTTGCCAGCCCAGGGTTCCATTATACGGCGGAGATAGCCACCCTGACGATGCCCAGTGGAAATGCGCTCTCGTGCAAGAGATATGCAATGAGACACTCCGCAATGGATGCGTCACTCCGCGGATCGTTTGCCGATTGACTCGCCCAGTTCCGAAACTTTCGCGGTGTTAAGTACCTCAAGCATCGCCATCTGGGCCTGAATCCAAAATGGATGTGCCGGGCACGAGGGTTTCCGGCTGCATGATCTTCCGTTTTGGACGCAAAGATTTAAGCGGATCGGGCCGTCGATCGCCTCGATGATTTCAACAATCGACGCAGCACGGCCCTGGGAAAGTATCTCGAATCCACCCACCGGCCCTCGCTTCGACGAGATAAGTTGAGCGCGCGACAATGCCTGAAGGATTTTGGAGAGAAAGCTCTTCGGCAAATCGGTGGCGCGGGCGAGAGAGGGTAGTAGAATGCGTTCGCCCGCGGGAAGAGTGGATAGGTGAATCATCACGCGCACACCATAATCGGCAGCACGCGTGAGCTGCATTTGCGAAGAGCAGTTTCTCATTTGACTACACTCCTTCCTGCCTTTTGGCCAGACGCATGGAGTTCAATACGACCGAAGTACTCGAGAGCAACATCGCTGCCGCGGCATATATCGGTGTAAGCACACCAAGAATCGCCAGCGTGATTCCTGCAATGTTGTAGAAGAAGGCCCAGATCAAGTTCTGGCGAACGATGCGCGTTGTCTTTGCGGCGAGTTGAAAAGCGTCTTCGAGCTTGAGCAATGAGCCGCTCATGAGGACCATACGCGCAGCACCGGTGGCGATGTCGGCTCCAGTTCCAAGGGCAATGCCAAGGTCCGCCTGCGCAAGCGCAGGGGCATCGTTGACGCCGTCTCCGATGAATGTGACGTGCTTCCCCTCTTTTTGCAGTGCGGCGACAATGGCACATTTCGCAGAAGGCGCCGCTTCGGCCACATAATCATCGATGCCAATTTGGTTTGCCACGACGGCGGTGGTCGACCATGCATCGCCAGAAACCAGCTTCACGCGAATGCCGCGAGCCTTCAGGCGCTTGACCGTCTCCGCCGCGCCGGGCTTGATTTCGTCGCCAAAGGCAAGCATGCCGCGCACAGCGCCTTCCCATGCGAAGAATGCTACGGTGTGGCCCGCGCTCTGCAATTGCTCTGCGCGTTGATCGGCCTCCTCATAGGGCGCCTGCTCAAAGGAAGTCATGAGCTGGCGATTTCCGATCAAGACTCGCCGACCATCGACCGATCCGCTGATGCCTTGTCCTTTGTGAATTTCGACAGCCCCTGCCGCGAGCGGTTGGACCCTATGGTCACGGGCATACTGGAGCAACGCGCGCCCCAGAAGATGCTCTGAGTAAGCTTCTATCCCGGACAGAATAGGCAAAACCTGAAGCATGAATTCCTCATCCGAAGCGATTTCGCGCCGAGGATTCGCTGCATCCAGCGCCGATCCGGCCATAGCCAGCGCCGGGACTCGAACCTCCTCGAGAACATGGTCAACCAGACAAAAATCGCCGCGGGTCAATGTACCCGTCTTATCCAGAACAGCCACGTCAATCTTTTCCATCGACTCGAGCACACTTGCGTCGCTGATCAGAAGCCCAGCTTGCGAGGCCGAGCCCACTGCGGCAGTCACCGCGAGTGGCGTGGCAAGACCGAGCGCGCACGGGCAAGCGATTACCAGAATCGTTGTCGCGTGCAACAGAGCATCGGCAACCTGCGAGTGCATTGCCAACAGAACGCCAAGATCCAACAACGCGAGCAGCACGACGAGCGGGACGAAGACCCGGCAAACCCGGTCGACAATTCGCTCGATCGGGGCGCGGCTGCTCAATGCGCTCTCGACAAGACGAATGATCTGAGCAAGTGCGCTCTCATTGCCCGTCCGGATCGCTTTGACCCGGATCACGTTCCCGATGTTGAGGCTTCCGGAAACAACCGGCGCGTTCTCATTCTTGAGGATCGGAACCGATTCGCCGCTGAGAAGCGATTCATCCGTGTGGGTATTGCCCTCCACCACAATTCCATCAGCCGGAATGCGTTCACCGGCTTTGACGATAAACTCCTGGCCGGGCTGTAACGCGTCAATCGAGACAAAGCGCTCGCCTGCGGCAGTTAAGATCCTCACCTTCTTTGGCATCAGGCGATAAAGAATTCCCACGGCGTGTGCCGCGCGATCCTTTGCGGCGCGTTCAATGAGTTTGCCGGCCAGGACGAGGGTGACGATTGCAGCTGCCGTGTCGAAATAGACGTGGGTCTGGCCGCGCAGGACCTGGACGGAGCTGAGTATGTAGGCAGCGAGGATGCCGAGGGCCAGCAATGTCTCCATACGAATCTGGCGATTGAGGAAACCGATTCCTGCCGCACGAAGTATGGGCCACGCGCAATAAAACACCATGGGAGTGGCAAGGGTCCACAACACATAAGGAAGAAAGCGGCTGGCGCTGGGCGCAATGCGTTCGAAGTAGCCTACGTAGAGAATCGTGCTGAATGCCATGATGTTCGCCCACAAAAATGCAGCAACTCCCAGGCGCAACAGCAAAGCGCGGGCTTCGGATTTCTGGACGGTTTCTTCCGACCCATGCTCCGTGGCTTCGTATCCCAAACGCGTAATTCTCGTGCGGATTGAATCCGGCGGAAGAAATTGCGGGCAGTATTTGACCCTTGCCAGGTCGGATGCGAAGAAGACGTCTGCCGCAACCACTCCGGGAAGGCCGCGGAGCGCGTTTTCAATGAGCCATCCGCACGCGGAACACCACATCCCTCTGATCTCAAAAAGAACTTCCTGGGTTGGTGTCTTTGGATCGATTTCGGCGGGTTGAGAAGGCGCTCCATTGAGATTCGAGATTAGGCCGAGCTCGAGGCTGCGTCGAAAAATCTCGGTTTCGCGAATATTTTGCCCACTGGCAATCACGCCGCTCTCGAGCAGGATGGCGTAGACGTTCGCGCAGCCCATGCAGCAGAAGGCGATGTCGTGCGGGTCATACACACGGACGATCGGCCGCCTTCCGCAGGGAAGATCGCACAGTCCGCAGGTGAAGCCGTCCTCCATGAATTCAGTGCGCTCCTGAGCTGGCCGAACCGGAACCTTGGTTGAGGGGCTTGCCTTGCGAATCGAGCATTATGGGATTGGCACGCTTGGTGGCGACGAATACGAATACGAGAATTCCGCAGAAGGCAACAAAGACGATGGCCAGCACGATGGTGAGGGGGGCGACGGGTTTGCGCGAAGGGGGAGTCACCGTCAAGGGATAAGTCGAGTTATTCATCGTTCTAACAACCTCCTGGTAAAAAATCTGTCGCAACTGCGTTCATGCGTTCATTTGTTCTTGATTGCCTTCAGTGCCGGCGGGGTCGATGGTTCCGTGTCCATGGGGGCGATGAATGTCTCGGCCAGGGATTGGTCTTTCGCTCCCGGCGCTACGTGCACGAGAATGCGCAGGTGGTTCACGCCGGGTGCAATCGACGCAGCGCTAGCAGTCAAGTCAAACTCGCGCTGCAATTCATCGCCGGGCTTTAAAACGATGCCATTGGGATCTCCGGCAACTCGTGCGGAGGCAAGATCGGCAACCGAAAGCGTGACCCGGGCATCCTGTTTGCCCCGGTTAGAAGCGACCATTCGAAATGTATTGTGAACAAGGCCATCGGCGCCGAGGGTGTAAAGCGTGATGCGGTTGGGCATGATGCGCACGAGTACCGGCTGGCGCAAATTGATTACGATTGCGAGTCCGGTGGCGTAAACGGTCAGCAGGCCCAGGATCGCGATTCGTTTGCCGTCGCGGAAGCCGATGCGGCGATACCATTTGTGCTCGGCGGTAGCGCCGCGGCCACTATCTCCCCATGCATAGTGGATGAGTGTTTGGCGCCCCATGCGGCCAAGGACACTGGAGCAGGCATCGATACATTCCGCGCAGTGCGTGCATTCGAGCTGGTGCGAGGACTTGCGGATATCGATGCCCATGGGACAGGCACGTACGCATTTCTCGCAATGGATGCACCCGCCGCTTTCATCCTGAAAAAACACCTGAAGGGTGTGCTTATCGGCGAGCATGTTTTGCAGGTAGCCGTATGGGCAGATGGCGGTGCAGAAGGTCTGGCGCAGGAAAGCGAAGTCGAGGAACGTTACCAGCGTGACGCTGGCGCCCACGATGCCACCGGCGGTGCGGATGTCGAAAGAGAGAAGGCGGTGAAAGAGGTCGGCGGGCGGAATAAAAAAAGACACGAAGACGAAGGAAAAGAAAATGGAAGCCGGCAGTAGGATTGCGTAAAGGGCCGCGTGTGCAATTACCTTGCGGGCGTTGGAACTGAGTCCGCTGAAGTTACGGTTGACCAGCTTTGCGACACGCTTTTCAATCGTGTTTGCGGCTTCGCTGAAGATCATTTGCGGGCAAAGATAGCCGCAGTAGAAGCGCCCGTAGATCATGGCCATGGCGGCGATGAAGATCCACAGG
This sequence comes from Acidobacteriaceae bacterium, assembly GCA_003164635.1. Lineage (GTDB taxonomy): Bacteria > Acidobacteriota > Terriglobia > Terriglobales > Acidobacteriaceae > Telmatobacter. The sequence goes on from PLTV01000060.1 coordinate 6,325, forward strand.
AACATCATGGTGAGGAAGATGATGGAGAACTCGCTGATCCATAATTCAGCGCCGAAGAAGTAGAAGCGCTGGCGAATCAGGTCAACACGCATGACATCGAAGAGTGGGAGCAGGATGAAGATTGTGACACAAATGGATTGAACGGTTTTGCGCACGCGATGAAATTTCGTTCCCGGGAGAGTAACTCGAGGCGCCGCATTCATTGAAGAGCTGACTGGAGTGCTCATATTTACATCGAACCCATATGGTGCATGCTGCAATGCATTGGCCCGGCCATAACACCGCGGGCAATGAGAAGCGCGCCCATGACCAGGACGGTAAATGCGGAGACCGTTGTTCCCCACCGAGCTACTCGTTGCGTGGCCGCGGATGCACCCAGGCCGACAACCACAAGCGAAGCGCTGGTTCCCATGCCAAAAGCGAGTAGAGTGAGCGCCCCGGCCAGCGGATTGGCTGCACCCACGGCTTTCAACAGCGCGGCGTAGACAAGGCCACAGGGTAGAAAACCCAATAGGAGGCCGAGGAGGAATTTACTGCTCACGCTCGAAGAAGACATGAGCTTTCCCGCGGGGCGCAAAAGACGGCCCGGCATCGCGAACCCTCGCCATGATTTAAAGAGCGGAGAAAATCCGAAAAGGATAAGCGCTGCCAGGACCATGGCGATGCCGGCGATAATGGCAGCAACGTTTTCGAATCCGGCAAGGTGGCCGACGAAGCCCATGGTGCCGCCGGCGAGGCCCGCGATCGCGCCAAGCAACATGTAGGTCACGGTGCGGCCAAAGTTATAGGCAAGGTGCAGGCCGAGAAGCGAGCGCCGTGCTCCGTTGGTGTTGGCGGCCACACTGTAGGTGAGCACAATGGGCCCACACATTTGTGCACAGTGCAGGCTGCTGACAAAACCGAGGAGCAGGACAAGAGAAAAGTCGCTGGGAGTCATGGCCGTAGCAGGCCCGGGCTCTGCGAACTGGCTTGGACATCTCCCTCCTGTGTCCGGTTGGGTCCGTAATCCAATTTTGGATTGCGGCCTGCAGCTGTGACGCACATGCGATGAAAGTCGAAGCGCTGCATGGTGATTGCGCGCGAAGGGCATCGTGCGGCGCAGAGTCCGCAGCGGATGCAGGTGGCTTCGTCTTTGAGCATCACGCCGCCGAGCGCGTTTAACTGCTCTTTGCTGTAGCCATCGAGCTCGGCAGGTGTAATCGCAAGCGCTCCGGCGACCCAGTCGCGGCCGTCCGAGGTATGGCAGACTTCAGCGAGGCCTGTCAGGCGGATCAGATTCTCAGGGCAGACGTCGACGCAGCCAGTGCAGGAGACGCATATTTCCGTATCGAAGACGGTATTCACATTGCAACGAAGGCAACGAGCGGCCTGAGTGCGAGCGGCCTCGTCGGGAAAATTCTCTTCGACAATCTGAAGCGATGAGGCGCGGGTTGCAGCGGCCACTACAGGTGGATGGTCGCGGCGAAGCTGGTCCCAGCCTTGCCTCATCGTGTATTCGGCAATTGACCAGGAGGAACGAATGGTCTCCACCGTGTGCGTGCCGCGCAAATAATCGTGCATTGAACGCGCCGCGATCTGTGCCGATCGAATGGCATTGATGAAGAGTCTCGGGCCGTGAGCAATGTCGCCGCACGCAAACACATCGGGGGCGGTGGTCTGGTACGTTTCAGGATCGACCTTGATCAGGCCCCGATTGGATTCGACACCATCTCCTGGCTGCAGGAAAGAAAGGTCGGCAGACTGGCCGATGGAGAAAATCACCGTATCGCCGGGAATATCTTCGATGCTCTCTTCATTGAAGCTGGGATTGAAGCGGCCGGTTGAATCGAAGACGGCGGTACACTCGACCGTGCGTAGTCCGGCCACTTTACCGTCACCGTCGAGGATGACGCGCGGTCCGCGCGAGTTGTGCAGGAAGATGCCTTCTTCCGCGCCTTCGGTGACTTCAACTTCGTCGGCGGGCATTTGCCTCCGGCTTTCAAGGCAGACCACGTGAACTTCTCTATGGCCGCTCATGCGAACCGCGGAGCGCGCCACATCGAGCGCGGTGGCATCGCCGGTGTGAACGTCGCCGGCAGCTTCGGTGGGTTCGAACTCATCTTGCGGGCGCACAGCCGATCGGGCCACGTCGTAAGCAACGTTGCCGCCACCGATGACAATGATCTTCCTCCCCACGGGGAGCGGGTGCCCCTCATTGAATGCGCGCAGAAAATCCATGCCGTCGTAAACGCCCGTGAGATTCGCGCCGGGCAAATCGAGCTTGCGGCCCTTGGGCAAGCCGATGCCGAGGAAGATGGCTTTGTATCCCTGATCGCGCAAGCTCTGAATGGTGAAGTCGCGGCCCAGCCGCTGATTGCACTTGAGCTCCACGCCCAGCGCAAGGATGGCGTCGATCTCCGCCATCACCAACTCGCGCGGCAGGCGGAAAACCGGAACGCCGGCCGTCAGCATTCCGCCAGGCGCCGAGTGAGCTTCAAAAACAGTCACGTTGTAGCCCAACCGTGTGAGATCGTGGGCCGCGGTCAGACCCGCAACTCCCGCGCCCACCACCGCGATGCGTTCGCCGGCACCGCTGCCGGGCGGAAGCATCTGAACATTGCAGGCTTCGTGATGCAGACGGAAGTCGTCGCTCTCGGGGCCGAACTGGCTGGTCACAAATCTTTTGAGTGCGCGGATGGACACCGGGCTATCCAGCGATCCGCGCCGGCAGTTGGCTTCGCATGGTGCTCCGCAGACGCGACCGCAGATGGATGCAAAGGGATTGGTTGCGCGGGCGATGCGGTAAGCATCTTCGTCGCGTCCTTCCGCGATTGCGTTCACATACCCGCAGGCATCGGTATGCACCGGGCAGGCGTCCTGGCACTTGACCATCTTCATCCAGTAGCCAGGTTCGCCGATCGTATCGAATTGTCCGTTGTGCCCGTTCTGCTGCGCCATGCTCGGTCTTTTATTCCTCGTGTCCGGGTTTTTTAAACAGGAAGACCATGAGAATGATCAAATAGATCGCGATCATGGCGCCGATGGCGTACATGAAGCCGTTGGCGTTGCCGGTAACTGCGTTGAGCTGCTGCACAAGCGAACCGCGGGTAGAGTGGTGAATCTCGCCATTCATGAAAATCATTAGGTAGGTAAGCATGGCCACGCCGATGATAGGATAGGCGAGTTTGAGGAACCCGGGAATGCCGGTTCCTTTGCGCTCAGTAATCCATCCGCCGGCATATTCATGCAGCTCGGGCTTGGGAGTTTCAGTTGCCATTGGAGCCTCCATGGCGCAACGCGCCGGCGGGTTGATGCGGTTCGAGTTCGGGATCGTCTTCGAGCATCCGGAATTTTGGATCCTCGCTGTTGGGCCCTAGGTATCCATCCTTCACAGACCGGACGAAAAAGTAGACGGCCAGGCCGGCAAGAACCGCGAAGAGAAGATAAGCGAAAAAGACGCTTTGGTAGGTGTAGTCAGTCATGAATTCGCCTCACTTCTCATAGTCGTTGTCGGGGCGCCAGTCTTTGGCGCGGCCGCGAGTTTGCAGGTAAGCCACCAGGTCGTCGAGTTCCTGGGGATTGTTGGCGATCCACGGGAAGGGCGGCATGATGGAGCCGGGCACGAGGTCGCGCGGATTATTGAAGTGCGCCTTATGCCACTGCTTGTTGTATTTTCCGCCGATGCGCGAAAGATCGGGGCCGGTGCGCTTGGTTCCGAACGTCTGGCGGTAGTCGTAGACAAACTCGTCGGGTGTGGAGACCGGCGAAGGCACTCCCTTCCAGCCGGAGCGGATGACGTCGGAGGCCAGAGTGCGCGTCTGTTGCGTGTGGCAATATTTGCAGCCTTCGCGGATGTAGATCTTGTAGCCGCGCATTTGCTGGTCGGTGTAGGCAACAAGCTTGCCGGTTGGCCCCTTGGCGGGATCGGTGTTTTCGAAAGGCTTGTTCCAGCTTTTATCAATCAGAGGCGGGACCACGGTTGTGAGCAGGCCGCCAATGAAGAACAACCCGAGCGCGGCGCCCACAAAGAGAATTGCATTCGAATCGGTTTTGTGCAGCATAGAATCTCCCTTCGTTTACGAGCGCGCCAGCTCGTCTTTGGCCTGGCCGCCTGCTAATGCGGTGGACATGATGTTGTAGAGGAAGAGCACGATTCCGGAGAAGATCATGATTCCGGAAAGGAATCGCACCATCCACACGGGCTTGAGAGCAACCACGGTGTCGATAAACGGAATCGAGGGGTTGTTCCACTGCCAGCCTTGCCAGAATCCGCCCAGCCAGAGAGCAGTGAACATTCCCAGGCCACCGATGAGGAAGAGCCAGAAGCTCCAGTTAGCAGCTGCTTCCGAGTGCAGCCTGGTTCCGAAGATGCGCGGAATGACGTAATACACGCCGGCCATGGTTATGAATGAGAAAGTACCGAGAACCGCCATGTGCGCGTGTCCGGGAATCCAATCGGTCTTGGAGACGATGGCGTTCACCGACCGAAGGCTGTGCATGGGTCCCTGGAAGCAGGTGAGCAGATAAAAGATGGTTCCCGACATCAGAAACTTGAGCGACACGTTGTCGTTGAGCTGATGCCACTCGCCTTTCATCGTCGCGATGAAGTTGTAGACCACGGCCCAGACCGGAATCAGCAGCATAACCGAGAAGACAATCGAGATCGTTTGCAACCATTGCGAGATGGGCCCGTGCAGCATGTGGTGGGCGCCGGTCCATACATAAACGAAAGCGAGCGACCAGAACCCGATCATCGAGAGCTTGTGGCTGTAGAGCGGGGTGTTCGATGCGCGCGGTATGAAGTAATAAGCAATCGCCAACCCTGCGGGCGTGAAGATGAGGCCGACCGCATTATGGGTATACATCCAATTGAGGTTTGCCTGGTTGACGCCGGTAACGCCGGGAAGCAATGTAGCGAAGTTGCCGGTTAGGTAGACGAAGGCCGTCCACACGATGGTGCCCATCAGGTACCACGTGGAAACGTACATCTGGTTGTATTTGCGCGTGGCGATTGTAGCGAAGATATTGAAGCCGAACATGACCCAGGCGATGACGACGAGAACCGCGACCGGGGTGGGAAGGTCGGCGTATTCGAGACCTTTTTGATAGCCGCCGAGGAGGCTGAAGATCGCGCTGACGATGATGATGTTCCAGAGAATCGATGTCGCCACGCCGAGTTTCTCGCTCCACAGCTTGACTCCGCAGAGGCGCGGCACAAGATAGTATGCGAGGCCCATGTCCGCTGCGAGCAACCAGCCAAAGAGCATCCCGTTCACATGCAGTGGCCGCATGCGCCCGTACGTGAAGTACGAGATCGTGCCGAGAAACTGCGGCCAGACAAACTTGGCCGCGATGATCAGCGCGATGATTCCCACGACGAAGAAGTATCCCACTGCGCCCAGTAGGAACCACTTCACCGTTGTGTCCGTGTGGATCTCGGACGTCGCGACCGCAGTGGGTGTGGCCAAAGGTCCACGGATTACGTTTGTTGCCATTACAGCCTCCCTAAAGATTCGGCACTCTCACTTTGCCGGTTCGTTCAAACTGCGAATGTAGTTCACAATGTCGCCGACCTCATTTTGCGAAAGGCCGTAATCCATCCAGGAGGGCATCGCCGTGCCCTCGACGCCGTACATGATCGATTCAAAGAGGCGCCGGTCGGGAGTGTTGTTCACGAATGCCAAGTTTCTTAAATTGCGAGGCCGAGGTGAGATGTCGAGGGAATTTGGTCCTCGGCCATCGGCTTTGCGCCCATGGCAACCGGTGCAACGCTGCAGGAAGATGGCTTCTCCGCGTGCCGCGGATGCTGGAGCCATGGTGACCGGATTCTGCTCAGGAACCTTGCGCGGCTTCAACTGGCGGGTCGGTTCATGCACGTAAGTCTCAAAGACGTAATCGAGCGTGCTCTTGATCTGGTCGCCGGTGAGAGACTTGCCCCACGCAGGCATCGACGTTCCCGGAACGCCGAGCGTGATGGACGCCAGGAAACGCGCCTCCGGTTTGCTCACCATGAATTCGGATTTGGTCAGGTCGCGCGGNNGCGGGCATGTTGGAGTCGGGCACGCGCGAGCGCGGCGTGTGGAAGTGATCCATCAGCCACGGGCCATCGCGCATCAGCCCCTCGTACGAAAGGTCGGGCGAAATTCCGCCGTCTTTGTTGTCGAGCTTGTGGCACGAGAGGCAGGCATACTCCTGAATGAGCTTCTCGCCGCGCGCGGCCGAAGTCTGCGCAGCAGCGCCCATCGTTTCTGAAGAAGTCACGCTCTCAGGAACTGCCGATGTGACCACAGCATTCTGGGTGAACGCCTCGACGGGCGATTCCGCAGGACGGCTTCCGCGGCGGCTCTTGAGGAAGATGACCAGCGCCTTCCTGTCGTCCTCGCTCAATTTGAACTGCGGCATGATCGAAGTGGGCGTGTAGGCACGCGGATCAACGAGATGCCCCCAGAGATAGTCGAGCTTGCGTTCCTTGCCCACTTCGGTCAGATCGGGACCGAGTGTGCCGGTCGAGAGGCCTTCGATGCGATGGCATCCAAAGCAGCCGGTCTTGAAGAATAATTCGCGGCCCCGTTTGACCAGAGCCGTGCCGGCGAAATCTTTGCCCGTATGGCATTGCGCGCAATTGGCCTGGAGGAACTCCTTGCCGTGCAGATGCAAGGCGATTTGCGGATCCCAGCCAGTCTGCATGGTGTAGCCAAGCATAGGATCGGGCCAGGATGCTTCCTGACCATGCGCATCGCCAGCTTCGAGACCGCGTCCCTGGCCGTCGTGGCACGAGGTGCAGCCAAAGTCAGTGAATTTGTGACGGCGCTCCCACCGGCCATTGCGGAAGACATCGCCCATCGCCTCTGAATAAGGATGCGTAGCCAACGGCTCTTTGGCGCTTGTGAAGCGCGGGTCATCTACGGCGACGTGGCAGCTCTGGCACCGGTCCACGCGTTGCGCGCCGAAGGCGGTCACGATGGTCTGCTCAATCTTCGGCTGGCGATCTTCAAGTGCAGTGCGCTCTGCCGGGGATTTCGCCTGGGCCAGCGCCTGATGAAAGTAGGCTGTCTGGTTATCTTGCCAATGGCTCTCGAACTGGTCGTAGACGACCGCGCCGCCACCGCACAATACCAGCAGGCTAACAATGGCTAACGCCACGCGCATATAAAAGACTCCTCAAGACCAGACTGGTCAAAATGGGCTGACGAACTGCCAGTTCGCGCCGCGGAAGAATGTGCCGATGATGATGAGAACCACGTTCACGATCACAAACAAAAGGAAGATGGAGTTCGCAAGGATGCGTTGCCGGGCAAACCACCGGCCCACGCCCTGCTTGCCGCGATCCAGGTAAGGCAGCAAAACCAGCAGAAGCAATTCAATTCCCGGGATCCCGATGCCGCCCCAGAAGGCCGAGTAGCTCACCTGTTCCTGCAGCCCAAGGAAGTACCACGGCGCCTTGGCCGGGTTGGGCGGATGCATCACATTGACCGGCTGCTCAAGCGGCGCATTGAAGAAGATCGACACGGCCATCACCGCTGCAATGGTCAGTANNACGCTCGGTACGCTACCGGCAGCCGCCAATACCGCAGACTCTTCCAACACTTCAACCTGTACCGCAGGCTTGGCCGCGGGCTTGGCCAACTCCGGCTTGGCCAGACCGCCATCTTTGCGGATACGCCAGAAGTGAATAGCTACAACAAGCGAGAGCACCAGGGGCAGCACCACAACATGCAGTACATAGAACCGAAGGAGGGCTTCCTGCCCCACGGAGGCATCGCCCAGGAGAATGAACTTGATTGTCTTGCCGACGAATGGCGCATAGCCGGCGATCGAGGTACCCACCGTGATGGCCCAGAAGGCAAGCTGATCCCACGGCAGCAGGTAGCCCGTGAAACTCGAGAGCAACGTGAGCAGGAAAAGCGTGACGCCGATGTTCCAGTTGAATTCGCGCGGCGCTTTGTACGAACCCGTGAAGAAGACGCGGCACATGTGCAGGAATACAACCGCAACCATGGCGTGCGCTGCCCATCGATGCATGTTCCTGAGGATCACGCCGAACGCCACCGAGCTACGCAGATCGAGCATGCGGTCGTAAGCCTGGGTGGTCGAGGGAACGTAATAGAACATCAGCAGGATGCCGGTTACTGCCAGAATCACGAAAAGGAAGAAGCTGATCAGACCCAGGCCCATGGTGTAAGCGGGCCGCAACGCCTGGCGGCTTACACGGACCGGCTGGATATGCAGAAAGAAGTTGGTAAAGCTTGTGGCAGCCTTCCCGCGGTCGCTCGAGGGCAGTGGGTTGCGGAAGACGGACTTCCACACATTACGGGGGAAATCCATAAGGCGCGACCGATTGGATTTCACTTCTTCTTTGGTCATAAGTTCCGGCGTGTTCATACGGTTAGGTAGGTTCCCGTTTGAATCTCGTTGTCCTTGTCCACTTCCAACTCGCCGCTGGGAGTGAGCGAAACCTGGAACCACGCAAGCGCCTTGGGAGCCGGGCCCCCGGTGACGTTGCCATCCACATCGAACTGCGAACCGTGGCACGGGCATTGAAAGCCCGTTTGCGAAGGTGCGACGATGCAACCCAGGTGCGTGCACGTGGTAGAAATAGCCGCGACCTGGTTGCCTTCGCGCACAATGCACACTCGCTTGGTGTCAATGGCCACGCGCGCGCCGGAAGGGAATTCGTCGGGGCGCCCGATCAGAAAGCGGTTTGGCTGACCGAAGGTGACGCGGGGCTTCATGAAAGCGAACGTGGAAAAGACCCCGGTAAGAAGCGAACCAACAATACCGGCGCCGCTCAGCCAGGCCAGGAAATGCCGGCGTGGAATTTCCTGCTCACTGTGATTCCGTCCGGTCTGGAGCGCCTGCGTAGTTCCGGGCTCACTTATCTTCGGTACCGCTCCCATGCTGCTGCTCCTTTTTGAGAGGTCTGGCAAGGTCTTGAGGATCAGACCAGAACACCTGGTACTTCACGTCTTCAAAGCTCTTGAACTGATGACTGCGAACCGCCCAGACGAAAATCAACAGGCCACCTGCACCCATCAACAAACTGGCGGCAATAGCAATCCACGTCAGTTCCATACGCCATGTTCCGAGCCGAAGTCCGAAAAAGCTTTTGGACTGGTTCTCTCCAATTTCGCTTGAACTCGGCTAACTTACACGCCGCGAAACAAGGCAATCTGTGACGGAGATTACATAGTTCTGTGATGGCTAAACGCGCGGCGCTCGTTGCGAAGATTCGCGAGCACTCAGGGTAGAATCCCATCGACCAAAGCAGGCGCCTCGCCGCACGTTTTGGCGCGCAACCGCCTCGTGGACAGAGTCTCCTGCCGGTTGGGATTCGGGTCGGCCAAGCCTTCTCAGTTGCGGCGATACCGGCAACGCAGCTCGAGGTTTTGATTGTTGAGGATAGGCCGGCGCGTTGCGGCGTGAAAGCGTCTCCGGGTTATCGCACGGAGCGAGTTTGGCCGGAAACCAACAAGCCCGGCACACGCGTCAGCGGTGCCGGGCTCATTTCAATTCAGACTATAAACAGTCGGTCCAGGCCGGAGGGTGGTCTTACAGCGAGCGAGAGTTCCCGAATTCCGAAAGCGCCGGGCCCATTACCAGGCGTATACGGTCAGGTCGTCGAGATAGACGGTGGTTGTGCCGCTCTTGCCATATCCGTCCACCTGAAATTGTGTTTGCAGCACCGGACCCCATCCGAGAGCAAAGGCTGAAGGAACCGTCGCGTTGATGACCTGCTCTACGCCATCGAGCCATGCAGATTGGTAGGTAACCACGCCGGTATCGGTGCGCGAATAGCTGATCTGCACATGATGCCAGACACCAACTGTCCAGGTGCGTGGATTGCAGGGCTGTGTCGAACGCGTCCAGTGAACGACGCCCTTTTCCGGAGTTCCCGTATTCTGCGTATATTCCCACACGCCGTCATAGCCTGCGCACTGAAACGCGAAAATCGCATTTTGTCCATTCGGCATCACCTGGTTAACGTCCATCTCCAGATTGCCGATGGCAGTGGAAGACTTATCGAAGTAAACCCATGCGTCATAAAGGAAGTTCGTGTCCGTCTGATCGTCGGCGAACGAAACTGAAAACCTTTCGTCCCCGCCATCTCCAAACTTGGTTACAAATTTGCGCGCGCTGCCGCTGAGCGAAGGGGCGCCGACGATGCTTGTCGATCCCGACGAACTGCCTTTTCCACCCGTATCGTGCTGCGCGATCCAGCCCCTCAAGGTCTGAATGCTACTGATGCTCGCGGCGTTCGATGGCACGAGCGAGCTTGCGCTTGAAGGGGAAAACACAGTCACAGCCACTTCGCCAACGCATGTTGATCCGCCTTCGCCCGTAGCCTGAACATGAACAATGTGCGCGCCCGTGGGCGCGACAACTGTCGTGTCGAGAGCTGCTCCTGTCACCTCTGTCGCTTCCGTGCTGCTGTCGAGCCAGTAGCTCATCGAAGCAATTGATTGCGACGAACAATTGCTCGAGATTGCCGAAAGTTGAAACGGCGACTGCACGGTAGCACCTGCCGTTGGACTGCTGATCGAAATGCCTGCGAATGCAGGGATGGTTAGGACGAAGCCGAACGAAGAGAAAATTGCGAACTTGCGTATGAAGTGCATCGGTTCCCCATGCATTGAATGTCAAATTACACCGATTGCCGTGCTGCTAAATTCTGCCTTAGCGAAGCTGTCTTAACTCGCAGTCGAACCGGAATTTCGCGCGTCGAAATATTCGAAATTCCTTGCAAGCGAACATGAGCATTGCGCAGAATTCAGCCCACTGCAACCAAGTGAGTATCTAACTGAATACTTGCACGATTGAACAGGATTGAACAATGATTTTGGGCACGCAAACTGCAGAAAAATAAGATAATTAGGCGGAGAAGAAATTATTACTTACACTGTGCAAGAATGACCGGTTTGATCGTGTAAGCGTTACATGGCTTCGCGCACTTACGTTCGCGGACATTTCGCGTTGCTGCCGCATTATCGCGCGCGTCGAACCCCGCTATGGCTTGCGTGCTGATGCCTGATGTTGTTCACGAGACGCAACCGGAAGCGCCCACGCAAACAAGACTCCACCGCTGCTGGTCATCACGTATTCGCGTCCATCCAGTTCGTACGCGATGGGCGAGCTTTCGATATCATCGCCGGTTCCGGCGTGCCACAGTGTTTTGCCGTCCCGGGTGTCGAGAGCCAGAACATTGCCAAACGAGTCGCCTGTAAATGTCAGTCCTGAATCCGTTGTCAGCACGCCGGCGTCTGAACCGCCCGGTCCGAGAAAATGACTCCAGCGGATTTTGCCCGTCTCGTAGTCGATTGCCTCAAGCACGCCTTTACCCCAAAGCCCATAATCGGCGCCGGCCCATCCATAGGCGCCGTCTGCGGGCTTCGCAAAGTAGATGCTGTAGCTGGGATGAGCATCGACGATGAACAGCCCGTTCTTTGGATCGAAGCTGGGAGCGCGAAAATTTGTCAGGCCGCCTTCATCCGGGGCAATCAGGCGTCCGTCGGGCGCGGGTTCCTTCTTCGGATCAGGGATAGGCCGGCCCTGCGCATCGATGCCCGTATTCCAATTGACGGGGCCGAAGGGAACCGTGAGCAGGCTTTTTCCATTGGTGCGGTCGAGCACGAAGAAGAATCCGTTGCGTGACGACTGCATAAGCATCTTGCGTGGGTGCCCATGAAAGTCGCCATCCACCAGGACCGGCGTTTCCACTGCATCCCAGTCGTGCGTGTCGTGCGGCGAAACCACAAATCCCCACGCCAGCTTGCCGTTATCGGGATTGATGGCGACAATGCTGCACGTGTACTCGTCGTCGCCTGGGCGCGAAGCTCCATTCAGCACCGGCGTTGGGTTTCCAGTTCCCCAGTAAATGAGGTTGAGGTCCGGATCGTACGTGCCGGTCATCCACGTCATGCCCCCGGTCGTGGAATTTGCCGTGCCCGCAGGAGGGGTGCTGTCCCATTGCCATTGCTCGGCGCCTGTCTCCGGATCGAATGAGCGAAGATAGCCCGTAAGGTTATCGAAGTCGCCGGAGACTCCGGCAATGACGTGGTTCTTTACCACCAGCGGAGCCATCGTGGACCAGTAGCCCTTGGTTGGATCGGCGAACACCTTGTCCCAGCGCACGGTGCCGTCTTTGGCATCCAGCGAGATCAAGTGGCAGTCCGGTGTTGTGAAGTAAAGCCAGCCTTTGTACATGGCCACGCCGCGATGCCCGATATGCTCGCCCTTCGAGGCCCGGTGGTAATGCCAGATCTGATGTCCCGATCGTGCATCGACGGCCCACACGTTGTCGGGCACAGTAAAGAACAAAATTCCATCGACCAGGAGTGGCGACGATTTGATCTGCGCGCCCTGGTTGGTCTGAAAAGCCCATGCCAGCGCGAGGCTCCCCACGTTGCGCGGCGCAATCTGTGTCAGGCGCGTGTGCCGTCTGCCGGAATAGTCGCCGTGATACAGCGGCCAGGTATCGGCGGGTGGCTTCACAAGGTCGGCAGGGTCAAGGTTCTGGCCCACTGCCCGCGCCGAAAAGACAAAGGGAAGCAAGACAACGCAAAAGACAACGAACGATCCAACACATTTGAACTTCATCTCTGAAAAAACCTCGACACAGTGAAACCAGAATGGGGAACGCGGCAATCAGCGAAGCGTTTGCAGATAGGCCATCAGGTTGTGGATGTCGGCATCCGTGTACTTCGGGAACAACTCAACGTGTGCATCGACTGGCGAGAGTACCTTGTACTTGATCCGCTCGACTGGCCAGGAATGATAAGTACCCGACTCGTCGCGCATGCCAAGCGTGAACTCATCGAGGTAATCCAGGATGCCCGCAATGTGCTTCCCTGACGAAAGCGTGACCGTCACTTTGCTCTTCACGTCTTCCGGGTAAAGCATCCGCTGCTCAAGCGCCAGTCCATTGAAGCGCGAAGCAATGCCGGCCAGGTCACCCGTTGCGGAATGGCATTGCGCACACGTTCCCGCGCCATTGAAATAAAGTTTGCCCGCATCGGCGTTGCCCGTCTGCAGATCTTCAACCGACACTCCGCGGCGGCCGCCCTTGCTTGCGACGGCATGGGCGGCCTGTGCGTGAATAAAAGCCACGAGGTTTTGCAATTCCGGAGCGGAGAAATTAAAGGCCGGCATCTTCTTTTCCGGACGGCCATTGCGGACTACTTCGGAAATCTTGTCTCCATCCACATCGGCATGCACAATCTTCGATTGCGTGAGGTCGGGGCCGGTCTCGCCTCCCATCGCGTCGCGTCCATGGCAAAAGGCGCAGCTTTGTTGGAACAGTGCGCCACCAGCCTCGATGGCCCCATTCGATGCATTGGAAGATGAGATACCCGCGGCAGGTTTGGCAGCCGAATCAGTGGAACTGCGAAGGTAGCTCATCAGGTCCTTCAATTCCTCGCCCTTGAGATCGGGAAAGCCAGGCATGCGGTCTTTACCCTGCTGAATGACCGCGACAATCTGCGCGTCGTTCATATGGTGCTCAACGCCGACCAGCGGAGGAAAGGACGGCAGGTCGCCTTCCAGGTGGTCACCATGGCAGATTGCGCAATTGGCCGCATACGCTTTGTAGCCCGGCTGATTCTGCGCCGGGCCGCTCGCATCCTGGTTGGGCGGGCGCGAAGCAGCGCGGAGAGTGGAAGAATTCAAACAAATCGCAAGCCATACACAACCGGTGGCCAACAGGGACAAGGAACGAATTCTCATTTGCGTTTGAAATCCCAATTTGACTTGGAGAAGCTCAGGAGATCTGCGGCGAAAAGAAATCGTTTCCATCGCCTCTCTCGTTATGATACCGAGGCCGGATGGGTTGCGGAGTCTTTCCCGATCGGAGAGTTTCCAGTAACTGAAGTGTAGACCGGCAAAATGGCTGTTCGACGCCTCCTCCGCAGTCCGCTAAGACCATGCTGGCGAAATGGTGGAGGCCCGGTTGAAGCTTTCGTGGGATGGTACCGAATCCTTCCTGCCTTGATGATTTCAACATGTACACACCGTTGAAAAAGCCCTGCATCGGGGATCGCGTCCGACTGGCTGGATTCCTTGGAGAGTTCGAGATCGTGCGCGTTGTGCACAACGGCTCCATGGTCGATCTGAAGCATCTTGACCTTCACGGGCCGGACTACATCGAGCAGGAAGTATCGGCTTACGACTTGACGTATGTGACCGGCTCTCACGCCTCATCCGTCGCACAACGTACCGCCCCGCCCTCCACCAATTCCGCGGCGGGACCGGCAGGCCGGCGTGCTCCGGGTCGAGTCAGTCCGGCGCCGAATTCGAGGGCGTAATCGAGACTCGAACCTGATTGCCACGGCTTCGCTTTCGGCGAGTCGCGATCAGGGCCGTGCGCTCGTAAAATCGGCTTCCCATTCCTGTCTGAGGCACTCCATCCATCCAGCAAAATCCCGTCGCAACAGCGGAAGTGATTCACTTGTCCGCGGCTGACTCATTGTCTGCCGCTATCTTCGGCCCCATTCCGGCCCCATTCCGGCACCATTCCGGCACCAGGATCAATCCCCAGGCGGCTCTTAACCCTAGCTTACTTATAGCCTTGCGCATCGATATTCCGCGTGGTACCATGCGGCCAGCCTGCCTTCCCCCAAGGGTCACTTCATTTCCTCACCGCTGATTCAGAAGTCTGGGAATTCACTTGTCCGTTCTTGACGATCTCCGCCGTCGATGCGCCGTGCCCGTGCTCCTGCTTCTCGCTGGAACGCAGTTTTTCGCTCAGCCCAACCCATCGACACCGCAGAAGAACTCTACCCCTGCCGGCGCAGAGGTCGGGCTGCCGGTCGTCCAGAACTTCAATACCAAGGATATTGGCCTCTATCCCGAGACGTGGGCCATTCTCCAGGATCGCCGAGGCCTTCTGTACGTCGGCATTTCGGGTGGCACCATTCTGGAATACGACGGGGTCACCTGGCGCAAAATCTTCACCCCAACCAGCGTGATCCGCTCTTTGGCACTGGACGATTCGGGCAAAATCTGGGTGGGCGCCAACGCGGACTTCGGCTATCTTGCCCCCGACGCAACGGGGTCCATGCATTTTGTCTCCATCCTTGACAAAGTGCCTGCGGAATCCCGCGGCTTCACAAGCGTCTGGCAAACACTTCCCACACCGCAAGGCATTTTCTTCCGCTCTTATGAACTTCTTTTCCGGTGGGACGGCCAGCGCATGCAAGTCTGGTCGCCAACCGAGCCAAATGGAAGATTTCAGGCGCTCTCAGAAGTTCGCGGGCACACCTATACCGCGCAGGCAGGGGCCGGCTTGCAGGAGATCGTTGGCGATGAACTGCACACGGTGCCGGGCGGTGATGCCTACAACGGCTCAAGCAAGCTGTTCCTCCACCCATACGACGACAATCGCATCCTGGTTTCATCACGCGACGGGCTGCTTACTCTCTACGACGGCGCGAAAGTTACGCCGTTCCCGACACAGGCAGACGACTATTTAAAGGCGCACAAGGTATATACCTCAATCGTTCTCGCCGACGGCAGCCTCTGCATTGCGACTCTTTCCGGCGGGGCGGTCATTCTCTCGCACGACGGCAAGCTCCAGCAGATCATCGAAAAGGGCGGAGGCCTCGACAGCTCTGGCGTTCTCAGTTGCTACCAGGACCGCGCAGGCGCTTTGTGGCTGGGCACCGACACCGGAATCTCGCGCGCTGAAGTGAACTCGCCGCTCTCCATCTTCCTGCGCGACGGCGACCTCGATGCAATTCGTTTTCAGGGAAGCATCTATGCCTCGTCGGTGGGTTCCAACGCCGTAGCCCGCCTTGTGCCCGACAAGCAGACGGGCCGGCCCGAGTTCGTTCCCGTCACCGGTGCGAATCAGGGTTGGACCCTGATGGCCTTCAAAGATCCCGCGGGCAAAACTCCCGATCAACTGCTGGCTTCCACCAGCGATGGGGTTTTGAGAGTTGCAGGAGACAAGTTGGTCCCTGCCATGCCCGCGGTCCACGGCCCAACCGAGCAGACCTATGCGATCCTGCAATCGCAAAAGACCCCTGACCGCGTCTTCATTGGCCATTCCGATGCAGTTGGCTCTATGCGTTGGAATGGGAGTTCCTGGATTGACGAAGGTCGGCTGCCGCACGCCGTGTATGAAGCCCGGTACCTCGTCGAAGACCCCGACGGGATCGTGTGGGCAAGCGGCGGCAAAGGCAAGGTGCTTCGCATCACGGTTGCGCCTTCCGGCATGAAGGATTCCAAATTCGAAGAAATCGGAAAAGACGCAGGCGTTTCTGACGGTACGGTGAGCGTGGGTTTCGTTGCAGGCAGCATCTTCGCGGCGGTCGATCGTGCCAGGGACCTCTTACGCTGGGACCCCCAATCCCACAAGTTTGTCGTCGACAATCGCTTCCTTCTTCCTCTCGATTTTCCAGACGCATCGGCCGGTTTGCTTCCATTGAAGAGAGACGATCTGAGCTCCGACGGGAGCTTCTGGTCGGTGACGACCTCTACCGAAGGCCGTCGCATCGGCCTGTTCACCAAGCAAGCTGATGGAAGCTGGCGGGTGGACGAGGACTCTTATCGCAGGCTCGACCGCTATGGCGTCTATTACTTCCGCCAGGATCTTGATAATTCGATCTGGGTCACCGGCGAAGTCCTGATCCGATTCACTCCACGTTCGACTCAAAGCACGCAGCAGTCATTTCCAACACTCGTGCGGCAGGTGAACGCGGGACCAAAAGTCGTGTTCGGCGGCGTAACTGCCGAGGGTGCGAAAGACTTGCGCCTGCCGCCCGGAAGCAACAACCTTCGTTTCCAATTCGCGGCCCTCGCTTATGAGAATCCTTCTGCAACCGAATATCAGTATCTGCTCGAGGGCGCCGACAAGGATTGGTCCGTCTGGGGCAAGCAGAGGGAAGCGAACTATAGCGGACTGGGCCCCGGGAGCTATACCTTCCGGGTGAAATCGCGTTCCGATGACGGGCGTAAAGGCGAAGAAGCCACCTACGCATTCACGATTCTTCCGCCGTGGTACCGAACCACGCTGGCTTACTTTGTGTATGTTCTGCTCTTTCTTTTGCAGGGGATTCTCGCGTGGATCTTCATTGGAAGGTACGAGCGTAGAAAGGCACAACGCAAGACCGAAGCGCTTCAAGCGCAGGCAAAGGCTCTTGAAGCCACGGTCAGCGAGCGCACACAGGAGATCCGCGCGCAGGCCGCCGAAATTGAAGCGCAGAAAGACAGCATTGAGCTGTTGAGCGAAATCGGAAAAGAGATCACCGCCTCGCTCGACTTGAATACGATCCTCTTCAAGCTCTATGAGCGCGTAAACCAGATTGTTGACGCAAGCATCTTCGGCGTCGGTCTTTATCGGGCTGAACGTAAGGTGATCGAATACACGCTGGCGATTGAAAACGGCAAGCGCTATGCGCCTTACACCCGCAGCACCGAGGACAAGAATCAACTCGCGGTGTGGTGTATCGATCATCGCCGGCCCATCCTGCTGAACGATGTGGCGAAGGAATCCTCGCAGTACATTGCCAACTACGAACATACGGGAGGTACGCTCGAAGACGGAAGCGAAGCGAAGCCGCCGGCATCCATGATCTATCTACCGCTGATCGCGCAAGAAAGAGTGCTGGGCGTCCTCAGCATTCAGAGCTTCAAGAAGAACGCCTACACCGACCAGCACCTGAGCCTGCTTGAGAATCTCGCCGCGTACACCACCATCGCGCTCGACAACGCCAATGCCTATCTCGTCATCAACGAGCAGGAGCGCGAGGTGCGCGAACGCGCCGCGGAACTGGTGACCATTAATCACATCACGCAGGCGCTTGCTACACAGCTTGACAAAGATCGCCTCATCCAACTCGTTGGCGACCAGGTGCGCGATTTGTTTCACGCGCCTATTGCCTACGTTGCGCTGCTCGATCGCGCGACCATGATGCTGCAATTCCCCTACAGTTTTGGAGAAGACGCCCAGCCGCGGCCCTTCGGCGCAGGCCTTACCTCGCAGATCATCCGCACCGGCCAGTCTCTGCTCATCAATGAGGATATGGACCGCAATCGAGCCAAGCTCGGCATTGAGCAGATTGGCCGCCAAACCGCTTCCTACCTCGGCGTGCCCATCCCCTCGGGCGGACAGAGCATCGGCGTCATCAGCGTGCAATCCACTGACCAGGAAGGCCGCTTCACCCAAGCCGACGAGCGTCTCCTGTCCACAATCGCGTCGGCCGTGGGCGTGGCATTCCATAACGCCAGACTCTTTGAAGATGCGCGCCAGGCTCGCGCGTCTGCCGAAGAAGCCGACGCCGCCAAGAGCTCGTTCCTTTCCACGGTAAGCCACGAATTGCGCACCCCGCTCACATCTGTCCTGGGATTCGCCAAAATCATTCGCAGACGACTTGAAGAGCGGCTTTTCCCCATGATCCCCGAAGAAGACCGCAAGGTGCAGCAGGCGAAGCGCCAGGTCATTGAGAATCTCGATGTTGTCGTGAGCGAGGGCGAGCGGCTGACCAAGCTGATTGATGACGTTCTCGACCTGGCGAAGATTGAAGCCGGCAAGTTCACCTGGAACATGGCCAGCGTTTCGATTGCCGACGTCATCGAACGCGCCATCGCAGCGACAGCTTCGCTGTTCGAAGTGAAAAAACTCACCCTCGTTCGCGACCTGCAGCCTGAACTTCCCGCGATCAACGGAGACCAGGATCGACTCATCCAGGTGGTGATCAACCTGATCTCCAACGCGGTCAAATTTACCGACTCCGGTTCCATCAAGCTTTCCGCGCATTTGCAGGGCGAAGATATCGTAGTCGGCGTCACTGATTCTGGAATCGGCATCGCGCCTGGAGATCAGCAGAAGGTCTTCGAGAAGTTCAAGCAGGTGGGCGACACCCTGACCGACAAGCCGAAGGGCACGGGCCTCGGACTGCCCATCTGCAAAGAGATTGTGGAGTACCATGGCGGGCGGCTGTGGGTCGAAAGCGAGCCCGGCAAGGGAAGCACGTTCTCTTTCACGCTTCCGGTCACACTTCAGTCCGCGCAACTCGAGCTGCTTCCCCCGCGTCGTTCGGTTGATATTGAATCGCTCGTGCGGCAGTTGCGCGAGCGTGTACCGGCGCACGAGTCAAGCGATAAATTTGTGCTCGTCGTTGACGACGACCCGAACATTCGTTCCTTGCTGCAACAGGAATTGACTGAAGCCGGCTACGTGGTGCGTACGGCCGAGGATGGCCGCAAGGCCCTCGCGCTCATTCGCGAAGAACGCCCCAGCCTGGTGATTCTCGATGTGATGATGCCGGAGATGAACGGATTCGACGTGGCGGCCGTGCTGAAGAACGATCCGGCTACCATGGACATTCCCATCATCATTCTGTCCATTGTCGAAGACAAGGAGCGCGGCTTCCGCCTGGGCGTCGACCGGTATCTGACCAAGCCAATCGATACCGCGTCGTTGTTTCATGAAGTCGATACGCTTCTCGATCAGGGCAAATCAAAGAAAAAAGTGATGGTCGTCGATGAGGATGTTTCCACCATCCGCACACTCACTGACGTGCTGCAGACCCGCGGTTACGAAGTGGTGGAATCGAATGGTTCCGAACTGGTTTCGCGCGCGGTGGTCTCCAAACCCGACATCATTATCCTCAATTCGCTCCTCTCGACTGACGAAGCGGTCCGCTCATTGCGCTTCGAGAAAGGCATGGAGAACGTCCTCTTCCTTATCTATCAATGACCACGAAAAAGATTCTCATTGTCGACGACGAACCACACTTGCGCACACTGATCCAGCAATCCCTCGAGGAACTTGAAGACGACGGGGTCGAGCTTTTTACGGCCACAAACGGCGAAGAAGCGCTTGTGACGATTCAGGCCGAGGAGCCGAACCTCGTCTTTCTTGACGTGATGATGCCCAGAAAAAACGGCTTCGATGTTTGCAACACCGTCAAGAACGAATTGGGATTGAAACATATTCACATTATTCTGCTCACCGCCAAGGGGCAGGAATTCGACAGGCAGCGCGGCCTCGAGGTGGGAGCCGACCTCTACATGACCAAACCCTTCGACCCGGACGCGCTGGTTGCGCAGGCTCGCTCGGTTCTGGGTCTTGCCACGGGCGGATTGTGAGCCTATGGCGAGCGTGACACTGCGAACTCTTCTCAGTCCGCGGGCGGGAAGTTTCGGCGTGCTCAAGGCTCTCTACGAAAACCTGGGAAGCAACACCTGTGTGATCGACTTTGGCGGCAAAACTCTGCTCGGTCAGCCGTCTTCGCCGAGCGCAGTGAACGAAACTCGAGTGCCCGTTCAGGTTCAAGAAGAGACCCTCGGATTCGTGAGCGGACCGCAAGGGCCGGCGACGACCCTGGCCACGCTGCTTGCCTACCTCGCGGGCAGGGAATCTGAAGGCCGTGCGCTCGCTTCCGAAGTTCTGCATCTTTATCGCGAAGTGCACCTGATCGAGCAGCTCTCTGAGCAGCTTGCGGCGCTGCTCAACCTCACGGCGGTCGGAGATTCAGCGCTGGCCCAGGCGCGACGTCTGATTGCGGCCACGCACGGCGGAATTCTTGTGATGGAGAAAGCAGATGGTCCGCTCGCAGGCGCGGGAAGCTTCGGCCCAGACGACAATACTTCCGCGGCGAAAACAGGCCCGCTCGCGCCCGATTCGCAATTCGCCGCGTCCATTCTTGAGAAGGGTATTGCGGAGATTGTGAACGACTGCGCCTCTGATCCCCGCGCCGTGGGCGCTGAACACCACCTGAAGGCGCTGATTTGCGCACCTCTGCGCGCCGGTCAAAGAACGGTCGGTCTAATTGCACTGGCCAGTGTTGAAGCAGGAGCATCGTATTCGACCGCAGATCTGAAGTTGCTCAACACCATCGCACTGCAAACCGGCGCGGCCATCGCCAATTCGCTCCTGTGCGCGGAAATGGTGGATGCGGCACGGGCGCGCGCGGCCATGGCGGCAGAACTGCACGCGGCCAGCACAGTTCAGCAGTTGCTACTCCAGAATGCATCACGGCCCACGCCGGGGTTCCGCGTAGAGTCGGTTTACTTGCCGGCTAGCGAGGTGGGCGGCGACTTCTTCTTTGTTTCTCCGGCTCCCGATGGTTCACTGCTCGCAATCGTCGGCGATGTTTCCGGCAAGGGATTGACCGCGGCCATGCGTGTGGCCGTGATCCTCGGCGCATTAGGCGCTGCCACCTCGCACGATCCAGGCGAAATCCTATCCGGCCTGAACAACGTGCTCATCGCCCAGGGACAACTCGGGTTCACCACTGCCTGTTGCATGCGTATTGCGCTGTCGGGCGAATACGTGCTTGCCAACGCGGGGCACATTGCGCCTTATCAATCGGGGCGCGAACTTGAAACTCCGCCGGCGCTTCCGCTGGGGCTTGCGCCCGATCAGGAATACGAATGCGTGTACGGCAAGCTCGCCGCTGAAGAACACCTCGTCCTCCTTTCCGACGGGGTTCTTGAAGCAACGTCTCCCTCAGGAGAGCTTCTGGGTTTTGAACGGCTGGCAGAACTTGTCTTGAGTGACGTCCATACGATTGCCGAGACCGCAGCCCGGTTTGGACAGGAAGACGACATCACGGTTCTTTCGCTCGCGCTCGACCGCTAAACCCCGCGTCTCGCACTCCGGCGAAGAATTCGTTTAGAAGATGTGGTACGCCGCGCCCACGCTCACGCCGTAGCTGCTCATGGCTCCGTACGTGAACTGGGGCCAGTATTGGTATTCGACGTCTCCGCGTATGGATATGCGGTGCTTCCAGCGGTAATCGACCCCACCGCCGCCGGCGACAACAAAGTAAGATCCCGTTGCGTAGTTATAGGGATAGTTGAACTGGCCCAGGCCAGCCAGGCCTTTGCCATAGAACTGAAGCCGGTCACGGGTGAAGTGATACCGCGGCCCCGCCAGCCACAAGGTCGCGTGTTCCTCATTGGTCTGATGGAAGATCATCCAGTGAGCCTCGGCTTCTACACCGATGCGGCGGCGTGTATCCGCATCGACCCAGGCAGTGGCGCCAAGCAGCTTTTGTGCGCCATACCCAACCTTCTCGCCTGTGACAGCGCCTCCGGCCGAAAGCGTGAAACCACCGGCGTCACCTGAATAGACAACTTGCGCGGACGCAGGACGCAGGAACCCAACGAAGCTGACAGCCAGGACGGCGGCAAAGACCGCGGGACGGCAAACGAGATGCTTGACCCCGCCGACTCGCGCCTTACCGGATTGTTTCGAGTTTTTCATCTGTGTTTTCGTCCTGCCGTCACGACCGCGGAGATCGTAGTTTTCTGAGCTCTCAACTTCGAGGCCTCAAACACCTGATCCCACGACTCCAGTTCAAGATCACCAGGTTGCGGCTTTGCTTGTATGCAGGCCCTATTTCGTGATCGTCAGCGTAATGGTTGCGTACTGGGTTACGTTACTGTTCTTGCCGACTCCAGCAACCTGAAGCGCATACGTTCCAGGAGCCGCGGAGCTTTGGCTGAAGCCTGCCGAGCACCCCGTCGCCATCATGGCGGCGCCGGAAAGTACCAACAGGAGCACCAGGCTCAGCAGATGTGCATGGCGCTTGCGGAAGCTCCACAACATCCAGCCCATCAGCAGGCTGAAAGGAGCGAAGAGCCCCGCTAGCTCCATATTGTGTTTTGCCGGCTTCTGCAACATCGCGGACGTTCCGCCGCCAAGCGGGTTGTTTGTGTCGATAACCAACTGCGCGGTCTGTGAACCATTCGCCGCAAGGTTGACGTCGCCGGACGAGAAATGGCAGTTCACAGCCGCCGGGACGGTAACGCATCCCAACCCGATTGTATCGGTGAATCCGCTGATCGAAGAGAGGGAGACGTTGACTGTTGTGCTCTGCGTGGTCTGCACGCTTACCGAAGTGGGATTCACTACCAAATTGAAAGAGGTTCCCGCGCCCGTAATGGGCAGCGCAACGGATGTTGAAGGGCTATGCAGTGCGTCGCCGCTGTAGGTGGCAATGATGGTGTAGTTCCCCGTAGCAAGATCGGGGCTCAAGGTTGCAACGCCGCTGGAGTTCAAAGTCGCCGCCCCAATCGTGCTGGTACCGCTGGTGAATGTCACAGTGCCGGTGGGCATGACGCCCGTCACACCTTCATCCACTACGTTGGAGACCAAGATGGTTTGAGAGCTACTTCCAGATGTCGCGGTGGTGCTGATATTGGTTGCGGTTGGAATGGTTCCGATCACAAGAGACACCGCGGCCGAAGTGCTTGCATCGTCGTTGGCGTCGCCCTGGTAAACGGCCGTGATGGAATAGGTGCCCGCGGCGAGTGTCGCATTGGTGATTTGGGCGTTGCCTGCGCTCAGCGTTGCGGTTCCGAGCGTGGTGGCGCCGGCCAGGAAGCTGATGGTGCCAGTGGGCGTCCCACCGTTGCCGCTGACCGTTGCGGAAAAGGTGATGATACCGTCGACAATTGCGGGGTTAGGAGTGACGGTGAGGCTGGCCGTCGTTGTTGCTTGAATGACAGCCAAGGCGAGCGAGCCGCTGCTGCCGTTATCGTTCTTGTCGCCGCCATACGTTGCGACGATGGCGTGAGCGCCGGGCGCCAGAACCGGGCTGAGAACCGCTTTACCGTTCGAGCCTACGGTCGCCGAGCCGAGATTCGTGGTGGCCCCGTTGAACGTATCACTGAATTGCACTGAGCCCGTCGGCGTTGCGGTGCCTTGCGTAACCGTGACGGTTGCCGTAAGAGCGACTGCTTTGCCGGCGATCCCTGGGTTCGGCGCGGCCGTCAGGGCCGTGGCGGTTTGCGCAACATTGACGGTTTGCGTTATGGGCGCAGAGGTGCCCTGCGCATAGTTATTGTCACCAGCGTAGTGTCCGGTAACGCTGTAGGTCCCAACGGCGAGCGTGGAGATGGAGGCAGAGCCTACACCGGGGTTTCCGCTGAGCGTCACAGGTAGAGTCGCGACAGCCGTGGATGAGCCAACCGGAACGATGGAAATGTTGACACTCCCTGTGGCCGCGGTGGAACCAACCGTTGGAACTGTGACGGTGAAGGCGACGGAATTTCCGTAGATGCTCGGATTTGGATTCGAACCGAGGATTATAGTCGAAGGGGTCTGCGCGGCTTGCGAAATGGATGTTGTGCTGCCCTGAATCAGATTGGTCGTGTTGGGTGCGTAGGTAGCCGTGATGGTGTTCACGCCCTGAGCTAGTGCGTTGGTTGTAAAAGTGGCGACGCCACCGACGATCGGAATTGTGTTGCCGGCGAAGGCCACGGCATTGTCAGTGAACGTCACTGAGCCATCCAGCGGGAAGGCGCCGCCGTCGGTGACAGATACGGCTGCCGTAAAGGTGACATTCGCGCCAATCGCCGACGGGCTGGAAGGTGCGGCGGTGAGTACGGTTCTCGTTGCCTCATAGATAGTCTGCTGGACGGTAGCTGGCGCAGTGGAGGCGAAGTGCGTGGGATCCCCGTTGTACACGGCGGAGACGGTGTGAACTCCGACTGCGAGAGTGCTGTAAGACAAAGCCGCCACGCCGGAGGCGTTTACGGCGATGGGCGCGCCCAACTGCGTGGTGACGCTATTGAAGGTATCGGAGAAGGTCACTGTACCCGTCAGGCTTCCTGTGTTGGCTCCGGTGGAGACTGTTGCCGTGAAACTGGCGGGATGGTTGAACTCCGACGGGTTCGGCGCTGACGCGAGCGTAATGGAGGTGGAGTTGACGGCTGTGGCATCGCCGATCAAGACAATGCTCAGCGGCGTGTCCAAACTCGTGTTTGTGACGCTGATGGTGCCGAGCAGGGGATTGCCGGCGGACTGTGGCGCGAACAGTGCGCCGATCGAGCAGTCGGCATCTTCTGTGAAAGGGTTCGACAAGCTGCAGGTGGTTGCGCTGTTGCTGACCGCGGAGTTTGAGACTGCAGTGAATGCACTCAGATCGAGCGGTGCGTTGCCGTCATTCTCAAGACCCTGGAGCAGGGGCGAAGTCGACTGGCTTCCCTGGCGGACGGGCGTAGCACGGAAATCCTGAACCGCTGTGTTGGACTGAATTTCGTCGACGATCATGTAATAAAAATCGGCGTAGTAGACGTTGCCCATCCCGTCAACGGCGATGCCGATGGGGGCGTAGACCTGTGCCTGATCGACGGCGCCGGCGAGGCTGAGGGCGGTCGCGCCGTTCATGGCGATGGAAGAGATGATGCCCGTGGCGGAATTGACCTTGCGAATGCAGGAGTCCTGCGTATCCGCGATGTAGATGTTGCCGGCCGCGTCGATGGCCACGCCCGACGGCGTATTCAGCGTCTGCGAAATGGCGGGGCCCGTTGGGCAGGTGGCATTGCCGCCGGCGCCTGTGCCGGCGATGGTGTTGATGGTGCTGGCTGCCGTGATGGCGCCGCCGACCGCCGCTACGACACGAATGCGGTGGTTGGCGGAGTCGGGAATGTACATGTTGCCGCTGGGATCAAACGCAACCGCGTAGGGGAGGCTGAGGCCGGCATTTGTGGCGAGTCCGGTATCTCCGAAATACGTGCCCTTGCCGTCGCCAAGACCACTGGGGTTGCCGTTGCCGGCCGCGGTGGTGATGATGCCGGTTACAGCATCAATCCGGCGGATGCGCTGGTTGGCGGTGTCGGCGATGTAGAGATTGCCAGAAGCATCGACAGTGATGCCGGTAGGGCCATCGAGTTCAACGCTCGCATTGGTAGCCACAAGGCCGTCTCCGCCGTATCCGGACGTACCGTTGCCGGCGACTGTGGCGATGATGCCGGTTACAGAATTCACTTCGCGGATGACATTGTTGCTGGTGTCTGCGATGAAAAGATTCCCTGCGCCGTCGATGGAAATACCTGTGGGGGAACTGAGCGTCGACGCGCTGGCTGGGCCGTTGTCGCCCTTGTAGCCGCTGTCGCCTGTGCCTGCGACGGTGGTAATGATGTTTGCCCCGGAGCACGTGGTTCCGGCAATTGTTGCGCTTGTGGCGCTGAAGCAGACCATGCGGACTTTGTTGTGGGCGCTATCGGCGATGTACATGTTGCCGGCGCCGTCGAATGCGATGCTGGCGGGCTGATCGATATTAGCAACGGTGGCGGCGACGCCGTCCTGGGTTGAAGTCCAGGCGCGGTATTTTCCGGCGATGGTGATCGTATTGCCTGGGGACAGAACGGCGAGCCCGCCCTGGCCGATACCTGATACGTAGCCGGTGCCGAGCACGTTGTTGTTGAGATCGAGCAGCACCACCGCGCCGGTGCGAACCCCGGGATATGCTGGCGCAAAGGTGACAGACTCCGTGCACGTTCCGCCTGCGGTCACTCCTGCGGATTCGCAACTCGAAACCCCGCCGCCTTTGGCAAATTCAAGAGCGTTCACGCCGCGCGTGATTACTTCAACCTTAGCCACTGTGCCCGTAGCGCTCGCGGGGACAGTCACGGTTTGAGCACCGGAAGTGCTGCCAATGGGCTCGGGAGTGGAAAAGACGTTCTGTGCTTTGGCGCCGAAAGATAAGAAGAAAAGTGCAAAAAGAGCGGTTATGCCGCTGCGAAGGCAGCGCGGTGTATTAAGCCGGGTGAAGGCCTCGGCGGCAGGATGACGATTTTGGTTGGAAATTGAGTTTGCCTGCTGAGCGAACTCAGCACAAGCGGCCGTAGTTCCGGGGAAGGCCATCCCAAGGCTCATGACACTGCCCGACTGAGGGTATGTCTTCTTCAATTCAGGCACAATGTGACCATTCAAGTCCTTCAATTTCCGCATATAGACCGCCAATTCTTCAGGCTCGGTGGCAACGCCCGAAAGTAATCACAGAGACGATTACCGCCCTATGCAGAACCGAGTATATGCGTTACTCAAGTTTGAACTAATGGCACTTTCAGGTGATCGGCAGGCCCGATTGGAGCAGCGCAGAGGCTCGCCCGAAGGGCGGAACGAGGCCAGGATTGAGCGAATGAAATGCAGGCAGAAGACGGAGTTCGGTGACAACTGGCCGGATTGTGGAAGGGGGGAGTAATCTGGTCAAATCATGAGCCCAGCGCAACAACCCCAGTTGAATCTTGCACAATCAGCCGATTACCGTGAGTCGTATGCGAACAGCGTCCAGGTTCGCGTCAGTGTCTGGGACTTCCAGCTTGTGTTCGGGCTGGCCTCCAGCGAATCGCCCGACCAGGTCAACATCCGCAATCACCAGGCAATTTTTCTAAGTCCGCAACAGGCCAAGGCGCTGTGGAACGTTTTGGGGCAGAACCTCTCCCAATACGAACAGGCGTTCGGAACACTGAACCTGGAACCGCGCGGGCCGGCCTTTCCGCAAGGACCCGTGAACTGAAACAGGGGTCAGAGATCAGTGGTCAGAAATCAGAGAGCCTGAGCCTGGCCATACTTGCCTACCGCAGGGAGCGAACCATTGCGCTTGACTCAACTGATGCGGCCGCGGATGGATGCGCCTTTGCCGCTGTGGATGATCTTTCCGGTGGTGTTTGCGGCGCTCTACGCGACTCACTTTACGCTGCTGCGTCTGCCCTATTACTGGGATGAAGCCGGGTATTACATACCGGCGGCGTGGGATTTTTTTCGCACGGGCTCTCTGATTCCGATTAGCACGCTGACCAACGCCCATCCGCCTCTTCCGAGCATTTACCTCGCCATCTGGTGGAAGGTTTCAGGCTTTTATCCCGAGGTGACGCGCGAAGCCGTACTGATGGTGGCGGCCATGGGGCTGCTGGCTGTATGGCGGCTTGCCATGCGTCTGGTTGGCAATGCGAGCGTCGCGTTCTGGACCGTTGTGCTGACCGCGACCTATCCAATCTGGTTTGCTCAAAGCACGCTGGCGCATGCTGACATCTTTGCGGCATCCTGCACGCTGTGGGGGTTGGTGTATGCCCTTCCTCGGCAGGACCGAAACCCGCGCGCCGCAGCATTGTGGTTTGCTGCCGCCGCCTTGTGCAAAGAAACGGCAATTGCCATTCCGCTGGCTCTGGCGGCGATTGACCTGGTCGAGGGAATTCGCGCCCAGGGGCCGAAGCGATTACGGCTTTGGGGGGAATCGGCGTTGCTTGCGGCATGCTCGGTTCCACTTGCCGCATGGTACGGTTGGCACTACCTGAAAACAGGATTCCTGTTTGGAAACCCCGAATTCTTGCGCTACAACGCGCAGGCGAACCTCGATCCAATTCGTTTTCTGGCTGCGTTCGGTCATCGCATTCTGCATTTAACTGCGCACATGAATCTGTTTGTGCCGGTGATGCTCACGATCGCCGCCCTCTTGCTCGATCCGCGTCGCGATGCCGCCGGGCGGCACCGCGCCAACATTGCTGTACCCGCGCTGCAACGGATGTTTCTTCTCCTGCTGGTGAATGCGCTCTTGTTCAGTGTGCTGGGCGGCGCACTGCTCACTCGTTATCTGTTGCCCATGTATCCACTTGTGCTTTTGATCGCCGTCACCACGTTTTACCGGCGAGTCCCGTTCTGGCAGGGGCTTGCGGTCTTGTCGATGGCGGCGTTCGTTGTCGGACTGTTCGTGAATCCGCCGTATGGGTTCGCTCCGGAAGACAACCTCGCGTATGCCCACGTAATCCGTCTGCACCAGGCGGCAATCGCGCAATTGAGCAAGCGCTACCCGGGCTCGGCAGTCCTGACCGCCTGGCCCGTGAGCGATGAGTTGAAGCGCCCGGAACTCGGCTACGTGAAACAAGCCTGGGAAGTGGATCCCATCGAAGATTTCACCCAACAGCAGATCGAGCGCGCGGCCCAGGAGCCATGGAAGTTTTCTACCGCCCTCGTGTTCTCCACCAAGTACGATCCGCCCCATCCCCTGCTGAGCCTGGGCCGCAAAGGCGATGCTTTGAACGAACAGTTCTTTGGGATGCATCACGACCTGCCGCCCGACGGCATTGCCAAAATGCTTGGCGGCGAACTCATCTGGCAGAAGGAGGACCAGGGCCAATGGGTGGCGCTGATCCGTTTTGAGCGAGTGCTCCATGCGCAATTGGCAGGAACCGGGGACGCGTTTCCGAATTGACCCTGCGTTTTCGCCAACACAAGTTAGCGGCCGGGCTCTATCGAGGGCGTGAGGGCTTCAAAAGGAACTTGGCCTCCAATTGCGTTTTGTTCTTGTAGATCCCATTTGCGCCCGCCACATCGCGCCGGGCCCACTTTCAGGATGCGCTCGGTTTCCCCGGTCAGCACCGAGCCGAGAGGATTTTCGTATGAGTTACAGCTATCGAGTCTCTGCCATTATGGTGGTTTCTGCCTGCGCGTTGGCAGCCAGTGCGCAAGCTACCGATCCACAGTCCAATCAAGTAACGCCCGATTCCAGCTCGCCAGTCGCTTATGTATACGTGACGCGGCCAACGCACATCGATGGCTTTGCGGCCGCAGCCAACGGGCAACTGACCGCAGTTCCGGGGTCACCCTACGCTGGAATCGGTGTGAACAGCCTTTCGGTCAACACCCAATTCCTTTTCGGCGGCGACGATAATGGCGCAAGCATTGATACGTTCAAGATCGCATCCAATGGTTCGCTTGAGAAGGTGGCCTCTGAGAATACAACGGTTCATAACCCAGACCCGCAAGCGCCGATCGGACCCATGCAGATTGATTCCGCAGGCAAGACAATCTACGTGGAAGTGGTGAACTCGGATACCGCAGGCTACATCCAGTCATACAAGATCGAGAGCAACGGCAGCCTGCAGTATCTTGGAAATGTTAGTGAGGACATCTACTACGGCGAGGAATATCCGCTGGGTGTCAACCTTGAAGCGAACGACAAATTTGCCTATCAGGGAAGCAACGTCGATTTCGATGACACAGAAGATGGAGGAATTCTCATCTACAAGCGGGGAAGCAATGGATTGCTGGAAAACTCAACGGCCACAGCAAATTTGCCGCCCACGCATGGATCGGAATACGTCTACACCGTGGATTCGCTTGCGATGGATCCATCCAATCATATGGCTGCCGCCATTGTGCCCCTCGATGGCGAGTTCAGTGTCTTGAGCAACGATGTGCTTGCCAGTTACACAATCGCATCGAATGGCGACGCAACCACGAGCAGCACCTATAAGAACATGCCCGTCACTGACCTCTTTCCTGTAAGCGAAACCAGCATCTCCCCTTCGGGAAAGCTGCTGGCGGTTGGTGGACAGGGTTTCCAGGTTTTTCACTTCAATGGAAGTGAACCGATCACTCACTATTCAGGTTTGCTCCAGTCGGGTACCTATTTCCTGGAGTTTGGTTGGGACAAAGCGAACCACCTCTACGCGCTGGGCATCGGGAAGTTATTCGTCTACACGGTTACACCGACAAGTATCACTGAAGCGCCTGGATCTCCTTACTCGATTCCGGAAGCATCAAGCGTCATTGTTCTTTCGAAGTAACGCACAGAACTGGGTATCCATTTGACTCA
>PLTV01000389.1:0-5296 GCA_003164635.1 Acidobacteriaceae bacterium
TTCGTGGTCTCAACGCGAGACATGGGGCACCCGATGTTTTTGGACAGTCGGACGCTGGCCCCCCGCCTCGCTACACCTCAAGCTATCTGTTTGGCTCGTGCTGTGATTGATTGACACCGCAGTACCGTAGGCCGCGGAGCAGACGTAATCACCGGGGGAAACCAAGGAAGGATTGTGCAGCAACGGCCTTCGGGTAATTCTAGTCAGGTAGTACCCCTCAATGGACACACGTTGGGCACTCTGGGGGAGGAGTTCTTCGTGTGTCCCGCGAGGGTTATGGTTGAGAACCCAGGTCTAACAGGCGTGGGGTAGGAGTTTTCCAGCAAAAACGATGTTGAGGTTCAGGGCGCTATCCATGTGCTTCTGGCTCCATCGTCATGGCCTGCGAAGCAATTTCAAAATAGGATTTTGATGGGCCCTGGAACTGGACAGGGCATAGCTTATTCGGACGGGTAAACGCTTGACGAGATGAATCGAACATAAAGCCTTGGAGCGAGACTCGGCCTCTGCGGCGATGGCATGACTTGGATTGTCGAATTGACACGCCGCAGCCGCTTGGACCTGGCTGTAATTCTCATTCGTTCTGCGCAGGGTTGCTGGCGTCATTGAAGAGGACCGTGGCCGAAGACGGTGTTCGAGCCCATGCGAAAGAAAGCCGCAGACCCTTTGATCCTGATCGCGGCCCACCCCAAGGACTCCCGGAACGGAACAAGATCTTTCACTTTGATTCCAACAAGGGCGAGGATCTCTCCGCTGGTCTTCTTGGCACCGGAGCGGGGAAACCTTTGGAGCTATACTTGACCTGCCTTTCCTGCGCTTCCGAGTTCATGGCGGCTGAACCGGGCCGGCGTGCGTATCGACGGTGGATCGGATTGATGCGGCTGATCGCGGCGGAAAGCTTTTTCGAAACACGTTGACACCTTTGGGGGTATTCTTCTGAGCCGAGTCGCAAGTGTTTCTAACCTGGGGTTGTCAAACGCGAAGAAAGCCAAGCAGGACGAGTTCTACACCCAGTACGTCGACATCCAGAAAGAGGTCGAGGCCTACCTGGAGTTCGACCCCGACACCTTCCGCGGCAAGTTCGTCTACTGCAACTGCGACGACCCATTCGAGAGCAACTTCTTCAAGTACTTCGCCGCCAACTTCAACAAGCTCGGCCTCAAGAAACTCGTCACCACCAGCTACGACGGTTCCCCCATCGCCGGTCAGGGCACCTTATTCCCCGAATACAACGAGGGGAATGGCAAGCGCCAGAAGCCCAAGGCACTCGCTGTCACCCTCGACCATGTGAAAGATGAGAACGGAGACGGCGCGGCGAACATAGACGACGTGAAGCTCTTCCTCAAGCGCAACAAGGCCGCCCGGGTTGCCTTGAAAGGAGACGATGAGCACGCCGGTGGGGATTTCCGCAGCGCCGAGTGCATCGCCCTTCTGGAAGAGGCGGACATCGTCGTCACCAATCCGCCATTCTCTCTCTTTCGCGAATACGTCGCGCAGCTTGTCGACCACGGGAAGAAGTTCCTGATAATCGGTAACGTCCAGGCGATCACCTACAAGGAGGTCTTTCCGCTCCTCAAGGCCGACAAGCTATGGATGGGCGTTACCATCCACAGCGGCGACCGCGAGTTCCGTGTTCCAGACCACTATCCGCTGGACGCGGCGGGGTGTCGCGTCGACGAAAATGGCGTCAAGTACATCCGCGTTAAGGGCGTCCGCTGGTACACAAACCTCGACCACGGCCGTCGGCACCAGATACTCCCCCTCATGACCGTGGAAGACAACCTGCGATTTAGCAAGCACAAGGAGATCAATGGGAAGGCGGCATACGACCGATACGACAACTACGACGCCATCGAAGTGCCCTTCACCGACGCGATCCCCGGCGACTACGACGGCGTTATGGGCGTTCCGGTCACCTTCCTGGACAAGTACAACCCTGACCAGTTCGAGATTCTTGGTTACGAAAAGAGCTATCACTTGCAGACAAGGAAATACGGAGCGCAAGTTCAAATCGACAAGTCAGGAAAGAAAAGCAACGTGACAAAGCTCAACGACGGCGCAGCCATCAAGGTGGATCGGCCCCCGGCGGACCAGACCTACTACGTCGTCGACGACGGGTACTACATCCAGCAATACAAGCGTATCTTCATCCGCCGCCGTGCGCGGTCTGCAAAAGGGGCGAAAAAGTGAATGCCACGCTAAGAACCGACATCACCGTCGCCGACATCTGCGCCGGGTTTGTGTACAACGAACTGGAAGGCAAGGGGCTGTTCGGGATGGGCGGAAAGCTCACCATTCAGCCGGAATACCAGCGCAATTACATCTACGCCGACGGCGGTGGCAAGAAAGAGGCGGCGGTCATCGAATCGCTGCTCAAGGGCTATCCGCTCGGGCTGATCTACTTCAACAAAGTCGGGGACGAGAAGTTCGAAGTGCTTGACGGCCAGCAACGGATCACCAGTATCGGGAGGTTCGTTACAAACAAGTTCCCGATCATGGATAACAGCAATCCGAAGTACCTCGACAGCCTGCCCGCTGACCAACAAGCCAAGATTTGGGCCTCGAAATTGCTGATCTACGAGTGCGAGGGCACTGAGACCGAGATCAAGCAGTGGTTTGAGACTATCAACATCGCAGGCGTGCCTCTCACCGATCAAGAGCTCTTGAACGCCATCTACTCCGGGCCGTTCGTTACGCTGGCCAAGGCCGAGTTTAGCAATAGCCAAAACGCAAACATCCAGAAGTGGAGCGCCTACGTCAAGGGCAGCGCGAACCGGCAGCAGTTCCTGGAGCGCGCGCTGGACTGGGTGAGCGAGGGCCACATTGGCAGCTACATGAGCCAGCATCGCAACGATAAGAACATCAATGGGCTGAAGACCTACTTCAACAGCGTGATCGACTGGGTTTCAACGATCTTCAAAGATGTCAAAAAAGAGATGCAGGGTCTGGAATGGGGCAACCTCTACGAGCAATATCACTCCCAGTCCTACGACCTAGCAAAGGTGTCTGCCGAAGTGAGGCGGCTATACGGCGATCCCTATATCAAGCAAAAACGCGGGATATTCGAATTCATCCTCGGCGGCCAGCAGGATTTGAGGCTGCTGGAAGTGCGCGTGTTCGACGATGCCACTAAGAACGCGGTCTACGAGAAGCATACGAGCGCGGCAGAGGCCAAGAGCCAATCCAACTGCCCGCTCTGCGCAATGGGGCACGACGCGAACAAGAGCAGAATCTATAAGCTCAACGAAATGGACGCGGACCACGTTTCCGCATGGAGCAAGGGCGGCGGAAGCTCGGCCGAAAACTGCCAAATGCTATGCGTTGCTCACAATCGAGCCAAAGGGAATCGATGATTTGGACGTGCCGCAGCGGTGCGGCGGAGGCTGGTCGTCTTTAACTGCCTGGAAAAGGATGCGGTGCCCTGACTGTTTTGTTTACGCAGCGGAGGGCCCCCTGCCGGGCGTTGGCGAGACTCCTCACTCGGAAGATGCTTTGCGTATTTTAAAACCGTGGAAGGACCATCTCATCACGGTATCTCCGGTGCTGGCGCGGTTTCCCGTGTAGGCGCAGAGGACTTCGACAACATCGCCTGCTTTCAGGGAATGGAGATCGTTCTCGCCAAGCCCTCGCACATCGAACCAATACGTCAAAGAGCCGTCCTGTCCGACGAAGGAAACTTCGTTCTCGTCTAACTTCTCGATCTTCCCTCGGATGCGGACTCGTTTATCGATGAGATCTCCTCCGCCGTTGTGTGCGTGCAGGCGCTGGAAAAGCTGGTCGACGGTCAAGGCGGGCAGGGCGATCGTGGGTTCGGTTTTGACGGCTTCTGAAGGGGCGGTTGTCACGGGCTGCGGCGGATGTTCCGGCACGGCAGCCGGCGAAGCAGTGGCTTCTTGCGGGCTTTGATCAGCGACAGGTGCAGGCGGATGTTCCTGCACAGCTGTTGGCGGTGTGGTGGTGTCTTGCGGACTTGCAGCGGTGACAGGAGCCGTTTGTGCGGGCGGGTTGCTGCTCTGATTTTCGACAGGCCGGTGCTGAGCGTAATACAGCACGGCTCCACCGAGAGCCAATGCAGCAAGGACGGAGAAGACCCAGGGGAGGACGCGCCGCTTCTTCTCTTCGTCCGGTTCCACGCTGGACAATCTCGGTTCGAAGTCGTTCGCATCGCTTTGCTCCTGCTGCCCGGAGATTGCAATGCTGGGAGCGATCGTTTCGCCTGAGTCTCCGGCGTCTTGCCGGGGCTTTTCGCTCTCGATGGGTTCGGTCACCGTAACCTGACTGGGAAGGACGGGACTGAGAGCGACCGGGACGGGAGGGATGGGGATGGGAACCGCAGCCGGCGCAGGCTCGGAGCGTGGAGGAGCGCTTTCAACCTTACGCGCTGCTTCCGCTGCGAGAATGGAAGACAGATTCTCCAAGGTGACATCGGCGCCTTGCCGAAGCAATCGGCATTGAGGGTTTTCAGAAGCGAAGACATCGATGAGCTGCTCATCGGGCAAGGAGGCGTAGCGGGGAATGAGGGACCTCATGGTCCGGGTAAAGTCTGCTATGGGAACTGCGACCCGCGAATCCGGCACCGATATTCTCCTTGGATGAACTGCTACCCCTCGCAGTATCTCCTGAGGCCCTTACCCTTGAAAACGTCAACCTGCAATGACTTTTGCCGCTACTGCTCGCGAAGTGCCTTGGTTGGGTCCAGAATAGAAGCGCGCCGCGCCGGAATCCAGGAGGCCAGGGTGGTGACAACGAGAAAGACCACAGTGACCGCCGCAAAGGTTGCCGGATCTGTGGGTTTGACTTCGACCAGCATTGCGGTGATGACGCGCCCCAGCACGAGCGCGGTCACAAGGCCAATCGCGATGCCGACAACGCTCAACCGCAACCCCTGCATGACGATCCAGCGCAGAATATCGCTGCGCTCGGCCCCCAGGGCCATGCGCACGCCAATTTCCGCAGTGCGCTGCCGGACGACGGTGGAGAGCACTCCATAGAGGCCCACCGCCGCCAGCGCCACCGCGATTCCCGCAAACACGCCGATCAACAGGAGCGAGAAGCGCGTTCCGGCCTGGGCGCGATGGACCACGGAATCGGCTGTCTCCTCTTCGGAGACGAGCAGACGCGCGTCGATGCTCTTGATGGCGTTACGCACCTCCTGGAAGTTGCCGGACGGATCGCCGCCGAAGCGCAGTGCCCAGGTCTGCACTGCTCCCGAACCAAGGAAAGCGTCGGTGAAGTAGACCTGCTCGCGACCTGGTTCAGAGAGCGACGTGGTGCGCTGGTGTGCGACCACGCCGAT
>PLTV01000389.1:5327-12073 GCA_003164635.1 Acidobacteriaceae bacterium
CGGCTGGGATCTTTCAGCGCCTCTTCCGTTCCCCAGCGAATGGGGCTGAATTGGCCGGTGAGCGGGAACGGGAACGATGCCGTCACGCTTTCAACGCCGGGAATCCCGCGCAGGCGCTGTTGGACCTGGTTCATTACCGCCGCACGCGCCTCGGGAGTGGGACCATCGAGCCGCGCACCGAGCAACTGGAACTTGAGCATATTGTGGGGATCGAAGCCGGGGTCGATACGCTGCAGATCGAGAAAGCTGCGGAACATCAATCCCGACCCGATCAAAAGAACGAACGAGAGCGCGACCTCGGCCATTACGACGATGTTGCGCAATCCGGCGCCGCTGGCCAGGCCGGCGGTGCGGCTGGTGCCGCGCAGCACATTCATCAGCGCAGGCTGCGAAGCGCGCAGGGCAGGCACAATGCCGAAGATGGCCGCAGCGGCCAGGCCGGCCAGCGCGGTGTACGCCAGCACGACGCCATCGATGCGAATTTCATTCAGCAGCGGCAGGTTGGCGGGAGCGAGCGCGCGCAATTCGTAAATGCCCGCCCATCCCAAGGCGAGTCCGAGCACCGTGCCCATGGCCGCGAGCAGGCAGGCCTCGGTCAGCAGCGGGTAAATCAACCGTCTGCGGTTGGCGCCCATGGCCGCACGGATGGCGAACTCGTGCTCGCGGAAGGAGGCGCGGACCAGGAGCAGGTTGGCCACGTTGGCGCAGGCGATCAAGAGCAAGAACGTCACCGAGCCCATCAACGTGAGAATGGCAGGACGTACTTCAGCCGTCAGGTGCTTGCGAATCGGCTCCAGCGTAATGGCGTAGCCCGCAGTGCCGGAGATGGGAAAATCTCTGCGGGCTTGCGCTGCAACGGCGTCCGCGGCGCTTTGCGCGGCGAGCAGAGTGGCGCCGTCTTTGAGCCGGCCGATGGGCCGGATGCTGAAGCTCTTGCGTTGGGCGGCGTCATAGCCGAGACGGTTGGCGATAAAGAGATCGGGCGCGGCTTCAACATCGGCCGAGGGCGGAAAGTAGAGCCGAAAGCCAGGCGCCAGCACGCCGACCACGATGGGCCCCGGGCCGTTTGCGAAGGTCATGGGGCGGCCGATGATGGACTGGTTGCCGCCGAAGCGGCGCTGGAAATACTCGTAACTGAGGATTGCGAAGCGTGGCAGTTGTGGAGGCGGCGCATTCTGCGGGTCGTCGGGTGGCGCGGGCTGCGGCACTGCGTCCTGGTCATTGAAGTCGCGGCCGTAGAGAATTTTTCCGCCGGTCACGTCAAAGAAATTGGTGGTGGCAATTGCGAAACGAATCTGCTCCGGCGATCCGTCTTCGCGCGCAGCCAGCAAGCGTCCGGTAAACACGCCGGCCATGTCGGAAAAGAGCGACCTGGTTCCGTCCTTCAGGTCGATGTAGTCGGCGTTCGAAAAGGGCAGGTCGTGCACATTGCGCTTTTGCAGATCCATGCCTGCCAACACCAGCTTGGCGGGATCTTTATACGGTAGCGGCCGCAGAAGCACCGCATTGGTCACGCTGAAGATGGCTGTGCCGGCACCCACTCCCAGTGCGATGGTCAGCACTGCGGTGATGGTAAATGCCGGGTGCCGTAACAGGATTCTGCCCGCAATGGCGAGATTCTTCATGCCCACGGTGACCTCACAGGAGGAATTGACTAGCTGGCTTCTCGATTCCATCCTTCCAGCCCCAGCATAAACGTCTGGAGCCGCCGAGCCTCATCGACATCGGCAAGGCTTATTACTTGTCAAGTGCCGATAACTTTTCCGCAATCGAAATCCGCAACAAGCTCGCTTCTCACACATTGTCATCCTGAGGAGCGGAGCGACGAAGGATCTACGGTTGCTTTTCGTAGCTTCTTGATTGGCGACAATACACTCACGATCATGAGTGTGCTCACATCGCGGCCATTTTCTCCTTTGTTCTACTGCGCGTCCAGCCGTGATTCGGAAAGGGGAAGCGCGAAAGGAAAGGCCAGCGGGTGGGCAATGATGCTGGCGGCCTTTGCATTTGTCGCAGCGACTCCTGTGAAGCATAAACGAAAGGCCCGCGGCTAAAGCCGTTTAAATAATGAAGCTGCTTTCAGGGGCATGAAGGCCCCTGCTCCCTCCGTGGAGGGCCGGCCATTTTCTGATACGCCCTTATCACCGCTAATCCGGAAATTACTCGCTTTTGTCGCCGCGCCCCTCCGGGGCGCGTATTGTCTTTTGGGGGCGCCCTTCCCCGGGTTTCACCCGGGGCTAATATCGATCGTCCCTCCGGGACTAAAAAACGAACCTCGCGGGCGTACCAACGCCTATCCGGAAGTTACGGTCGCCCGAATAGCTTTGCCCGCCAGCGCTGTCGAGTGGCTGGTCAGCCGATCTCGCGGTCCCAGGTTTCCAACGCATTTTTGAAGGCCGTCATAAACTTGCCGGCGTCGGCGCCGTCGACGAGGCGGTGATCGAAGCCGAGGCAGTAGGTCTGCATGGAACGGATGGCGATGGTGTCGCCGCCCTCGCCATCCGTGATCACAACGGGCTCTTTCTTCAGGCCGCCAATGGCGAGGATGGCTGCTTCGGGCTGGTTGAGGATGGGCGTGCCAAACTCGCCGCCAAAGACGCCGGAGTTGGTGAGCGTGAAGGTCGACCCTGAGGCTTCATCCGGCTTGAGCTTTTTGGTGCGGGCGCGCTCGGCTAGATCGGCCATGGTGCGGGCGAGGGCGACGAAGCTGAGTGTTTCTGCCTGGCGCACGACGGGCACGATCAAACCCCACTCGAGCGCCACAGCAATGCCGAGATGGATGTTGGCGTGGTAGTGGATGGAGTTTTCGATGAGTGACGAGTTGACGATGGGGAACTGGCGCACCGCTTCGATTGCCGACGCAGCGATGAAGGGCATGTAGGTGAGCTTGACGCCGTATTTCTGCTCGAAGGCCGCACGCTCGCGCTGACGAAGGCGGACTACGCGGGTCATGTCGACCTTGTAGATGCTGTAGGCATGGGGGCTGGTGGCGACGCTCTCGCGCATGCGGTCGGCGATGATGGAACGCATGCGGCTGAGTGGGACGATTTGGCCGGGAAGATTGGAGACGACGGCCGGTGGCGCCTGCCGGGTTTTGGTGAGCGGAGCCGCTGCGGATTCGGAACCACGCGTGGCAAGATGCTTGAGAACGTCGTCTTTGGTGATGCGGCCGGCGGAGCCCGTGCCGGCAATGCGGCGAAGGTCGAGGTTGTTTTCGCGGGCGATGCGGCGCACGAGGGGCGAGGAGCGGAGAGGCCCGGACGAGGCTGGTTCTGCGGCAACAGCGGGCGTGGCCGCGATGGCTTTCTCTTCGCTTGGCGGGGTTGGCTTCTGCTGCGCTGCCGGCTGGTGAGCGCTAGCGGCCGGTGTGGCCGCGGCGGAATTCGGATCGTTGATGATGGCGACGATGGTATTGACTTCGACGGTGGCGCCTTCGGGAATCTTGATTTCGCTGAGGACGCCGGCGACGGGCGCAGGAATTTCCGCATCGACCTTGTCGGTGGAGATTTCGAAGAGGGGTTCGTCTTTCTGAACCGCGTCGCCAATTTTCTTGAGCCAACGGGTGATGGTGCCTTCGAAGATGGACTCGCCCATCTGCGGCATGACCACGGCGGTACTTCCAGGAGGCGAATCAGAAGACGGGGCTTTCTCCGCGGAAATTGCAGTCGGCGGCACAACCGAGTCCACGGGTTCGGCACTTCCGTCCGCGGCTTCATGCAGTTTCGACTCAGCGACGGCTTCGCCTTCGCTTGCGATGACCGCGACGACTGTGTTGACGGTGACGGTCGCGCCTTCCCCGACTTTGATTTCGCTCAGGACGCCCGATATGGGCGACGGAATTTCCGCATCGACTTTGTCGGTGGAGATTTCGAAGAGCGGCTCGTCTTTTTCGACGGGGTCACCGGCTTTTTTCAGCCATTTGGTGATGGTGCCTTCGAAGATGGACTCGCCCATTTGCGGCATGACGACATCGGTTGGCATGGATCGCGCTCTCCGTGTTGCGGGACCTGGCCGCGGCGGGCCGACCCCAGCCGGATTATAAATTGCAGGGCGTGGATCAGGCCTTGATGGGCGCGTCTGCTCGGCCGCGGAGGCGCTGGACTTCGGAAGGGATTTGCAAAGGCGTGTCTTGAGCGGGGAAGTCGCGGGCCGCGGCTTCGCGCAGGGCTTCGAGATTCTCAAAGGCCAGAACGGGTTGGTCGAAGACAAGTCCGAACTGGCGCGAAGCCTGGTTGG
The DNA here is from genome assembly GCA_003164635.1 of Acidobacteriaceae bacterium. Classification (GTDB taxonomy): domain Bacteria; phylum Acidobacteriota; class Terriglobia; order Terriglobales; family Acidobacteriaceae; genus Telmatobacter. The sequence continues at coordinate 9,564 of PLTV01000389.1, forward strand.
CGAGGGCTTCGAGCGATGGGAGGGGCGATTCGGGTGGGAGTTCTTTTTCAAGGCTGGTGACGGCATGGTCGGGGATGCCGCAGGGGACGATGAGGTTGAAGTCGCTGAGATTGGTGGTCAGGTTCATCGCAAATCCATGCGAAGTAACGCCGCGCGCAACGTGAATGCCGATGGCAGCAATCTTCCGCTCCTGCGCTGGAGGCTGTTCCTGCACACCGCACCAGACCCCGGTCAAGCCTCTCACGCGTCCCGCTGCAAGGCCGTGCGCCGCGCAGACGCGCATCAGCGCTTCTTCAATGCCGCGGACGAAGTCGACGGGCCCCATGCGGCGACCGCTGGGGTTCTTGAGCGTACGCAGATCGAAGATGGGATAACCGACAAGCTGACCCGGCCCGTGATAGGTGACGTCGCCACCGCGATTGATGTGGTGGAGGGTGACTCCGCGGGCGGCGAGGAGGGCATCGGAGGCGATGACGTTGGAGCGGTCGGCATTGCGGCCCAGAGTGAGCACGGGCGGATGCTCGAGGAGAAGGAGCACATTGCGCAGGCGGCCGGCGACGACATGGCCAGCGATCTCGGCCTGGAGGCGCAGGGCTTCCTGGTAGGCGACCCGGCCGAGATAGAGAGACTGAAGCATCGCTGGTGCCATTGTAGAGACCAGCGGCGAGCCGGGGAGGCGCGCGCAGGTCTTAGCTTTCGACGCGCGCCTGGTAAAGGGGCAGGAACGCGGAGCGAACGCGGATGTAGACCAGGATCCAGAGGATGGCAACGACGACACCTGAAGGGAGAGCAGCAGGGACCATGAGGATATTCACGGCAAGGATGTTGACGATGACCGGAGCGAGGAGGGCAAGAGCCAGCGGAACATAGCGATTGAAGAGGAGCAGGATTCCGCCGACGGCTTCAAACAGGCCCACCAGCATGATGTATTTGGTGCTGATCATTGCGGCCATGAACTGGCCCGCAACGCCAGCGGGCGGCGGACCAGAAGGAATGAAGTTGAAGAACTTATTGAGTCCGAAGACCAGAAAAGCTGCACCGAGCAGATAGCGCGCGATCATGGCGACGATTTTCATGAGACTTCCCTCCTAATGAGCGAATCGAGATGCAAGCCGGAAAGATGCTGTCGAGATTTGGGGTGGAAAAGAAAGAATAGCAGTGAGATGGGCGTGGGGTGGGGCAGGATTCAAAGAAGCTGATNNGGAATCCAGCGGGCGGCGTGGCCCTGAATGGCGTAGGCGCCGGCCTTGTCCATGGGCTCGCCGGTGGCGATGTAAGCGGCGATGTCGTCTTCGGTGAGGGCGAGGAACTCGACTTCAGTGGTTTCTGAGGCGACCCGGGTGCGGGACGCGGTGACCAGGGCGACGCCGGTGATGACGCGGTGGGTGCGGCCGGAGAGGAGACGGAGCATGCGGGCGGCGTCGGCNNGGGAGGCTCGCAAAGGCTGGTGTGGCTTCCCTGAGAAGTTGACTTGCAGGGGCTAAAGCCCTCGACTCATTTCGCGTTGCTTGCGGCTCGACTGAAGTCGAGCCCTGATACAAAGCGGGGTTGGATGGGATGATCGCAGGCGTTCCGGCCAACTGGCGATAAACGGCCTGCGCTTTTTNNGAGGCAAGGACAAGCATACTGGCGATTATTGCAAAGGGAGAAAACAGAGAGAAAACAGGGAGCAGGGCCTCGGGACTAGAGACCAGGGAATTGCAGCGCTTCGGGATTATTGAAAGAGTGCCGGGAGATCTCGGCCGCCGTAAACCACACGCTCAATTCTGACAATCTCGCCGACGATTCGAAACAGAATGAGGTAGCGCCCCACGACGGCGACACGGGCTCCCTCTCCGAGCTCGGGCCGGAGTTGGTAGATTTGTGGCTGCTTTCCGACGAGGCGAATCTTCGCGCGGATCTCTCGAATAAAGGTTAATGCACGAGGGGGATTGCCTTGCGCGATATAGTCGGCGATGGCTTCGAGGTCCGTCGCGACGAAAGCAGAGAGTTCAACCTGCATTATCTGGGCGCGTCTGCGGAGTTCGCGAGAGCCTGGTACTTCTGTTCCAACCGATCGAAGACTTCGTCTGCGTCTACTCCGGGTGAGCGGTCTGTCATAGCTTGCTGCCAGACATTGCGCAACTCTCCGATTCCCTGTTGGCGCAAAGTGCGGCGGTGCGTCCAGTCGCGCAAAGCGTCGCGTACGACCTCACTATTGGAGGCATACTCGCCCGCTTCTACTGCCTGACGGACGAGGGTGACCATCTCAGGCGGAAGGGCGATGCTGATTTTCTCTACAGAAGGCACCTGTAAACCCCCGGTAGGAAGAATTCCTACCGGGGCTAGATTAGCACAAAACAGCTCGCAGAATAGACGGGGCTAGACGGAAAGGCCGGTCTGGAGTCCGCCGGGAGTGGCCAGGCCCCATGCCATGGCGGGGGTGTTGTGGGCGAGGCCGAAGCGGCCGTCGGGGCCGAGAAGGATGATGCCGCCGTGGCCGCCAAGACGGTTGTAGAGGTAGGCGATGG
>PLTV01000072.1 GCA_003164635.1 Acidobacteriaceae bacterium
GCGATCACCTCAAGTTCTACGTCAACAGCGAACTGATCGCAGAGGCCGACCCCGACCGCGCCCAATTCCCACATCTCAAATACCCCCTGTTCACCGCTGTGCCCGGCAAGACGCGGGATATCGGCTGGGGCGATTTGCGCATCGACGGCTACATCCAGGGCAAGCAGGTCATCTCCCGCACCCTCTCCGGCAAAGGCATCGACCAGAAATTCACCCTTTTGCCCGATGACACCACGCTTCTCGCCGACGGCGCCGATACCACCCGCGTCGTCCTCCGCGTCACCGACGAATTCGACGCTATCCGCCCCTTCGCCAACGACGCCATTCGCTTCGAACTCTCCGGCCCGGCCACACTCATCGGCGACAACCCGTTTTCGTTGATCGGCGGCACCGGCGCTATCTGGATTCGCTCTACGGAACAACCCGGCAGGGTGCGCCTCACCGCTCACCATCCCAATCTTGGAACACAACAAGTCGAACTGGAGATAACCCCAGCCCCACCCGAAATCGCCTGACGCCAAAATCTCGCTCTATTTCCCCAGAGGTCACGAATGCCCGACGAAATCCATCTGACGTCTCGGCAGTTGCACCGCATTCTCGTCCCCGGCCTCGCGCTCCTGGTGGCTCTTGTAGGCTCCGTCTGGCTTTTCCCCAACAGCAGCGCGCCCGCTCGTGCTGCCCGCCACGATGTCCTCCAACCTCAGAGTTCAGAACCCGCAACCGCGCGCATTTCCATCGACTATCCAGAGGACGGCTCCATCTTTCCTCCCGGCATCACGCCACCCACATTCATTTGGAGGGATGCCGCGGCAACCTCCTGGCGCATCACCGTCTCCTTCGCCGACAAGGGGCCGGCTCTCCACGCCCAATCCAATGGCGTGCGCATGCATGTGGGCCCCATCGACCCGAAGTGTATCGCCGACACCAACGAGCTGCCCCAACTCACTCCGCAGCAAGCAGCTTCCTGGATCTGGACTCCCGATGGAGCCACCTGGTCGGCCATGCAGCTCCATTCCATTGCGAAGCCTGCCACCGTCACGATTACCGGCTATCGCGATGGCCGCATTGCATCCCCTCCTGCGCACATCGCGTTCACTACTTCGCCGGATCCGGTGGGAGCGCCCATCTTCTATCGCGATGTGCCCTTGATGCCCAGCGAAGGCAAAGACGGATTCGTGCAGCCGCTTGCCCCCTCCGCCATCCATCTAATCAAATGGCGCCTTCGCGATATTCGCCAGGCAGAAAGCCATACCGTTCTCCACGACATGCCCACCTGCGCCAATTGCCATTCCTTCGCCATGGACGGCAAGACCATGGGCATCGACATAGACGGTCCCGCCAACGACAAGGGCCTCTATGCCATTGCTCCCGTCCAACGCCACATTTCGATTCAGAACAACGACATGGTGAAGTGGAACGCCGACGGACAGGTCGGCACGACGCGTGTAGGCTTCATGTCCCAGGTGTCGCCGGACGGCCGCTTTGTCGTCAGCACCTTTGCCGGCCCATCCCTCGACGTACCCAAATCGTATTACGTGACCAATTTCAAGGACTACCGCTTTTTGCAGGTCTTTTATCCAACCCGCGGCATCCTGGAGTGGTACAGCCGAACCACGGGACTGCGCCAGCCTTTGCCCGGCGCCGACGACCCTCATTTTGTGCAGACAGACGGCGTTTGGAGCCCCGACGGCAAGTCCATCGTGTTCGCGCGTGCGGTGGCGCGCAACCCGCGCGAGGATGGCCAGAAACCCGCCCTCTACGCCAACGATCCCAACGAGACTCAGATTCAGTACGATCTTTACCGCGTCCCCTTCAACAACGGTCAGGGAGGCACTCCCGAGCCCATTGCCGGCGCCTCGCAGAACGGTATGAGCAACAACTTTCCCAAGGTGTCGCCCGACGGCAAATGGATCGTCTTCGTCCAATGCCATAACGGGCAGCTCATGCGCCCCGACAGTCAGCTTTACATCGTCCCCTTCGGCGGAGGCGAAGCCCGCCGTTTGCGCGCCAATACGCCCATCATGAATTCCTGGCACAGCTTCTCGCCTAATGGCCGCTGGCTTGTCTTCTCCTCCAAGGCGCGCTCGCCCTATACCCAGATGTACCTTACCCACATCGATGCCGGCGGAAACTCCAGCCCCGCCATCCTCATCGACAATGCCACCGCCGCCAACCGCGCCGTCAACATTCCTGAGTTTGTAAACATCCCCGGTGATGGCATCGAGGACATTCAGGTTCCCGCCGTGGATGTGTACAAGCTGATCGACCAGGCCGTGCTACTGGAAAACAAAAAGGAATACCAGCAGGCCCAGGCAATCTGGAAAAAGGTCTTGGCTCTGGATCCCGACGACGCAAAAAGTCACAACGATCTGGCCATGAACCTCTTTCTTCTTGGCGACACCGAGCAGGCCTACGAGCAGCTCCGCCAGGCCATCCGCATCAATCCTCTGCTGGTGGAAGCACACTACAATCTGGGCCGATTCCTGTTGCAGGAAGGCCATCCCAATGAGGCTCTCCCCGAGCTGGAAACCACCGTCAAACTGACTCCCCGATTCCATCCGGGCCAGCAGGCTCTATCCACTGCATGCGTGGCGCTGGGCAAGGAAAACGAGGCACTCGGCATGTGGCACGCCGCGCTCACCGAGGAGCCCAATAACGTTACCGCGCTGGTCGGCGCCGCTCGCATCCTGGCCACCCCATCCAACGATGCGCTTCGCAACGGCCATGAAGCCGTAGCTCTTGCCGCCAGGGCCAACGATCTCACCTCCGGAGGCGATCCCAACGTGCTTGATACTCTCGCAGAAGCCTACGCGGCGGCCGGGCAATTCTCCCAGGCGCTCACTTTCGCAAATCGCGCTCTCGACCAAGCCTCTTCTAAGGGAGATCAAGCGATGGTGGCGGCCATCCGTTCGCGGATAAGTCTCTACGCCGCCCATCGCGCGCAATGAGGAATTCGGAGGGCCTGCATTGGAATATTTTCAATGCAGCTGAATGCCTTGATCGGAATTCGGTCCTTAACTTTGTCGCCGACACGCAGTGTCCAAAATGAAGAGTGCGACTTCTTCGGCCGATCGACTGCTAACGTCCACAGCAAACGAGGCGTGGTCCTGGTAAAGCAACCGTCGAATCAGAAATCGTTCATGGGCCTTCTCTGTCTTGTGTAGGAGTGGGCGATAGGGCGCTTCGCCACCACGTTCCTGAACTAAACATCGGTCGATTAGCGTAGCAAAAGGCGCATCCAGGAACACGATTAGGGCGTCGGGATTGTTTGATAGAAGAAGCTGATTTTCAGTGGCATCGATCGCCGCTCCGCCCAGAGCAATGACT
>PLTV01000073.1 GCA_003164635.1 Acidobacteriaceae bacterium
ACTGACGAGTTGCCCGTGATTCAGGACCGACCCTGAAATTGCACCGTTGTAACGACCCGTTACACGCTCGGAATAGCTATTGAAGCAAAGCTTCGTGGTCGGAGCCCCCGTCCCTGTATGCGAGAACTTTTACCTCTGGGGGATGATAGGAAACGACATCGATGAGGTGGTTGAGGCAGATGATCTTGTAATGCAAAATATCTTGAACATGACCGCCTGTGTCGCGCATAACGTGGTCAAGAAAGTGTGACTTCGTATAGACCCGCAGAATCTTGCCCGTGTAGACCTCATCAGCGTAGCCATTCAGCGCATTTGATCCTACGAGTTCTTCGGTTACCAGGTAGGCCAGATAGTGTTTCCACGATAGAGAAAACGTCTTGCATCCCTCGACCGATTCTATGGGGGCGTGCATCCGCCAGCACCCTGGCGAGCTCCGGTCGCTCACTAACAACAACCGCTGCTTCATTGACGATTGCTTCTTCCACGACGATTCTCACCGCGTTGAACACCCGTTTGTCGGGTTCGGAGATTTCGCGTAGGTTTATGTATCTGGCATCGTTCAACTGCCGGATGGCCTCTGAGTTAGGAATTTGCAAAGGGTCGTTTAACATTCCAGCCAATATCGTAACCCGCCCACCGCGATCAACACGGCTGCTCCGAGAGGATGGTTGTCTACTCTTCCCCAACGTGATTTTGGTCACGTCAGCACCGAACCGCTCGTAGACGCCCGAGTGAACCATCTCACCGTAGCGAGCATTTCGCATCCTCGGGGTGATTGGGGGGCCAGTATACGAGGCATCCGCTCGGATGAGCAGCAAGCTTAACTTCGAGATCGTCTGGTGACAAGTCGTCCGACGCACGCAGCCAGCGATCTTGTGGTCGGCCATCTGCGGTGTATTGGACATGAGCATCGGCCCGGTAGAGAATCCTGCCTCCATGGGATGTATCAAGGCTTCGGTCCACCACCTTCCTGATTTCTAGGATGGTTCCGGTGGTCGTTGAATAGGTCGATGGGAACCTGTGCACCCAGCTTGATGAGAAATACAGCGTCCCGAGCAACAATCCGAGGATCAGAACAACAAGTCCTGTACGCCACCAGTCGGTCGGCCGTGGCTGCATCGGCTTCTTAATTCTGGTTTGGCTCATACGCGCTCGCCCAAACGACAACCATCATCCCACAATTGGGTCGCGAGAGTATCGTGGCCGATCATCAACTCGTCAAAATCTCGGGTTGCACCTGGGTGGTTGTCAAACCGCCTCCAATTCGGCTTCGGCTCAGAACGGGTTCTGTAGGCGTTCACGCGAGTCGGCATAACTCAGCGTTTCAGTGCGTCCGACGCCGCCTGATTTCCGTTGACATCCACCCAACCGCCTGTGACGCTCCAGCATAAGGAGATTAATCGGAGGTCCTCTTTGCAGAAAGTCGCTCGCTGGAAGTGGCATGTCCGTGGAACTTGGAAGCCACGCGAAGATCGAATTCCCTCGGCAGTGTGGCTCGGCATTCTCTGGATCGGAGTGCTTCTCGGCTTCGGCCTCGATGCCAAGCGCTTCCTAGGCCAGCATCCACCCCTCCTCTTGCATCTGCACGCCACCGTTTTCACTGGCTGGATGTTCCTGATCACCGCAAAGGTGCTCCTTGTCGTGCGCAATCGCGTCGACCTGCACCGTAAGCTCGGCTGGTTTCTTGTCGCGTGGGCCTGCCTCATGGGTGTGATGGGCCCTGTCGGGGTCTATACATCGGTGATGCTCGACGTCAAAGCACATGGCATCGGCCCCGATCCCTTCCTGTGCGTGCAAATCCTCGACACCAGTTGCTTCCTTGTTCTGCTTGCAATCGGCATTGCCCTGCGCAGTAATCCAGCCGCGCACAAGCGGATGATGATACTCTCTAGCGTCGCCCTTGCAAGTCCCGGCTTCTCCCGTATTACTGGCTATTTCTTTCCAACCGATCCCAATACACCATTCCTGTTCCTGCTGAACGCCTACTATGGCAACATCCTCCTCATCGCGTTGATGCTCGGCTGGGACCTTTATCGCGGCCGTCTCATCCGCTCCCACGTGATCGCGTCAATATCACTAGTGGCTTGTATGTTCTTCAACTCCGTCCTGTTCTTCTGGAAACCGTGGAGCGACCTGACCCTCCAGTGGGTAACCGCCTGGGCAAAGTAGTGCATACACGTGATGCGGCGCTCGACGATTTCCTCGCCTCACGTTTTCGCCTAACTCCTGAGTGGTAGCCAAACCGGACTTTACCCCGTTGCAGCCCTCTGCCCCAGGCGCTTGAGGGGCAAAATCGTGATCGTGTACGTATGGCCACTCTGTTCGGGCGGCACCAAGAGGCCGGGATCACTCCTTGGCCGCTCTTGTCGGCTGATCGAGAAATGTATCGACAACTGAAATGGTGAATTGTCCTTTGCATGCAAGCACCACATGGCCGCAGCCAGGGACGATAGCGAACTCTCCTTTAGGCAAGAGCTGGAACAGTTCGACCATCTTCGGAATCTGGTTGTACTGATCATGGTCTCCCATGATGATCAGCGTGGGAACTTTGATCGACTGAATCTGTTCGTCGGTCACATAAACGGGGCCTGCCCACAGAGCGACGAGTTTCTCGTTGAACTCCAGCCATTTGTCCGGCTTTGGCATTAGCTTTTTTCTGTCCGCTACAAACTGAGGCGAGTCCCTTTCAACATCGGAGGGTTTCGAGTTTTTCAGCTCTGTCTGCGCATTGAGAGGCCAATCGGTAAACTTTCGCGGGCCGCCGATCGCAACCAACCGTCGTATCAGTTCCGGATGTGCGCTGGCGAGCGTGTAGGAAGTGACTGCGCCATCACTGAAACCCAACACGTCGACTTTTTCTCCAGTCTCATGTCGAATCACAGCGAAGGCATCGTTGGCAAAGAGAGTATAGGAAAAGGGCTTTGTGCCTATCTCCGATTTCCCATGCCCTCGTGTGGCAATCGCAATCACGCGGCGGTGTTTGCTCAACTCGCAAATCAGTTCGCCGAACTCATCGATGTATCCATACAGACCGCCGTGGAGCAGCACAAGCGGAGTTCCGCCGCTTCCATACGTCTCGTAGTAGATGTTTGCGTCATCGACGTGCAGAAAATGCCCCGCCGCCGGATTCGCTCCATACGGGATTGTTTCGGGCCTGGCTTGCCCAGACGCGCAGCACGAAAAGAACATGGCAGCGACGACCGCGCACATGCACATCATCACGTTTCGATATTTGCTCACGAGAAAATTCTCCCTCGGACGCAGCGGCGTCCACCGAATTCTCAACGTCCGGGAAAATTAAGGAGCTTCTCTAGGTGGGGTCGGGTAGCTTCAGGCGGAGCCCTCCCCCAAACGGCAAGGGACGCTCGCACAACCATCGCTCTGGAAACGCACCTGTTATTTCAGGCCCCTGCGTCCAGCGCTACCCGGGTTGACGAAACCAGAATAAGAGAAGGGCAGCGCTCTGTCAACGAGGATGGTCGATTGAATTTCCGGAATATAGCCACAGAGGTAAATGTCTCAATTACTGTGAACGGTGCAAAGCCCACAGCAAGCGGGGTTGCGGTCCTTCCGGGATTCCGGTTGTATCGTCGGCAATCCGGAGGTTGGCCTTTTCGGGGTCGGGTCAGCACGGCGATTTCAGAAAGATGTTTGTCATCTCTCAGCAATTCGGAGCTCGACTGTCGATGAAGCGGCACTTTCACCAATCAGGAAGGGTGAACCCATGCCGGCTAACTCGGACAGTTGGGCATCCTGGAAGCGCTGATTCCATCCGTACAGAAGAGCTTCGAGACGGAAGACGCCGGGCTTGAGGCCGGCTGCAAATACTTCGGAATCGAAGCTGAAAGAACCGCTCGCGACCTGGCCCGGCCTAAGGAGGAGTGCGTCCTTTTTCATCCGTTCGGAGACGCGCATCCGGTCAATTGGATCTGGGCCCAGGCAGGAACTCGCGAAACCTGGTTCATAGTGCTTGCCGGAGCTATCTTCAAGCAGGCTCCACAGGTGAGGGTTGTTGCCGCACTTGATCTCCCACTGGCTCGCAGGGACGTAGAGCGAGCCGTTGCTTATGTTTTTGATGGTGTAGTGAATGATGATCGTGTCGCCGATGTGGTAAGCCCTATGATCCGTTCTGATTTTGAATTGGATATCGCTGTTGTGAACGAATGGCTGCTGCCCGCGTACGTTCCCCGAGACAAGGAAGAGGAAGATGAGGAACGCAGCGCCAGGTGAACGAAGCAGTCGGAGTGAGATCACGGAGATAAGCTTACGGCTTCGGAACTCGCTCAAGCGAAAAGTAAGGTTCCGTTCGACTTCGCTCAGGGCAGGCTTTCGACTCACTACCCATTGTTCAGGAGGACACGTCATTTCCTGTGATGGGCTTTCGTTGGAGGCGTACAGATTCTCAGGCGCAAATGGTGGAGAAATACGTTGCTACTTCGTGCCAGTTTTCGACGCGGACATAGCCTGGGACGCTGAGATTGTGGGGGGCGGAGTAGAGAATTCCCTGACCTTCGAAGCGTTCTAAATTGCGGGGGAGATCGTCGATCAAATAATCGGCGCGCAAGATGCTTTTGTTTCCGCAGAACACGTAATGCGTCGGGGGGATAAACGGGAAGTGGCGTTGCAGCCAGCGATACTTGGGGCCCAGGGAGTTGGGAACGGTCATGGCCTGGGTGGCGATGAAGATTTCAAACCGGGCAGACAGGTCATTGAGGACATGCTGCGAGCCGGGCATGACGGCCAGGTCTTCAAAAAAATCTTCAGCATCGAGGAAGGCGCGCAGCTCGAGGCGGCGTTCCTGTGGAGTGAACTCCCACAGGCCTTTGCCGGCCAGATCCTGGGGTGTGATTTCTTCTGCGAAGGCCTGGTTGTAGCGGCGGAGGTGCTCGGCCAGGGTGTCGGCCATGACCTCATCCATATCGACGCAGATGCGGCGCATGGGGGAACTTTCAGGCGCCTGCCGGGGAGCCGGCGATTTTGGATTTACGCAACGTGGCATCGTCCGGCTGGGGAGATTTGGCGGGCGGGGTGAAGGCCGGGTCCCAGTAAAGCAGGCGGCCACAACTGTCACACGTGAGCAGTTCGCCCTCGCGCAACTGATTCCACGTCTGGGGGCGAACGCCCATGCGGCAGCCGGTGCATTGCTGGTTTTCGGCACGGGCGATACCGGTGCCGCGCGATGCGGATAGGCGGTCAAAGCGAGTGAGCCATTCTGACGCGATCAACGGGCGGAGCGCTTCGCGTTCGGCGTTGACAGAGGCGAGTTCGGTATTGAACTCCTGCTGGCGGACGGCGACGCGGGCCTGGGTTTTCTCAAGAGCTCCGGCGAGGCGCTCGACATCGGCGCGGGCCGCGGCACGCGCGGATTCCTGGGATTCCGTGCGTTCCAGGCTGGAAAATTCCTCATCTTCCAGACGGGCGGCTTCCGCGTTGGCGAAAGCAATTTCATGGTCGATGGCCGCTGCCTGCTCGGGTGTCTTTACGGCATCTAACTGGGTGCGGAAGCGGGCGGCTTTCTGCCGATGACCGGCGATCTCGCGCTCCAGCCGGGTGCGCAGGGATTCTTCGCGGCTCAGGGCGTCGGATATTTCCGCGGCGAGGCGTTCGGCGGCGGTCAGGGCTGCCCGTGCTTCGGCCAGCTCGGACGGAAGAGTGCGGAGGGCGCCGGCGAGGCGAGCGCGCTCCAGATCCAACTTCTGCAACTGTACGAGCTTTTCGGTATGCTCCTGCATCTGTGTTACAAGAGTCTACGCCCTGGGGAGTGGAATCAGAAAATGGGGCGGGGCGCGGAGCGAGAATAGAAGTGGACCCGGAGGCTCAATTGACGGCGAGGCGCGCGTCTTTCTGGCGGAGACATCCATGGCTCAAGTGGATGAGCGTGAGCCTCGTGCTGATTGCCGCAGTGCTAGGGGTTGCTGCGTGGGTGGTTGCGCGGCACACCGAACCTTTTTTGCGCAGCATGATTGTGGAGGTGCTGGAAGACCGGTTTCACGCCCGGGTAGAGCTGGATAGTTTCCATATCTCGGTGGCGCATGTGCTGACGGCAGAGGGGCGCGGTTTGCGGGTGTGGCCGCCGGCGCAGGTGGCCGGAGTTACGGCGGCGCCTGCGCGCGACGCGAGCGATCCGCTGATCCGGCTGGCGGAGTTCCACTTTCGCATGCCTCTGCGCTATGAGCGGGGCAAGCCATTTCACATTGCCATGATTCGACTGAAGGGGCTGGACATCCACTTGCCGCCCAAGTCGCACTTTGGGCAGGGCGCGGCGCCGAGTGCCAGCACGGGATCGGACGCGAAGAAGATGGACAACCTGATTTCATTTGTGGTGGACACGGTGGAGTGCGATGCGGCAAACCTGCTGCTTGAAACCAGCAAGCCGGGGAAGCTGCCCGTGGATATTGAGATCGCCCATTTGAAACTGACCCGGGAAGGCGGCTTGAACGCAACTGCGCCGGTGAACTTCGATGCAGACGTGACGGTTCCAAAGCCGCATGGGGCAGCGCACGCGACGGGAACGATCGGGCCCTGGAACCAGACCGACCCCGGCGAGAGCGCGCTGGAGGGCAAGTATACGTTCGACAACGCGGATCTTGGTTCGTTCAAGGGGATTGCGGGCACTCTTTCGTCGACGGGCAACTACCAGGGAACGCTGCGCGAGCTGCTGGTGGACGGAGACACCGACACGCCCAACTTTGCGCTCACGCATTTTGGACACACGATGGCGCTGCACACGCATTTTCACGCCAAGGTGGATGCGACGAACGGGGACACCTGGCTGGAGCCGGTGAATGCGACCCTTGGTCACTCGCAGTTCACGGCGCAGGGACAGGTCGTGCGCGTGGCAGAGACCAATCCGAACACGCCGGGCGGATTGCCGGCGGTGAAGGGCCACGACATTGCGCTGCATGTGGATTTGAGCGGCGCGCGCATTGAGGATTTTCTGTACCTGGCGAGCAAGTCGGGGAACCCGCTGTTGACGGGCGCGCTGACCATGAAAGCGGCGCTGCACATTCCGCCGGGTCCGGCGCCGGTTCACGAGAGGTTGAATCTGAAAGGCGCGTTCAACCTGGACGATGTGCGGTTTACCAGTGCCAAAATCCAGGACAAGATTACCGAGCTCAGCCTGCGGGGGCAGGGAAGGCCGAAGGACGTGAAGGGCGCAGATCCTGGTTCGATCCAGTCGGCAATGCAAGGGGATTTTACGATGGGCGGTGGGGTAATTGCTTTGCCTGAGCTTACCTACACCGTTCCCGGAGCAAACATTGTGATGAAAGGGACGTATACGCTGGAAGGCGGCGGGCTCGATTTTGCAGGCAAGGCGAAGCTGAATGCGACGGTATCGCAGGTGGTGGGGGGCGTATGGGGTGTGCTGCTGAAGCCTGCGGACCGATTCTTCAAGAAGGATGGGGCGGGGACAGAGCTGCCCATTCATGTAACCGGAACGAGGGAAGAGCCGAAGTTTGGCGTCGATTTTGGCCATAGAACAGTGAGCGTGGATGTGCCGAAAAAGAAGACGCCCTAGAGCCACTGCGTTCGGGCACCTGCATGTGATAGTTTGGCTGCGACACACTGCTGCCGAATTGACGAGCAGCGGAACGAGAAATAGGAGACCGCAATGCACTGGACCCGCACAATCGCACGCTCTGCGCTAGCTCTGTCTCTGGGAGTCTTCGCGCTCACATCCGCCACGCACATTATGCCGGCACAGGCCGGATCGAAACCGTCGAGCGCAGCTTCAAACGAGCAAGACTGGTGGAAGAATGCCGTCATCTACGAGATTTACCCGCGCAGTTTTCAGGATTCGAATGGAGACGGGATCGGGGATCTGAATGGCATCACCGAGCGGCTCGATTATCTAAAAGAACTTGGCGTGGACGCGATCTGGCTGACGCCGGTGTATCCTTCGCCGCAAGTGGATTTCGGCTACGACATTTCAGACTACGAGAACATCGATCCGCAGTACGGAACGCTCAAGGATTTCGATCATCTGATCGCGGAGGCCGACAAGCGGCACATTCGCATCCTCATGGACATGGTGATGAACCACACGTC
>PLTV01000098.1:0-3470 GCA_003164635.1 Acidobacteriaceae bacterium
CCCGAACTCGTCTCGACGGCGTGGGGGTCTGCGTCCACCTTCCGCGGTGGCGACAAGCGCGGCGGAGCCAACGGCGGGCGCATTCGCCTGGCGCCGCAGAAGGATTGGGAAGTCAATCAACCGGCCGAACTGGCCAAGGTCCTCGGTGTCCTCGAGTCTATCCAGAAGGAGTTCAACGCGGCTCAACCCGGCGGCAAGAAAGTCTCGCTCGCCGATTTGATCGTGTTGGGTGGCTGCGCCGCCGTTTCCGAAGCTGCAAAGAAGGCCGGCCACGAAGTCGCGGTTCCCTTTGCGCCCGGCCGTACCGACGCATCCGCGGAACAGACCGACGTCGACTCGTTTGCCGTACTCGAGCCTCTCGCCGATGGATTCCGCAACTATGTCCGCAAGGGCTTTGAGAAAGCCACTGCAGAGCTGTTGATCGATAAAGCGAACCTGCTCACGCTGACCGCTCCGGAATTGACAGTCCTCATCGGCGGCCTGCGCGCGTTGAATGCAAACTTCGCGCATACCGACTATGGCGTTTTCACCAAGCGTCCCGGCCAGTTGACCAACGACTACTTCGTGAACCTGCTCGACATGAACACCAAGTGGCAGAAGTCCACCGGCCCCGACGGCCTGCTGGAAGGCCATGATCGCTCAACCGGCGAGCACAAGTGGACGGCTACAGTTGTCGATCTGGTCTTCGGCTCCAACGCGCAGCTTCGGGCTCTTGCTGAAGTCTACGCATCCGCCGACTCGCAGAAGGCGTTCGTCCAGGCCTTCGTAGCCGCCTGGACAAAGGTAATGAACCTCGACCGCTTCGACCTTCGCTAATCAACTTCGTCAACCACGACGGCCGATGCCCAGTGCATCGGCCGTCGTGCATTTGCTTTCACCAAATCATTCGAATCGCCGCCACAAGCAAACGCCGTGTGTGCTCAGCGCAACGAGCGCCACCGAAGCGCCACAACCGAACCGCCTATGGAATCACAATCAAACCCGTGGCCCCATAGGGCGAACTCGGAAAGCTGTACGGCGACCCCGGAGCTTCGCTGATGTTGGTCGGTGTGACTGTTAGCACGTGCAGCAGTTTTGCCGAATAGCTAAGTCCGTAAAGGTGGTTGTCGTTATCCCAGGCCAGCTGATCAAACTGGAAATTGGAACCAAAACTCATCCAACCGCTGAAGGTG
The DNA here is from genome assembly GCA_003164635.1 of Acidobacteriaceae bacterium. Lineage (GTDB taxonomy): Bacteria > Acidobacteriota > Terriglobia > Terriglobales > Acidobacteriaceae > Telmatobacter. Next base: position 1,173 of record PLTV01000098.1, read on the forward strand.
GTAATGGGCGCAGCCCCGTTAAAGTGGTAAATCTCTAAACCCGGATCGGCGGCAACTGCAAGTAACTTCCCCGACGGGGACATCTTCATGGCGTTGTCGTCGATATTCAGCACCGTAGGCATATCTGCCCCTGTACTCGTGGAAGATATCGCCCCAGTGGAAGGGTCGATCGTGTAGCTGGCGAGCTGCCCCCCAAAGATATTGCCTCCAGTGGAACTGGTGCCGACCTCGAGGACTGCCAGATGACCGAATGGATCCGCCTGCACCTGCACTGGGTAATAGGTGTAGCCCTCATACGGTGGCGGATCTGCATGTTCAAAGGATTCATTTATCTTCAGGTCGCCGCTGCTCGTCTTTGTAAAAGCCAGGAAATAAGGTCTGTAACCCCATGTCAGGCTGCTGGATTGACCCCAATAAGGGAAACTGCCATACACAAACTTATCGTTGCTGCTCACTGTCGGGATGAAACTTCCATAGGCGATTCCATCGACAATGTTGTTAGAGACGATATCTCCCAAGAACTTCATTGCCCCGTCCGGCTCCAACGTATACGACTGCCATGAAGAGCATTCGCTGTCCGGAAACGCATCGAGCTGCACGTACAGATATTTTCCAGTGTGGTCGAAGATTGAGCCTTGCCCCGATGTCCCTCCGCACTCCGAGCCCCCGTAGGACGCCGTGTCAATCTCCGAAAGCTGCTTGCCTATCCCGCCGTTCGCCTCCATTTGGTACGAATGAAGATTGGTTGTCCCCACGCTGACTAATACCTTCCCCCTGATGTCCTCCATCTGTCCGGAGACTTTGAATGGCGAACCGGGTACTGGCGTCAGCGTTCCGTTTGCCGCTGTCGCGAAGGCCATCACCCCCGCTTTGGTCTGGATGTAGACATGTGCGACTGGAACTGGGGTTTTGGCTGGCGTGTCGGTGATCTGGGTAAAGGCGGGTCGTGTCGAAGCTAAGGCAAGTCCGACGATGAGAATGGAATAACCGAATACCTTCGTCATCTTTCAACTTCTCTCTGGGGAAGAAGGTAGTGTGGCGAATGAACTGTGAAGAATCAGCGGAAAATCCAGAAGAAGTATACGCCCAGCTTGGCGACACCGCCATCGCAAGCGACCCTTCTTGCCCAGACCCGTATCTATTTAGGTGAATCGATCATCGCGCGCAACTCCGCGGCGGCAACCGTTAGCTGTTGAGCCAACTCGGGACTGGGACCGGTATCCCGCGCGTACTCGATCTCCAGTTCTCGTGCCAGCACCGTGCCACGCGTGAAGCCGAAAGTTCCCAGCACCCCCGCCAGCTTATGCGCAGCGGCGCTGGCTAACTCGTGCTGCTCCATGGTCAGGCGACCGGCTGCGAACGCCTGGGCAGATTTCTCAAGAATCTCAATCCGCTCGCGAATCTGCGGCAGGAATTGAACCCACAGGCGATCCAGGGCAGCAGCAAGGGCGGACTGTGCGTCGGATGTGGGCATCGATGCCTGTTCCCCTCACGTCTTTGCAGCTAGCCGCTCGAAAAGCCGCGAGCTCCGGCCGCTTTAGCTCCACCCTAGGACGGCGGCAATCTGATTCGACAGTGTCAATGGGTCGAAGGGCTTTAGAAGAATTGCCTCCACCCCTAAATCGGCAAACCGCCGCTGGTCTGAGCTTTGCACCTTCGCCGTCAGCAAAAGCACGGGGATCCGGGCGGTCGCCGGGTTCTTGCGCAGCTCACGGAACGTCGTCGGCCCGTCCATGCCAGGCATCATCACGTCCAGCAGAATCGCATCCGGCTGGTGTTCAATCGCCCGCGCCAGGCCTTGCGTTCCCGAGTTCGCCACAAAAACCTCCCAGCCTGCAATCGTTTCCAAACTGAGGGCGGCTACCTCGCGAATATCGTCTTCATCGTCAATGATCAGAATACTGTGCGTCATAGATGGAACAACACCTCTGGGTGGGCAAAAACACAAATTAGAACTTTAGAACGCTTGCCGCTATCTGACTCCATCCTAATGGAGTCAGATGCCATTGTCGGCTGTGCAAGTGGCCCTGTCGATGGCTGCTCAGCCAAAGCCTACAGAATCGGGAACCTTTCCGGCAACAGGAAACCACCGGCGGTGATCCTGCTCACAGCTCCCGCGGCCGCCGTTTTCGGTTACGGATTCTGCAGCGAGGTCTCAGGAAATGTGCTTTCTTCCGTCGTTCGCGCAACGCGCAGCATCGTCAACACGAGCGCCTCCAGCTGCTGTAACCGAATGGTTGCCTTGGCAAGGAATTGCGCGGGCCCCATGTCGGGACTGCGAAAATCCTCGGCCGAGAG
>PLTV01000098.1:3523-6283 GCA_003164635.1 Acidobacteriaceae bacterium
CGCATCGGCTTCCACAATCAGCACGCGCGCATTCTCGCCCGGCAGACACAGCGCCCGCATCAATTCGCCGAGCAGTGCGTCGTTGCTTGCCCGGCTGCTCGGGATGCTTTGCTTCTCCAGCGCATTCCCGTTGATTTCCTGTCGCGTATCGACGGAATGCAGCAGGATCGGGGTGTGTGCCTCAGGCCGGAGCCGTCGCAGCAGCGGCAGAACCTCCCAGCCGTTCATTCCATCCGGTGAGGTGTTCAAAAGCGTTGCCTGCACAGTCTCATGCGCAGCTGCAAGCGTTTCTTCCACGCTCGTGGTTTCGACAACCCGGTATCCATGGGTCGACAACATGCTTGCGATATGCGGCCTCGATGCGGGCCCGGAATCGGCCAGCAGAATCGTGCCGTGGCCCGCTTCCCGATCGAACTCCGACTTCGGTTGGTCAATCGGCGTCGGCTTGTAAGGCAGGAAAGCACGGAAGGTCGATCCCCTCACCGGATTGCGTTCGGCCCAAATGCGCCCCGAGTGTTGCTTGATGATCGTCCGGCAAATGGCGAGTCCGAGTCCGCTCCCCCCCTTTTGCCGCGAGTCGGAAGCGTCCACCTGCTGGAAGCGCCCAAAGATCGTCTCCAGCTTGTCCGCCGGTATGCCGCGGCCCTGGTCAATCACTGAAAGCGTAACTCCGTTATTGCCCGGCAACAGCATCACTGAAACCGTTGAATTGGGTGGCGAAAATTTAACCGCATTCGAAAGCAGATTGGTCAGAACCTGAAGCAGTCGATCCGAGTCCGCCTCCACCTCTACTTGTGTCGTGTCGTGAATCAGCTGAATTCCGGCAGCATCGGCAACCGGCGCCATCCCCTCAATCGCCTGCCGCACAATTTGACCCAGTGCAACCGGCCGGAATGCCAATGGCTCGCGGCCGCTCTGGATGCGCTCCAGGTCAAGGATGTCGTTAATCAGGCGTACCAGCCGCTCCGAGTTGTTCAGCGCGATGCGCACAAGGTTCGCTGACTTCTCGTTCAACTCGATCAAATTGCCCGACGCCAGCAGGCCAAGCGCTCCGCGAATCGACGTCAGCGGCGTGCGCAACTCGTGGCTCACGGTTGAGATGAATTCGTCCTTCAAACGGTCAAGCGCATACCGCTGTGTAATGTCGCGGAAGCTCAGCACGTATCCCGAGAAATGTCCCTGGTCGGCAATGGGGATCAATGCGTATTCCGCAGTGAACGAGCTTCCGTCCGCGCGGAAGATCGTGTCCTCGCCCGCGACGCCCTCTCGCCGCTCATACGAGTGATGCAATGGGCAATCCGACCCGCAGCGAAACTCCGAGGGCGCTGACCCGTGCAGCAGATCGTGAACCTCCCGCTTCCTCATATCGTCCGCACGCACGCCCAGCAGCCGCGCTGCTGCCGGATTGGCAAAGCTGATATGCCCGTGGCGATCGACGCCGCAAATTCCGTCGGCAACCGAGTCCAGCAGAATCTCCTGCTGACGGTAGAGTTCCTCGGCGCGGCCCCGCTCCTGGCTGCGCGCCAGCATCTGCCCCAGCGAGGCGGCCACGGTTTCGATCGAAGCCAAAGCTTCCGGGTCTTCGCGCAAACTGAAGTGACAATAGAATTCCAGCACCGCCAGAACCTTGTTGCCTTCACGCACCGGCACTGCCCAGCCTGAAGCCATCTCGTGATTCAGCGCTGCCTCAATGCGTTCCGAAGAGGGCGCAGCGTAAAGGTCGGCCAGCCAAACCGGTCGGCCTTCCTGCCACGCACGTCCCGGCAAGTCCGCTCCCGGCCCCAGGTGAACGCCCATGCTCTCTTGAATGAAGACTTCCGCGCGGCGTCCCGGTGCGGCCCACGCGGCACTGAATTCCAGGCGCTTTTCGTCCTCGTTGATGACCCATTTCACGGCCATGTCCCAGCCCTGCGATACGCACAATGCCTCGAGAATGCGCATGCTGGCGACGTCGGACGATGCGTTTTCGCCCACGATCTGGCTCACCACCAGTTGCAGGGCCAGGCGATGCTCGCGCTGCTTCTGCTGCGTCACCTCGCGCATCAGGCAACGAATCGCCAGCGGATTTCCCGCCTTCTGCCTTTGGCTAAGCGTCAGCTCGAACTCCATGATCCGCCCATCGTCGGAGTGGTGGCGAAGCAACGCTCGATCGATCTGTTCCCCATCCAGGGCCCGCAAAAACAACGATGCAATTTCGGCCCGGCAACTCGCGCTGAACAGATCTTCGAAGGTCATCTCGCTCAACTCGGCGATTTCTCTTCCGAAGCAACGCTTCCATGCCGGATTGGCATACAGAAACTTGCCCGCCGGGCTCAGCGTGGCAATCATCTCATTCGAATTCTCGAACAGATCCCGGTAGCGCTCCTGCGATTCGCGTAGCGCCTGGTCTTGGCGCAGCGTCGCGCTTTGCTCTACCGCAATCGCCACCAGGCCGGTGATCGTACCCGAGGCATCGCGCATTCCGGAGGTGTGCAGCGTAACCGGGATCAACTCGCCGTCCTTGCGCCGCAACTGCACTTCAAAGCTCGGAATATGGCTGGGCGGAAGACTGCGTACACACTCCATGTAGGTCTTGAGGCGCGCTTCCGAAGTGGAAGGCACTGCCCGCTCAATGTCGCACAGACGCTGCATCTCGGCGACCATCCGGGAGCCTTCGCCGGGGCCAAGAATTGAGAAACTCGACCAGCTTTTAACCAGATCCTCGGCATGGTAGCCCAGCATCCGTTCCGCCGATGGGTTCACGTAGGTAAGGCGGCCGTC
>PLTV01000098.1:6348-17886 GCA_003164635.1 Acidobacteriaceae bacterium
ATTGAAAGCGCCGCTAGGGCCGGCCACAGAAGCGAAATGCCGCCCCGCCCCGTCTCCGCACGCTCAACCGGTGTCGTCGTTTTATTGACGCTTGCGCCGTGCTGCATCAGCCCCCCAAAAAGCTGCAACCAAACCAGGACCGATGCGTTCAGAAAGCAGGGCCGCCCCTCGGCCTTGGGCTGGTTCCATTTTCCCGGATGCGAAGGAAAATGGTGAAAGCCTAACTGCAGTCTTCAGGGAAACGAACGCCGACTCTGGTTCTTCTTCAAAAAATCGATCAAAACGGACGCTGTGCAAAGGCTTGCGATGGTCCAGGTCCGGGAAGTCATTCAAACTTGATTCGGTTGTGCCAACGGCGCGCACTTCCGTGTGTGTCGAATTGCAAGCATTATAAGCGCTTTACATCGTAACCAGCACAAAATCCATGCCCACCGCGCGAGAGAAGCGGTTGAGTAAAGGGTGCCTCCATCCCGGCCCTCACCCGGCATAGAGCGATGGCCGCCGCGCTTATACTGGCCTCATGCTTTCCCAGTCCCGGTTTTCCCGTTTCATTCCAACTCTGTTCCCGGCCATCTTTCTATTGAGTTCGTCGGTCCTTGCGCCCGGCGCTTTTGCCTGGGGAAACGGTGGCCATCGCCTCGTGAACAAGCTGGCAGCAAGTTCGTTGCCGGCCAGCGTCCCCGGGTTTCTTCGCTCCAAAGCCGCTGTTGAGGAGATCGAATACCTGGGCCCTGAGCCCGACCGCTGGCGATCCCCCGCTGAGGCTGAATTGAATGCCGTTCAATCCCCGGAACACTATGTCGACCTGGAACTGGCCGATCCCTTTGCGCCCCTTCCGCGGCGCCGCTTCGACTTCGAGGCCAAAGCATTTGCCGCAGGCCAGCGCCCCGAGAAAATTGGCCTCCAACCCTGGGAAGTTGACGAAGTGTGGGAGCGCCTCAAGGCCGCTCTCCGCGAATATCGCGATTTGCAAGCGACTGCCAAGGATACCCACGGCGTAGAAGCGGCAGCCATTTTTTATGCCGGCTGGCTTGGGCACTACGTCGGCGACGGCGCTCAGCCGCTGCACACCACCATTCAATACAACGGCTGGATCGGACCCAACCCGAATGGATACACAACCGGCCACCAGATTCACTGGAAATTCGAGGGCCCCTTCGTCGATGCGAATCTAAAAGAGGCTGAAGTCAAACCCAAAATGACCGCGCCCCAACTCATCGAGGGCGACATCTTCGAGAAGTACATCGCCTATCTACGCGACAGCAAGACCCACGTTGAGCAGGTTTACCAGTTGGAAAAAGATGGTGGATTCGACGGGGCAGGAACCGCCGAATCCCGCGACTTCACAGCTGATCGCCTGGCCGCTGGAGCATCCATGCTTCGCGATCTTATCTATACGGCCTGGGTCGACAGCGGCGAGCCTCTTGCCGACCCCTACGCCGGAAAGTAAACCCACAGTCGCCGAAGCTTCAGGCCTATCGCGCATTATTCAGTTGAGCATCAACCTGGCCCGGATCAGTCGCCGGCTTCAGCAGCGGCCAGCGCCGGAATCCGCCGAAGCACCAGCGTAAGCGCTCCGGTGAGGAACAGCACTGCGGGCACCGCGAGTACAGCCCAGGCCACCAACGCCTGCCCGGCAAGCCATCCCATTTGCGAAGCCATCTGCAGCGGCATCGCATGAAGCGAACCCCCGCTCGGCAGAATCCCTGTGTGGCTTGAGGCCGTCAACCAGCCTCCCAACCGCACCAGCGGCACAATCAGCAGAATCTGCAAAGGCATCACAACATAATTCGCAGCCTGGATCGCGGGAAGATTCAATCGCAGAACAATGGCCAGTGCGGCGCAAACCAGCGTAGGAATCCCCACCACCGGGATGCAGCCGACCGCGAATCCGAGAGCCAGCGTCAGCGCCAGCCGCTGCGGCGACACACCCTGCCGCAGCCACTGCGCGGTCGTCGCCTTCACGCCATCGACTGACTCGCGCAGCTTTTTCCGGGTTCTGATTCCAATCGAGGCCATCGAATCGCTCATCTCACCCTCACATTACCGTTACGATTGAGGGCTTTCAATGGATTGGACGTGAATTTCTGACAAGCGCATCAGAATCGCCAGTAGAAAGCGGGAATCGTTCCACTTCGAGAGACGCTGCAAATCGAAGGTCCTCAGGAAGCTTGCAGATATACGGCTATTCTCCCAGGGATTTGACGATCCGCGGCGCCAGCCGCTTCAGCAGTCCTGCCAGCCGATGTTCCACCTGCCGCCCCGCTTCAAACACCTCCTGGTGACTCAGTGGCGACGCGCTCAGGCCGGCAGCCAGGTTCGTGACACACGAAATCCCCAGCACCTCCATGCCCATATGCCGGGCGACGATGGTCTCCGGCACAGTCGACATGCCCACCAGCGTCGCCCCCAGCGTACGAAACGCACGAATCTCAGCGGGCGTCTCAAAACTTGGCCCGGAAACAGCCAGATACACTCCTTCACCCAGCTCGAACCCCTCTTCCGCGGCGGCTTCCTGTGCCAGAACCCGCAGTCGCCGCGAGTAAGCTTCCGTCATATCGAAGAAACGCAGGCCGGCTCCCGGAACGCAAGCGTACCGGGGTTCATTGGGACCAATCAGCGGGTTGAAGCCCATCAGGTTGATGTGGTCGGCCAGCGCAACAAGCTGGCCAATCCGATAGCCTTCCGCAATGCCCCCTGCCGCATTCGTCAGCACCAGTGCCCGCACCCCCAATGCGCCCAGCACACGCGCAGGGAAAGTCACTTGCTGCGGCGTATAGCCCTCGTAGAAATGCACTCGGCCTTGCAGCACGACAACGTCTACGCCGCCCAGCGAGCCAGCCACAATGCGTCCCGAGTGCCCCTCGACCGTCGACTTCGGGAAATGTGGAACCTCGGCAAAGGGCACGACAACCGGATCGCCAACAGCCTCGGCAACTGCGCCCAGCCCCGATCCCAATACGATTGCGATTTGCGGCGTCAACCGGCCCAGGCGCGAGCGCACAAACGCAGCTGCTTCCGATACGTGTTCAAAGGTCGTCATGGGGTTCGTTTCTTGGGCGATCCGTACCCCATTCTAGGCCACGCCTGGCGCATGCGAGATCAAAACCATGAAAAACCAATCGGTTAGCAATTTTCTGATCCCCCATACAACGTGGAAACATGTCCACAGCATCAAAAAAATCTGTTCGCCGAGCGCTCGTGAGCTGATCCGGGATCGACCGGAATAAACACTCGCATCTGGGGAAAAGCATCCGATGTTGAACTCGAACTCGCTCATGCCCCATGCGGTGTGCTGGGCAGCCGATCCAAAATTAATCTGGGCCATGGTGATCACCAACATGATCACCTTCCTGAGTTATCTCGCTATAGCCGTTACCTTGTTCTTCCTCGTTCGACGAACCCGTCGCATCATCGCGCAGGACTGGGGCTACTTCGTCATCGGCTTTGCGCTTTTCATTCTCGCCTGCGGCTCCACCCATCTGCTTGAGGTCATCACAACCTGGACGCCCATGTTCTGGGTGGACGCATGGACCAACATCGTCACTTCTGTCCTTTCCGCTTGCGTCGCTGTCATGCTGATTCGCCGTATCACCCCCATCGCATTCGGCATCAACGACTACGCTGATCGATTGGCCAGCACGGAGATGGAAAAGCTCCGAGTCGAAGACAGTCTTGTTGCCGCCCAGAAGCTCGAAGAATGGAGCCGCATGTCGGCTACCGTTAGCCATGAAATCAAGAACCCGCTCCAGGCCATCCAGAACCTGCAATTCCTCATTGGCGCCTCGGAGGGCGTCTCGACGCAGATCGCGGAGCTCGCCAGGATGGCCGGCGACGAAGCCCAGCGCGTCCTCAACATTGCCGACTCCAGCCTTTCCTTCATCCGCCAGACCGCGAAGCCGGAATCGATCGACCTGCAAGCCGCCGTCAAGTCCGTTGAATTCCTTTTGTCGCGCACCATTCGCGAGAAGGGAATTGATTTTGAAATCACCTGCACAGGCGATTGCCGCATCGAGGGCTACGCCGGCGAAATCCGCCAGGTGCTCTTGAACATCATCCGCAACGCTTGCGAAGCCGTCACAAGAACCGGCACAAAGCTGCGCGTCCAGCTTACCGGGATTGCCAATCGGGTCGAAGTCTCCGTAATCGACCAGGGCATCGGGATCGCAACAGAACTGATCCCGAATATATTCAACTTCGGCATGACGACCAAAGGCGAGCAGGGCAATGGCATCGGCCTCTGGACAGTGAAACGCATCGTCAACAAGCACCGCGGCGAAGTGAACATTCACTCGACGCTCGGAGAAGGCACCCGCGTCGATGTCTGGTGGCCGCGCACTTTCGTTTCCTCAAACGACGCTGTGCTAGCTTAAGAACTTGCTGAGAAAATCCTGCGACGCGCTCTCTTTGAAGGGTACGCACTTCAGCCCGTACGTTAAGGCAACCGGGACAGGCGCCGGGCTTTAGCCCCCGAGGGATGATCTTCTGGGTATTGCCTCTCTCTGTTTTTTCAACAAGCCCATCGAGCGTGACCCCTGGTTGTGCTGCCCTGCGGCGTTGTCCCAATCGTTGCGCACCCCGCTCCGGGCCTGCGCATCGCTGCCTTTTCCCAAATGAGAGAATGTCTCCAGAAGCCTGCTCCAGGCTCTACGACGCTGGATCTTCGCCGCAGGAGGCGCCCGAACATGTGCCGCAATATCAAGCTCCTTTTCAACTTCGCTCCGCCTGTTACCGACGAGGAGATTCGCGCCGCAAGCTTGCAGTTCGTGCGCAAGGTCAGCGGATTTACGAAACCGTCTAAGGCGAACGAAGAGCCGTTCCTGCGCGCCGTGGACGAAATCTCTGCTGTCAGCAAGCGCTTGCTGGCGTCGCTTGAAACCAACGCGCCACCGCGCAGCCGCGAAGAAGAAGCGGCCAAAGCCCGCGCCCGTAACGCAATTCGCTTTGGCGATGGAAGGCGTGCCGAATGAGAGAAATCTTCCAGTGGCTCTTCGGCCTGGGCCTGGGTTGCAATGCCGCGTTGTTCGTCCCGCAGGTCATCGCCGTGTGGCGCAAGAAGACCGATGAAGGCATCTCGCTCATCACCTTCGGTGGCTTCAGCGTGCTCCAGGCCGTCGGCATTGTCCATGGAGCCTACGAGCGCGATTGGTCCCTGATCCTCGGCATGGCGGCAAGCTTGCTCACCTGCGGCGCCGTCACGGCCCTTACGGTCTTCTATCGTTGGAAACGGCTGAGCGCTTAGCCCCAGCCCAAGAGAATCTCCTCACCCCAACGCAGTCATCCTGAGCAGGCTCACTCGCAAAGCGAGATGCGTATGAAATGAACCTGTTTTGATGCTCACCGAGCTATCGGCGCGTTGGGGCCGAAGGAGAGTAGCCCAGGACAAGTTCGCCGCAGCGAACGCAGTCCTGGGTGAGGGGCAAAAAATGTCTTTAGCCCCGGGGGGGCGATGGAAAGTTTAACTGATTCCCATCCCATCGATTCTTGTTTATGTGGAGCGAACGGGACCCCGAAAGTATCTCAGTTCGGGCGAGGTGAGTCGAACGACCTGCATTTCGAAACTTGAGCCAGCCCGATTCGGACGCATTGAATGATGCCTTCCACTCCCGTCGCTCATCCCAGAAACATTCCCGCAATCGATGCGCTGATTAGGTTCGCCATGGTTCCCGCCAGCATCGCGCGCACTCCCAACTTCGCCAGATCGTTCCTTCGTTCCGGAACCAGCGCGCCGATCCCGCCAATCTGCATGCCGATCGAACCCAGATTCGCAAAGCCGCACAACGCAAACGTCGCAATCGTAAACGAGCGCGGAGCCAGCGTCGCCTTCTCTGCGCCGAGAGCGATGTAGGCAATCACTTCGTTAAGTGCCATGCGCGTGCCCAGCAGGTTGCCGATGGCCAGGCAGTCGTGCCACGGAACGCCGATAAGCCATGCCACGGGCGCGAATAGATAGCCGAGAATCTGCCCCAGGCTGGCGGGAATGAAGTGAATGTAGCCGTGCGTCCAGCCAAGCAGCGAATCCAGCAGCGCCACCAGCGCCAGGAAGCTGATGAGCATGATGGCCACGTTNNTTTCGTCCTTGTGCAATTCGTCTTTTGGGATCACAACACGGCCTTCGGTGGCCGGTATCCCCGTCTCCGGCACAAGCATCTTTGCGATCAGTATGGTTCCCGGCGACGTCATGATCACTGCCGAAAGCAGGTGGCGCGCTTCAACACCCTGCGAAATGTACATGGCCATGATGCCGCCGGATACATGGGCCATGCCGCTGGTCATAATCACCATCAGTTCTGAGCGCGTGGCCTTGGAAAGAAACGGCCGGATGGTCAGCGGAGCCTCCGTCTGCCCCATGAAGATGCTGGCCGCCACATTCATGCTCTCCGCACCCGAAATGCGCATCGTCTTCAGCATCACCCACGCCATCCCGCGAATGATCAGCTGCATCAACCCGATGTGGTAAAGCACCGCAAAAAAGGCAGAGATGAAAATGATCGTCGGCAAAACCTGAAACGCGAAAATCGAGCCGGAATTTGGCGGCAGAAGCTTTCCGAAAGCGCCCGAATTCGGCAGCCCCAATTGGCCGAATAAAACCTGCGTCCCCGCGAACGTGGCCGAGAGCATGCTGTTCACCACGCTGCCCGCCCAGGTCATGAACCGTTGCCCGTAATCGAACCGCAGCACCAGGAATGCGAAGCAGACTTGCAGGCCCAGGCCCCACGCCACCGTGCGCCAGCGAATGCGGTTGCGATTGGTTGAGCCCAGCCACGCCGCACCGAGAACCGCGAGTATACCCAGAATTCCAGTGAACCGATCCAAGTCGATTTCTCCTTGATGGTCAACCGCTCTAGCGTGGCGTCTCAGAAGCTCGCATCAGAAAAGTGCTCTCATCCTGAGCGGAGTTTGACGGGCTTTCTGCGTCAAACGGAGTCGAAGGACCGGCGGTTGCACTTCGGAACTTTCGCTGCGAACTTTGGTGACAGGATACTAGAATGGCTTTCGATTACCTTACAGCATCGCGCAGAAACGCTTCAGCCTTTTCACGCGTGAAGATGCGTCCCACAAGCGGTACAGGCTGCGGCGGTTCTTCTGCGATTGTGATGGCCTTCCTCAGCAGAGATATGGGCTCTGCAAGCTGTGCCTCGGTCGTCGCGAAGATGGTGGCCATCGGCTGCCCCTTCTTCACAAAGTCTTCGCATCGCGCGTGAAAAACGATGCCTGCGTGCGCATCGACAGGCTCGCCTGCCTTCTCGCGGCCTGCCCCCGTTCTCTGCACTGCCCAGCCAAGCTCCGTGGTGTCCATCTCCGCAATAAACCCGGTCTCCCACGCGTTTACGACCTTCGATGCGCCAGGCTTATGGAAAGCTTGCGGATCGGAGAAGATGCCGGAGTCTCCGCCCTGCGCTTCAACCATCTTCGTAAAAACAGCAAGTGCAGAACCGTCTTCAAGCGTGGCCTCGGCCAGTTGCCGCCCCTTCGTCTCCGACTCCGCTTTGCCGCCGAGAAAAATCATCCATCCCGCCAGAGTCAGCGAAAGCTCGCGCAGGTCTTCGCTCTCCGCCGGCGTCTTTCCGTGCAGCAGCTCCAGGCACTCCATGATCTCAATCCAATTGCCTGCCGCACGGCCAAGGGGTTGTCCCATATCGGTTAGCAGCGCAACGGTGCGCGTCCCCGCGGCCTCCGCCGTCGACACCATCAGTGCCGCCAGATACTCTGCATCCTCCCGCTTGCTCAAAAACGCGCCCGAGCCCGTCTTCACATCCAGAACCAGCGCATCCAACCCCGCCGCCAGTTTTTTGCTCAGGATCGACGCACAAATCAGCCCTGGGCTCTCCACCGTCCCCGTGCGGTCGCGCAGTGCGTACAAAACGCGGTCGGCCGGCACCAGCGAAGGCGTCTGGCTCACAATCGAAACACCGCAGTGTGCCAAGACCGTCTCAAACTCCGCCAGCGAAAGAGCCGTGCGATAACCGGGAATCGACTCCAGCTTATCGAGCGTCCCGCCCGTGTGCCCCAGAGCCCGTCCGCTGATCATCGGCACCGCAACGCCGCAGGCCGCGGCCATCGGCGCGACAAGGAAACTCGTCTTGTCGCCGACGCCTCCCGTAGAGTGCTTGTCAACCGCGGTTTTGCCCAGCCGGCTCGGATCGAACTTGTCGCCGGAATCCCGCATGGCCAATGTCAAAGCTCGAATTTCTTCCAGCGATAAACCGCGCAGCCACGCAGCCATCAGCCACGCCGACAGCTGCTCCAACGGTATTGACCCCGCGGCGGCGCCCGAAACAAGAAAAGCAATCTCGCGCGCGTCGAGCGTGTGGCCATCGCGCTTTTTTCTAATCAGATCGATCGTATGCAGCGGAGCATCCTGTGTGTCTGGAGTATGCGCTGTTGACATGGCGGGGTACCGCTTCCTTATTTGGGCTTCATCTCGAAGGCGAGTGGCAGAATCGCCGAAAAGGGAAGAACACGCGCTCCGTCCTCGGCGGGAAAAATGACAGGAGCTTCCGGCAGAACGAACTCTGCGAGAACCTGCCGGCACGCCCCGCAAGGCGGGCTCGCTGCCTCGTTGAGGTTGGCCACGGCGACAGCCTCAATGCGGATTGCAGGACCAAATTGTGCTACCGCCGCGGTCACCGCAGAACGCTCCGCGCAGATCGTCAGGCCATAGCTCACATTCTCCACGTTAGTGCCGGTTACGATTTCCCCGTTGGTCAGTCGCAAAGCCGCTCCCACTCGGAAACGGGAGTAGGGCGAGTAAGAATTGCGAGCGGCTTGGCGCGCATTTTCGTAAAGATCGTCGAGCGCAGTCTGGGTCGAATTCGTCAAGGTCATTAGATTTCACCGTGTGAGGGCTGAAGTTTGAGGCTAAAGCATTCCCACTTCCGCTGTATAGCCGCAATGATCGTCGCCGCGCTCCCAACCGCGTGGTGCCAGAACCCGTCTGCCGCGAACACCCCGATCCCCCAATCGAGGGATGTTCGCGCTCCAACCCCCGTCTTCGATGTCGCTGCGATTCATCAGAACGTCGCAGATCGAACCAGTCACTCCCACATCATCAGCTCGGCGCACGACGGAAAATTCACAAGCATCAACGTGCCATTGCGAGCGCTGATTAGGTGGGCGTACGAGATGCCCGAGACGCGCATCCTCGGCGGTCCGGCTTGGACCGACACTACGAAATTCGACATCGAAGCCAGGACGGATAGTGCCGTGGATGCGCAACTGCACGCGCTTGATTCCGATGCTGGCAAGCTTCAAAAGGAACGCATGCTGCGGGCCCTCCTCGCCGACCGATTTAAACTCGTCACCCATACCGAAACCAGGCAACTCCCGATCTATGCCTTGGTTGTGGCAAAAGGCGGACCCCGCATGGGTCCGGTTCAATCGAACGGAACCACGGTCAACTCCGGAAACGGACACATCGAAGTCCAGGCATCGAACAGCGTACCGATTCTGGCCGAGCAACTGGCGAACGTGGTTGGGCGCGTGGTGGTCGATAACACTGGAATTGCGGGCCGATACGACCTGGTTCTCAAGTGGACCCCGGAAGACAGGGCAGACGCGGGGTTCAACGGGGGCGGAACTGCTCAGGATTCTGGCCCATCGATTTTTACTGCGCTTCAAGAGCAGCTGGGCTTGAAGCTTGAGCCGCAAAAAGGGCCCGTCGAAGTCCTCGTCATCGACCGCATCGAGATGCCTTCGGAAAACTAGGTCGATCCGCCCGGCACTGTCCCAAAACTTTCGGCTTGCTTCCATCCACAACGGCCATTCTCAAGTTGCGCCCCCTTTCACCGATAAAGTGCGTGAGGCCCACTCTCGTTCAATAGCGATTCGGAGCAGGCTGATCTTTCGATCCAATCGGGCGGTGAATTCAATGGATGAACTGACAAGAGAGTTTCTGATTGAGAGCCAGGAAGGCCTGGACCGGATGGAACGCTGCCTGACAGAACTCGAAGAGAGGCCGCAGGACGCCGGCCTGATTGGCGAAATCTTCCGCTCCGTCCACACCATCAAGGGGACTACCGGGTTTCTTGGCTTCAAACGCCTTGAGAAGCTTGCCCATGCCGGCGAAAACCTGTTGGGCTTGCTCCGCGAAGGCAAAGCCACGGCCGATCAGGCGATCACCACCGGGCTTCTCCAATTGATGGATTGCCTGCGCGCAATTCTGCGTACGATTGAAGCGGAAGGCGCCGAGGGAGATGGCGAAGACTGCGCTCTGATTGATACCCTCGAAAAGTTGCAGGCCCGCGACTGTGCCCCTGTGCATGCGGCCAACGAAGCCAAGCAAGCCGCCATGGGCGTTGCTGAAGCGCCGAAGATGCGCAGGGAAGCGCCAAAACCGCTGCCCGCGGCGCAACCCCGCGCGGTCCCGCCTCCGGCTTCCGCGGTCGCGCCGAATACCCCGTTCAACGATCGAGTCGCGGATTCGACGCATGTTGATGCGCCGGTCGAAAACCACCCGGATGCTGCGAAACCGTGTGGCCCCGCAGCCAACTCCACCGCGGAAAGCACGCTGCGCGTCGACGTGACGCTCCTGAATCGGATGATGAATCTGGTCGGCGAGCTGGTGCTCACGCGCAACCAGGTTCTGCAGGCAACCGCGAACAATCCGAACTTCACGTTGCTGTCGCGGCGGCTGGATATGGTCACCGCGGATCTCCGCGAGAGCGTGATGAAGGCGCGCATGCAGCCAGTCTCAAACATTTTTTCCAAGATGCCGCGGATCGTCCGCGATCTCTCGCAATCGTTGGGCCGCAGGGTGCATCTGCAGATGGAAGGCCAGGAGACCGAGTTGGACAAGAGCCTGCTCGAGGCCATCAAAGATCCGCTGACCCATGCCGTGCGCAACGCGCTCGATCACGGCATCGAGTCGCCCGAAACACGCCTGGCGGCCGGCAAAAATCCTGAAGGCATCCTCACCTTGCGGGCCCTGCAGGAAGGCAGTCACGTCGTGATCGAAGTCTCGGACGACGGGGCCGGCATTGCTGTTGAGAAAGTGCGGCAGAAGGCTCTCGAACGCGGCCTCGTCGCCGCCGATCGCGCCGCCCACCTCGATGAACGCGAACTGCTGCAGTTGGTCTTTCTTCCCGGTTTCTCCACCGCCGCTTCGATCACCAATGTCAGCGGCCGCGGCGTCGGAATGGATGTGGTCCGCACCAACGTTGAAAAAATTGGCGGCAAAGTCGAAATTGCCTCGCGCTCCGGCTTTGGCACCACGCTTCGTCTGCGCATCCCGCTGACCCTGGCCATTATTCCCGCGCTGATTGTGCGCAGCGTCGGGCAGAGCTTCGCTCTTCCCCAGGGAGCGCTCTCTGAGCTTGTGCATGTGCCGCCCGCGCAGGCTGATACGTTGATCGAGTGGATCGAAGGCGCGCCCCTCTATCGCCTTCGCGGCAAACTGCTTCCCCTCGTTCTTCTCGACCGCCTGCTGATTCCCGGCAAACCGTTAAGCGAAATGTCCGGCGGCGATCGCTTTATCGCCGTGCTCAACGCCGACGGCCGCCAGTTCGGACTCGTCGTCGACGGACTCGCCGACCCGGA
>PLTV01000323.1:0-3368 GCA_003164635.1 Acidobacteriaceae bacterium
CTTTGGTGCCCATCACGTGCTGCCATCGCGACAGCCCTGAAGCCTTGGTCGCGTCCTCAAACACAACCGTCCCCTCATCCTTGTCCACGAAACCGCCCGCCGTGATCGGACGCCTCTCTTCGTCGTAGACCGGCGCAAACGTGCCCGCGGATGAGATTCCGCCCATGCCGCTCGCGGGCTGTTGCGTTGGAGTGTCTTTTTGGGTCGCGGGAGACTGTGCCGGCGCGCACGTACTCTGCAATCCCACTGCAAGCGCCAAAGTCAGCAGCGTAGTCACGCAACGCATGGATCGCAGTGCATGAACCCAGAAGGACTCGAAACCAGGTCGTGCAAGCGGCAACGAGTATCCCTCCTAATGTGCGGTCGTCTTTTGTCCCGCGCCTTTAAACCCTGCGCAAGGTTTGCCCCCACACAGCGCTCCTGTAATCCCCACGCCTTCTGCGATCGTATAGATCCGGTCCTCGGCCGGCAGCTTCACCGTCTCCTTCACCCCTGAAGGCCAGTGAATCTCCGCCGNNCCTTCAGGTAAACCGTGGCGCACGTCGCGTCGCGCGGACTCTTCGGTCCGCCCACCAGTTGCAGCTCTACCCAGTGGTGATGATCCTTGTTCACATTACGCAGCAACACCGGTGGCCCGTCTACGGGATTGATGATCACATCGATTTTTCCGTCGTTGAACAGGTCACCGAAGGCAGCCCCTCGCCCAGGGATCACGACCGATAGCCCGGTCCCTTTCACCGCCGGCATATAGTCAAACTTCCTGCCCTTGCCGCTTGGGTCTGGCACGTTACGAAACAGTAGCGGCCGCTCGGCAAACGTTGTGCCCCAATCATGCTTGTCTACCTGCGGGTACACGTGCCCATTCACCATGAATAGATCGAGCCAGCCGTCGTTGTCGAAGTCGATGAACCCGTCGCCCCAGCCCACAAAGGGAATCGTGGTTTGCGCAATCCCCGCTTTGTAGCTCACATCGGTAAAGCTATTTTCCCCGTCGTTGCGGAACAGCACTTTATAGTCGTCGCCGAAGTCTGTAATGAAAAAGTCCTCCAGCCCATTGTTTTCGTAATCGCCCGCCGCAATGCCCATCGACGCAATTTCGCGCCCGTCCTTGTTCAGTGCAAATCCCGACTCATAGCTCTGGTCGTCGAAGGTCCCATCGCCTTTATTGATGTAAAGAAAATTCGGCTCTGAGTCGTTGCCCACCACCAGGTCAGGTTTCGTCCCATCGCCCTTGATGCTCACAAAAATTGCGGTGAACCCGTAGTACTTGTCCTTATCCTCCACCTTTGCTTTTACCGTCACATCGGTGAACGTCCCATCCCCGTTGTTATGGAACAGATGGTCCGGCTCGCCCTGCAATCCACGGGGGCCGCAGTTCACGGCCGCACCGCGATACTGGCAGAACGCGTATCCAACCGCCTTGGTCCCCGCTATCGGCAGATTGTCCCTGTCGAAGTGGACATACCCGCTCACATACAGATCCAGCCGCCCGTCGCCGTCGTAATCGCCCCATGCCGAACCCGGTGACCAGTTCCCCAGTGCCACGCCCGCCTTCTCCGCCATGTCGGTAAAGGTGCCGTCGTGGTTGTTGTGGTAAAGCCGATTCTTCCCGTAATTGCCCACATAAATATCCGGCCAGCCGTCGTTGTCGTAGTCGGCCACGCTCACCCCGTAGCCCCAACGATCGTTGGTCACCCCGGCCTTGGCTGCCACATCGGTAAACGTTCCGTCGTGGTTGTTATGGAACAGCGCCGCCTTGGGCGGCGTTTCTTTACCTTCTAAAGAGGCAAATGTTGACCCGTTCACCAGGTAGATATCCAGCCAGCCGTCGTTGTCGAAGTCGATCAGCCCCACCCCCGAACCGTTCGTCTCGACGATGAAGTTCTTTTCCGGCACACCCATCTTGTGGACCCAGCCGGAAAGCCCCGCCTTTTTGGTAATGTCTTCGAACACCACGGGGCCCGAATCGACGAATCCGCCCGCCGTGATCGGCCGCTTCTGTTGGTCATAAACGGGAGCGGCGCCCACGCCCCCGGCAATTCCGCCCATGTTGCTTTGTCCGCTCGGGGGTTGTTGCGCCTGCTGGCCCGTTCCAGCCGGTTCCACTGCCGCTGCAATCAGCACGCTGGGGCCTGCCGGCCTTCCCGCTGCATTCCTCGGTTCGGATGTCGGAACCATCTGGCCATTGGCGGGAATCCCTGATGTGCCAATCAAAACCACGGCCAATACTGCGCGAACCTGGAACCGCAACGGAATTCCTCCCGGTTTGAAGTGTACCGTAGCCACGACTATCCCCGCCCTGCGCCGCCAGTGCACGCTCGATCAGCAGCCACCCGCCATGCATCTTACTGTCTGAAATCCAACGCCGCGGAGAAATGAACAATGACCCCACCAGCCGTCGATCCGCAAAACCCCTCCGTTCACGTCCATTTCGGACGTTTCGCCTCGCGTGCCTCGGCCTGGTTCGGTTCCACGTGGGCCTTCGTTGCCGCCGGCATCATCCTCCTCGGTTGGGCCGCGAGCGGGCCCATCTTCCATTTCTCCCCCCAGTGGACCGGCATCATCGGTACGGGCACAAGCCTCCTCACGCTCTTCATGGTCTTGCTCATCCAGAACACGCAAAATCGGGATTCCCGCGCCATCAATCTGAAGCTGAACGAACTCATCCGTGCCGTCGACAAAGCCGGTAATCACATGATCGATATCGAGCGGCTCACCGATCTCGAACTCGATCAGATGCAGGCCACATACGAGAAAGTCAGAACCGCCTGGACCGAACGCCAAGCTCGGACCCAACGTATTCCGCCGGAAAAATGACGGGCCGCCATTCTCTCGTGGAATTGATCCCTTAACCAGCCTTCAACGCCTTTCATGGCAACCGCGGCCTCTTCCGGGTATACTGGCCGCAAGGCCGTGCTTCCAAAACACCGCCCCAAAGTGAGGTGCGTCTTCCTCAGGGACTCCGGTTCGCTGACGTTCGACGTTCCACCATCGGAAACTTCCCGGTGGCGCGCAGTGGCCCGCGTGCTCCGAAGTCCGCTGGATGCCTTGAGTTGCGTCACCCTCCCTGCCTCGTGCACTCTCTGCGGATCCCTCTTGCCGCAGCTTTCCTTCGTGCCAATTTGTTCCATCTGCTGGCTCGATCTCTCCAGCCGTCCTCAACCCGCCTGTGCCCGCTGCGGCGATACCCTCGACATTCCAGCATCCATCCCGGCCCCGGCCGCCCTCTGCCGCACCTGCCGCCTCGCCCCACCGCCTTTCGTCCGAGCCGTTTCCTTCGGCCTCTACGAGGGCCGCATGCAGGACGCGATTCATGCCCTCAAATACGGCCGGCTGCATCCGGCTTCCCGCGGACTCGGGAAGCTTCT
>PLTV01000323.1:3442-7094 GCA_003164635.1 Acidobacteriaceae bacterium
CTCCGCGCCACTGAAAGCCAGGCCGGCCTCACTGCCCGCGCCCGCCGCATCAATCTCCGCGGCGCCTTCGCCGTCTCTGATCAAACCCTCGTCGCAGAGAGAAATATCCTCCTCATCGACGACATACTCACCACCGGCGCAACCGCGCGCTCCGCCGCCCACACTTTGATTGCCGCCGGCGCTGCCTCGGTTTGGGTCGCCACATTGGCCCGCGCCCGCCGCGCTCGGGGCTTTGATCGCACCTTGGCCCTGACGCACAACAGGGCCACTCCGCAAGCCTCCGGCGCAGTGCCGGACGAAGACGAAAGAAAGGGAAGCACCGACCGATCGGATCGTTCATTGCAAGACCAACCATCTTTTTGACGAGGGGATAAAGGATGTCGCTGGGAAAAGCTATGATTCACGCCCGCAAGCAAAAGTCCATTGCCAAAGCTGCCGCCGCCGCGGCCGGCGAATACACCGCCGTGCAACCTATCCACATGCTGCAGCTACCCGTGCTGGTGCTGAACGCTTCTTATGAGCCCATCAACATCTGCGGTGCGCGCCGCGCCCTCGTTCTGGTCCTCAAAGGCATCGCTCGCACTGAGGAAGAGCACGGCCTCATCTTGCATGCCCAGCGCAGCCGCATCGCCATGCCCTCAGTCATCCGCTTGCTTGAGTACCGCCGCATCCCGCATCAGACGCGTGCCCTCTCCCGTAAAAACATCCTTCTCCGCGATCGCAATACCTGCCAGTACTGCGAAGTTGTTTTGCCCGCCAGCGAGCTCACTCTCGACCACGTGATTCCCCGCTCCCGGGGCGGAAACTCTACCTGGGAGAATCTCGTCGCCTGCTGCCATGCTTGCAATCGCCGCAAAGGCAACCGCATGCTCCACGAAATCGACGACATGATCCTCATGCGCGACCCGAGGCCTTTCTCCCTCCACACCAGTCGCCAGATCATGCGCATGCTGGGCCGGGGAGACGATCGGTGGCGGAAGTATCTGTTTTATTAGGCAGTGATCAGTTTTCNNTGGCGCAAATATCTCTTCTATTAGGAAGAGCTCGATCGTCGTTCCGTCCGGCAGGTAACCACCCTCGTTGGTTGCCGGTAATTCAATTTCCCCACTAATTGGGTCGACCGATCCCACCATCGAGGAATTTCCCCATATTTACATTTTCCTTATGCTGTTTCAAACGGCTTAACTCGCTCGTTGAGATCGCGGCCGGCAAATCAGAGAGGTCAACCCATGCCACACGTTCTTCTGAAGCTCCAAACAAAGCTCCAGTTCCTGCTCTGCTCCGAAGAGGGCCAGGATCTGGTCGAGTACGCTTTGGTCGTTGCACTCGTTGCTTTTAGCGCCACCGCGGGAATGAAAGCCCTCGCCGCCGGCCTCACCAAGGCGTTTGAACAAGTCAGCACCACTCTCGGCAGCTACGTAAGCTAGCCGGTTTTGGGCCTCGCGACTCCCCCTGCCTGGCCCCTCCCTTCCGCTTCAATCATCGAAATCCCCCTCCTGCGCGCCTGAAACTTCACGCTCATCTCGTGTTGGAAGAGAGTGNNAAACGCGTGAAGACGCATGGCTTTCGTGCGCGCATGAAGACCAAGAGCGGCGCAGCCGTTTTGAGCCGCCGTCGCGCCATTGGCCGCAAGCGCGTCTCCGTGAGCGCTGGCTTCCGCGACTAGGCTGCGGACGCTTGCTTTGTCAGGGTCTACGCGCACACGCCGCACGGCCCTTCAAGGCTCTACCGCACGAGCCATGAGAAGCTCCTCCCGCAAGAATTCAAAAGATTCGCCGAATTTACCTATCTCCGCAAGCCCCCGGCGAGCGGTCCTGATTCAATCCACCACGCGAACCTCGATCCAATCGCTGCACGGTGCGCGTCTGCAAAAGCACGCCGACTATCAGCGCGCCTACGCCAATGCCCGCAAGCGCCAATCCACTTCAATGAGCTGGTTTCTGGCGCGCCAGACATCTGCGGCCGCCGGATCGGCCCTGCCCCCGGGACCGCGCGTTGGGCTAACCGCGGGCAAAGTGCTCGGCAAAGCCCACGAACGCAATCGGATCAAGCGGCGCATGCGCGATATTCTGCGGCGTCACGTTGAACTGCTTCCGCAAGGCTGCGACCTCATCCTGCATCCGCGGCGCATCGTGCTCACCCTCGAATTCGCGAAACTTGAAGCTGAGGTTGTGCGTATCTTGCATCAGGCACGAAGTGAGGCGGAACGCATGCCTCAGGAAGTCTCTGCACGATGACACGGATTCTGCTGGCTGCTCTCGCGTTCTACAAGCGCTGGTTGTCGCCTGCTCTCCATTCGCTTTCGCCGGGAGGCTGCAAATATCTACCCACCTGCTCGGAGTATGCGGCGCAGGCCATTGCGGTGCACGGGCCCTTGCGCGGCATCGGACTGGCCCTTTGGAGGTTGCTGCGGTGCCATCCCTTCGCCCGCGGAGGTCTCGATCTGGTTCCTCCGGCTCCAGCGCCAAGAACTTTTCCCCACGAACCGTTACCATAAGACATAAGGTGGCCTGACGGCCCCAGGCCGCAAGCGTCTCGCTTGAGCCGCTCAACGATAGGACGTCTCCTTTGGCAGAAATTCGCAATCCCAATTTACAAACGCAGGGCCCCGGCGCCAGTGGTGGCGGCGGTGGCGATATGCGCACCACCATCGGCTTCGCCGCGTTGTTGCTGGTTGTCCTTCTCGGCTACCAGTATTTCTTCAAGCCCAAGCCGGCAGCCAACCCGCAGACGCCGCAGACTCAGTCGCAGCCCCTGGCAGCGCCTGGCGGGCAAGCCGGCGACGCAACTCCGGCAGCCGCTTCCAGTGCGCCGAATTCCGGCGTCGCGCCTACGGTCTCTGCCGCGCTGGAAACCCTGACGACCGTCGAGAACGAGCAGTACAAAATCGTCTTCACCAATCGCGGCGCCCAGGTCAAACACTGGATCCTGAAGAAATACAAGGATTCGGCTGGCAAACCGCTCGACATGGTGCAGCCACAGGCCTCGGCACAATTCGGCTTGCCGCTTTCGCTCTTCACCTATGAGCCCGCGCTCACCGCCCAGGTCAACCAGGCGCTCTACCAGGTGACAGTGGCTGGGACGCAGCCTTCGCCTGGCGCGGTCGTCCTGGCGCCCGCGACTCTCACGTTTCACTATGCGGCGAATGGCCTCGATGTTTTGAAGACCTTCCGTTTCGATTCGAGTTATGTGATTGACGTGGAGGCCCAGGTCTTGCGGAATGGCACGCCGGCGCGAACGCTCGTTGAGTGGCCCGCGGGTCTCGGCGATATGGAGGAGTTCGGCGCGGCAACCTCCGCGTTGACTCCCGGCCAGATTCGGCAACCCTCTTACTTCTCCTGGTCGCTCGACGGCAAGCAGGACTACGTGGCGGCTTCCAAGGTAAGCGGGAACGCCACGCTGGACCAGCCCTACGGGTATGCCGCGATCACCGACCTTTATTTCGCCGCTGCCTTTCTGCCCGAAGATCCGTCCCGCGCTTCCGTCGTGACCCTGCACAACAGCATCAACCTGCCCACCGACCTCAGCGACGCCAACAGCCAGAAGAAGCCGGCCGACGTGCTGGGATTGGCCGTCGGCGACACCAGCGGCATCACCAGGCTTCGGCTGTTTGCCGGGCCCAAAGCAATGGACGTGCTGGCCTCGATCCACG
>PLTV01000089.1:0-40676 GCA_003164635.1 Acidobacteriaceae bacterium
GGTGCTAGGCTGGCCGGCAGAATCGTTCGCTGTGCAGTCTCTGGGACTCTCAGCTGCGACAAGACCCGGCAAAGTCGCGAAGCTCGAACTTCTCGGGACCGACCAGCTGGTGAGTTGGAAGCAGCAGACGGATGCCATGTGGGTAGAGCTTCCGAAGCTCTACAAACCAGCGGCAGATTATGCAGCTGTGCTCAAATTAACATTGTCCTGAGCGAGAATAGGAAGGGGGCTCGTTGGTCGCCTGACCAATCCCTCGGAGCCTGATTGGATGCCAAGGCAACGGATGCTGACACTACGTCGATTGTCGAAATCACAACTTCAAACTCCGGAGAAGTAAAAATTCATGCTTCGATCTTTTATGCACCACCTGTGTATTGTCGGGCTTGGTTTTCTCGCAGTCCCGTTCGCCTCATTCGCTTCCGCTCAGACAAGTCAAAACGCGTTGCGTGAAGTTGCCGTCAACGTGAAAGACACGCGCGGCCCGGTGGATCGCTTCTTCGACCTTTCAATCGGTTCCGATTATCCCGGAACGTTGATTCGGGATGACAGCCAGGCGCAGCTCAAAATTGTCACAGACGAACTCGGTTTTCGCTATATACGATTCCACGCCATCTTCCATGATGTTCTAGGAACGGTCCGCGTTGAAAACGGAAAAACCGTGTATGACTGGGCGAAGATCGATCAGCTCTACGACGATTTGATGGCGCGGCATATCAAGCCATTTGTCGAACTCGGATTTACTCCAAATGCGCTGGCCACATCGCAGAACAGCATCTTCTACTGGCACGGGAATACATCGCATCCAAAGCCGGATGGCTGGCATGATTTGGTGGAAGCATTCACCCGACACCTGGAAGCGCGCTACGGAAAGGACGAAGTGCGCACCTGGTACTTCGAAGTGTGGAACGAGCCGAACCTGTCCGGCTTCTGGGAGGGCGGCGACGAGAAGGCATACTTCGAGCTCTATGATTTAACGGCCAGGACAATCAAAAGCGTCGATCCCAGTTTGCGCGTCGGTGGGCCCAGTACGGCCGGCGCAGCATGGGTCCCTGAATTTCTGGCGCACGTCAAGCTCAGCGGCGCTCCAGCCGATTTCGTGACGACACATACTTACGGTGTCCAAGGCGGATTTCTGGATGAGAATGGAAAGAGCGATACCAAGCTCGATCCCTCTCCGGACGCAATCATCGGCGACGTGCGGCACGTGCGCGAGCAGATTTCGGCATCAGCTTTCCCCAGCCTTCCGCTCTATTTCACCGAGTGGAGCACCAGCTATACGCCGCGCGATTCCGTACACGACTCCTACATCAGCGCGCCCTACATCCTCAACAAGCTGAAAGCCAGCCAGGGGCTCGTGCAGGGAATGAGCTACTGGACATACACCGACCTCTTCGAAGAACCGGGACCACCGACTGCTCCATTTCAAGGAGGATTCGGATTACTCAATCCTGAAGGAATCCGCAAGCCGGCCTATTTTGCGTACAAGTATTTGCATGCGCTTGAAGGGGACAGCCTCGCAACGAGCGATCCGCAGGCGATGTTGTCCACAAAGGATGGCAACGTAACGGCTGTGATCTGGGACTTCGAACAGCCGGACCAGAAGGTCAGCAACCGCTCCTTTTATACGAAGGTGATTCCATCGCATCCGGCCGAACCTGTGCATCTGCGTCTCACGCACCTTGCTGCAAATGCCTCGTATCATCTTGAAGTGCATCGCACCGGATTCCGTTCGAACGACGCATACACGGCGTACATCGAACTTGGTTCACCCCAGAAACTGACTGAAGCGCAGGTCGCGCAACTGAGCGGACTCACGCGTGATCTTCCCGAGATGGATAAGGTCGTGCCCAGCGGCGCCGATGGCACTGTAGAAGTCACACTGTCGATGAATGGCAACGACATTGTTCTTGTGAAGCTGTGGCGGGACAAGGCAGCCAGATAATCGACTTGCGGCGTTCCATACCGAAGAGGATCAGATGAGCGACAGAATTCGAATAATGAACGCTAATGGCAAAATGTACTTCTTCGGACTCCTTCTCGCTATTGTTTCTCTAGGGCGGTCCGGCCTGGCATTGGCCGCGCAAGATGCAACAGTTCATCCAACCTGGCCCGGTCCCGGTCAGCTTTTTGTGGGCGCATGTTATCAGCCCATCGACCGCTCACCTGAGCAGATCGATCAGGACATTGCCATCATGAAGCGCGCCGGTTTCAACGTCGTGCGCATGGGCGACCTGTCGTGGGATTCCTTTGAGCCATCGCAGGGCAAGTTCACCTTTGAGTGGTTCGACAGGATCATGGACAAGATGCAAGCCAATGGCATCCGGGTGATTCTTGACATTCCCGGTCTGCCTGCGCCCATCTGGCTGCATCGGGCACACCCGGGCGTCGATATCGTCGCGCAGAACGGCACGCGGCTCCCGCCTGCCGAGCGTTACATGGATAACATCAGCGACCCCGACTACGTCCGCGAGGTCGGGATTATGGCCGACGCGCTGATGAAGCGCTATGCGAATCATCCCGCGGTTATTGCCGTCGGCTATGACAACGAGATCGGGAACGGCTTCATGTCGTATTCGGAAGCCGACCGGCAGCGTTTCATTGCATGGCTCACGAACAAGTATGGCAGCATTGAAGAACTGAACAGAGCATGGGCCACGCAGAGATGGTCACGCCGCTTGAACAGCTTTGAAGATGTCGATCTGCCGCTCGCGGATGGCCCCGGACCGTCGGAGCGCTACCTTGACTTACATCGCTACTGGTCAGATGTGACGGTGGCGCGTCTGAAAGAGCTGGACGCGATTCGGCAGCGTAACACGCCGAACGTTCCATCCATCTCAAACCTCTGGGATACGGCTTCACGGCGCGGCTTCGACTACCTTTCTACGTACAAGGCTTACGTCTCCTACGGAGCTGAAGGCTTTTATCCCGGCGACCCCGTCAGCGGTGCATTTGGCGCGCTCACGATCAAAGGGGCACTGCCAACGCCGATTTGGTTCAACGAATTTACCGCCGGTGGCGGGGGTTTTTACGGAACTCCGGGTCGAAGTCACATGTACGCAAACCTTGCACTCATGATGGGAGCGCAAGGGATTCTCGCCTGGACCTTCAACAGTCACCAGGGCGGAGAGGAACAGGCGCTCTTCGGGCTCGTGAACCACGACGGAACTCCTTCGTGGAAAGTGGATGAGTTCGCGCGGATAGCAACGGAATTCAAGCAGCTTGCCAAGTATGGATTCCCTCGGTTGACGCATCCAGAGGTAGCCATTGCCTATTCATTCGACTCCTTCATCGACTCTCATCCCAATGGTNNTTTGAGCCATTCTTCCGCGCCAATCTCGATACCGCCATCATCAACGTAGGGCATGAGAATCTTTCCCCCTACAAACTGGTTGTCGTGCCGGCTGACTACGTGATGGACCTCGCGAGCGCAAAGGCAATACGACAATACGTAAGCGACGGCGGCACCGTATTGATGACAGCATTCTCTGCCAGAGTGGATGAGCATGGACAATGGTTCGATACTCCACTGCCTGGCAGGCTCATCGATGTCTTTGGGCTGAAGACAAATGCTTTCTATGATTCGACCGTGTTGCGCTTCGAATTGGATGGCAAGTCGATCTCTGCCAACTCACGCCGATACGAAGTGCTTGAGCCATCAACGGCCACGGCGCTTGCCCGTTTCGCAAATACCCCGGATCATAGCCCGGCAATCACGATCAATAGATTCGGCAAAGGCAACGCCCTCTACCTGGCGACCGAGTCCAACCCTTCCACCATCGGTCCTATACTCGACCGCGTCCTCCGCGTGGCCGACATTCAGGCTGGGCCTTCCACTCCAAAGGGTGTTTTTGCCCGCTCAGTAGATGGCCGCACTCTATACGTAAACACGACCGAAGAAAAGAAGACTGTGATCCTGGAAGGCCGCAAACGGGGAATGCTGACCGGTCGGATATATGAAGGCGTCCTGGTTTTGGGTCCACAAGAATCGGATCTCGTCCAATGAAGAAGAATTACGGGGCTGGCGTATCTCAGTCCAGACAATCTGGAAAGCCGACGGCGCCCCACCCATTTCTAGATAGGTGCGTCACCGAGCCCCCCTTTGAGATACTCCGTAGTCGAAGGCAGCTTAAGCGCCGGTCAGATGAACGCTGATGCATATAGGGAGAGGCGAGAGACAAACCCCGTTAGCGGACCAATTATCCGCTACACATTCCATAGTCGAGCGTAAATAGGAGAAACGGAACGCACGTCCGCGATGCCACGGAAGGCTATGAATCTTCTAAATTGTTCAAAATTAATCGGATGCGCACTGTACCCATTTTTGTACCTGACATCGGGAACCCTAGCCTTTCTGCTGGGCGACCAGAAGAACGTAAGGAAATATGAACAAATGATTTATAGATTTAATGAGTGGTGCCGGGAGGGGGGGTCGANNTGTCTGTACCCGAACTTGTACCCGAGAATTTCAGGTTTGAACTATCGCACGTCGGAGGTCTGACGGCTGTGAGGTAGCCAGAAACCTCACTCGAACCTTCGCTCCAGCTGCCTTAATGCGCCCGCGAGGTTCGCTTCTTTTGGCCGTGCGCGGACCGCCGTCGGTCCCGGTGCACGAGTGCGCTACTTGGATAGTGGGACAGGGTTTCCATGCCCTAAGTGTTCGATATATTTCTGGACGGAGATGTCGGACCAGTCGGCCCCTCCCAGGTGCACCCCGCGCAGCATCCCATCTGGGGACACGAAATACGTCGCCGGCCATGCCGAAGGCGCAAATGGCTTTGGCGGTTGATTCGATCCGATGTAGTAGATCGGCATGGTCAAGTGATTCTTCTCGACAAACGCTTTGACTTTTGCCGGGGTGTCGTTTTGGGAGACGATCACGAACGCCACTCGGGGATTCGCGCGGTATACCTCGTAAAGTCGTTGAAGCGTGGGCATCTCCTCAACGCAACCGGGACACCATGTTCCCCAGAAGTCGATCACTACGACCTTTCCCTTCAGTTCGCTCAGCCGATGCACGATTCCATCCAGGCTTCGGTATTCGAAAAGTGGGGCTCTCAGCGAGAGCGACTCAATGACAGGCGGCTTTAGAGGAGCCGGTGCGTGTTCGCTGGTTAAGGGGTACAACAGAGCGACTGCTCCAAGTAGAAAAGCTCTCATGGTTTGATCCATTCCTTCATCATTTCCGTGATTGAGTCGGCCCGCGATTTCTCGTCTTGCCTGAACCCGAGTGTCTGATGACCTGAAACTTATGATGATGCATAGGAACAAGTAAGGCATTCTTGACACCGGCCGGACGGGTTTCTCTTTTATCGAAGTATCACGATGGCAACGACTGCAAGGGCGACTGCGAGAAAGTCTTCGAGCAAGGCGGCGGGCAAATCGCGTCCGAACAGTTTTGCGGCAAAGGCTCTTGCTTTGGCGCCCGCAAGTGTTCCAACGACACTGCCGATGATTCCCGACAGAGCACCGAAGATGAGGTGCCCTTGCGAGAGTCCGATAGCTGATCCTGTAAGCGCGCCCATCACCACACGACCGCCGAATTGCGGAGGCACAAGGCGGCTGGGAGTCTTGGGCAATTTATCGTTAATCACTTCACCGACAGCCAGCAGGCTCGTGATGTAGGGCGTGAAGTGAAAACCTAAAAATGAGAGCCAAGTCCCCTCAAGCGGAATCTGTTGTCGGTTAGCCGCCCAACTCGCAGCGGCAAGACCAACCATGGAGCGGAGACCGCACACAATACCCAACACGAAAGCAGAGATCACGACAGACATATCATTCTCCATGGAAATGCGATTCTTCGAATCGCCAGGTTGAGGGCGATTGCCGATGAGGTTTAGCTATCCAATCGTGGCGGATAGCGTTGGGTGGTGGTGATCCAAGGAACAAATGGCTTGAACTAGATAATTTCAGTTCGAAGGCTCCAGATGTCCAAGAGCCCTTGTGATCGAGCCTTTCCTAATATCAGATACCATTGCGAGCTTCCCGTCGCAGCCAACCTCGTAAACCCATCAGGAATTGCAGAGTCTCGTTGCTTTTTGCAAAGCTGGCTGATTCCAGGAAGGCCAATGCTCGGAGATGAGTCGACATCGGTTCACACCTGACCGCGCGAGGATCGGCAAGCGAGCCGCGACATCGGTTCGCAGAGCACGACGATCACCGCAACAAAGGGCCGACCCAAGCAGCAAATGGAACCCAAAAACTGAGAACTCAACAGCTTTATCAGGAATAGCCAAGTCACGTTGCTTCTTGCAAAGACTGTCGATCCCAATGAGATTAGCTTGAGAACGGATGAGCCTGCCAATGTCCGTCGAATGGGACGCAATACTGACTCCAAGCCTGCAAGCGATTTCTAAGAGACGACCCACAACGCATCCCGAACTGCTTGGGCTCATGTCTTACATCACACTCAAACACATTCGCTTTATGCGGCGACAGATACGGAGCAAACACAATGAATACCTTCATGACCACAGATGGAACATCGATTTACTTCAAGGACTGGGGCACCGGACCTATAGTTACGTTTTCGCACGGTTGGCCGCTTAGCGCCGATGCCTGGGACGCTCAAATGCTGTATCTCGTCCAGAGAGGATACAGGGTCATTGCACATGACAGACGAGGACATGGTCGCTCAAGCCAGACTTGGACCGGCAACAACATGCACACTTATGCTGACGATCTTGCCGAGCTTGTGGAGAAGCTCGACCTGAAGGAGATAACCATGGTGGGCCACTCGACAGGCGGAGGTGAAGTCGCACGATACATTGGGCGGCACGGATCCGAGCGGGTGTCCAAAGCGGTTCTGATCGCGTCTGTGCCGCCGATCATGGTGAAGACCGAGAGCAATCCTGGCGGTTTGCCAAAATCCGTGTTTGATGACATTCGCGCCGGAGTGCGCAACAATCGTGCGCAGTTCTTCAGGGACTTAAGCCTCTCCTTTTACGGGTATAACAAAGCGGACGCAGAGGCTTCTGAAGGAGTTCGGGACTCATTCTGGCATCAGGGAATGCAGTCTTCCATCGTTGCGTCGTACGACTGCATCGAGGCCTTTTCTGAGACAGACTTCACGGAAGATCTCAAGAAAATGAACATCCCGACATTGATCCTGCAAGGGGATGCCGACCAGATTGTGCCGATAGACGATGCTTCGATCCTCTCCGCTAAGCTCGTCAAGGGTTCAGTTCTGAAGGTGATCCCGGGTGCGCCTCACGGTCTTTGCACCACCCATGCGGACCAGGTGAATGCGGAGATACTCGCATTTTTGAAGACCTAGCAGGCTGCTGAAAGGCTGTCGCACAGTGATGGTTCTGCGCCGATCAGAGAGCCGCATTGACAGAATCAATCGGAAAGGACGACGAAATGAGTGAGGTGCCCCACATCCACGAATCCGTCGCCGGATTTTGCGGCGCTCTGGACAGCGACGAAAAACTGGTACAGTCAGCAAGGTCCGGCAATAAAACCGCGTTTGTCGAGCTATGGCGTCGTCACTCATCGACGGTCTTCCGCGCGGCGTATCGAATTGTGAAGAACCGTGAGGACGCTGAAGATCTCGCTCAGGAGACTTTCCTCAAGGCGTTCGCCAACCTGCAAAGCTTCAATGGCGCTTCAAAGTTTTCGACGTGGCTTGTGCGCATTGGTATCAACGCAGCGCTTGGCGAACTGCGCAGAAGGCGATCTAGCCCTGAAGCATCCTTCGATGGCCTGAATAATGACGACTCCCAGTGCCATTGGGAGATTCCGGATAAAGCCATTGATATCGAAGCCGACCTTTTAAGGTCCGAAATGATCGGCTGGATGAATGTGGCGATCGGTCGTCTCAATCCTATTCTGCGCACCGTCGTCGAAATGCAGCAGAGACATGATTACTCGCATACGGAGATCGCTTTACTAGCCAATCTATCCGTACCGGCAGTGAAGTCTCGGCTATCCCGAGCGAGACGAGCGTTGCGCGAACGATGTGTCTGAAGGGCAGCCAGGATTTTGCAGTCCTGTGACCGCGTGGCGGCTTCATATCTGCTAGTCAGAAGCACATCAAAGGTACGTGCTTGAAGCGCGCCGAGGTTCGTTGCCTTTCCGAGTCATTGAACGCTGCGCCGTTCCCTGCTATTTGTTCAGCTCCATTGAATTTATGCGAAGTGTACTCAAGGGTAATTACTCTAGAACGAAGTCGGTTGAGATACTCAGTTCCTTCCACTTTCTGTCGGAATTCAATTTCGCGAGATCGTTCTGTTCTATAGCCTTGAAAGCTTCGCTGCCGAGAATCAATCTAAGCGGTGGGTTGTCGCTGCCGGTAATGCGGAGCACGGCAGCGGCCGCTTTTGCAGGATCTCCCGGTTGTTTTCCATTGAAGCCGCGTTGAAACCGCGCAGTCTTCCCTACTGTCGCATCATACTCAGGATGCCCTTCGCGGATTGTAGAGGACGATCCTGCAAAGTCAGTGCGAAAGCCCCCCGGCTCAATGATTGTTACCTTTACACCGAGTGGACCGACTTCTTTCGATAGAACTTCCGAGAACCCTTCCACTCCCCATTTTGCGGCAGCGTAGGCTGCACGCCCAATTGGGCCTGTGCGACCGCCGATCGAGGAGAATTGAAGAATGTGGCCACTTCCTTGCTCCCGCATAAACGGAATTGCCGCTTTAGTGACATGAACGACGCCGAACAGGTTTGTTTCTACTTGCGCTCGAAACTCCGCCATGCGCATATCCTCGATTGGGCAGACGTCGCCATAGCCGGCATTGTTGGCAACCACATCCAGCCGCCCGAAGGCCTTGATTGCTTCAGCAGCAGCACCGGTCGCCGCTTGTTCGCTTGTCACATCGAGAGCAACGGCGCGAATCTGATCGCCATAGCGCCCCACCAGGCTCTTGAGTTGTCCCGGATCACGCCCTGTTGCCACAAGTTTGTGCCCGGCAGCGAGGACCGCTTCTGCGAGTGCCCGTCCCAATCCGCGCGTACTTCCGGTGATGAGCCATACCTTTGTAGCAGCTATTTTAGTGTCAGTCATAATACGTGCTCTCCTTCTTCAATCATCGATCAGGTCGCGAATTCACCTTTTCCCGCCGAAGACAGCCGGTCTACTGTACCGCCTCAGCCCACTTCCAGCACGATCTTCCCAGGTTTCTTTCCGCCGTCGCGCAATGCCAACTGCGCTCTTGCCGCATCTTCGAGCGGATACGTAGCCGCAACAGCGACCGTCAGGCTTCCGGCTTCGACAAGCTCAACAAGCCTCAGCAGATCTGCTTGGTTCATCCGCGCAAACACCGTTGTCACACCAGCAGCGCTGTCGGCGATCGAGCAGGAACGGTATCCAGCGCGGCCCAACTGAGGATTGAGCGCAAGGACCCCACGCCCAACACAGTCGAGGATGGCATCCACACCTTCTGGAATTATTGCGCGCACGTCGCGAACTAGATGATCACCGTAGAGGACTGGTTCCACGGCAATCGAACGCAAATAGTTATGACTACTGGCTGACCCCGAACCTATAACACGCGCCCCGCATGTCACCGAAATCTGCGCGGCCAAGGAGCCCACACCACCTGAAGATCCGTGAATTAGAACAGTCTCGCCCCTCGTCAGCTTGAGCGTGTGAACGATTGCCTGGTATGCCGTGAGTCCCGCCAACGGTAGCCCGCTTCCTTGCGCCCACGTCGCATTGCGCGGCTTGCGAACCAGCATGGACGACGGGACTGATATCCTTTCGGCGTACGTGCCATGGTGAAGAATCTCCTCACGAACAAAGCCGATCACTTCATCTCCAGCGGTGAACTCGGTCACTCCCGCGCCTACACGTTCGACGATGCCCGCAACATCCCAGCCTGGGATCACTGGAAACCATGCGTCCATGATCGAGGCTCCAAGACCCGCCTGCAATGCAAGGTCCGCTGGGTTGAGTGCGGCCGCCTTGACCCTGATAAGCACGCTGTTCTGTGCCAGCTTCGGGTCCGGGACATCCGCAAGTTCAAGTACTTCAGGTCCACCATACCGCCGATAAATAATAGATTTCATGGTTAGCCCCTTATTCCCCAGGGAATGCCAACGGAAGGTTCATTAGGATGCGGAGCGTATCTATCTTCCATACGCCATTCACCCTTCGCAAGATTGGCCGATAGTAGCCTGCTTCGATTGGAGTCACAGTGCCCTGAACTCCGAATGCTCCATCGGGCCATCCCGTAGACGGCCGTTCTTTGCCACGAACCTCGAAGACGACAAATTGAGCCTCGATCGTCGCAATGTCACCATTCACTTCAATAATGTGGTCATGAGTTGTGTGGTGGCTCCAACCGTGCGCCGGGTGTGGTCGCATCATCTGCGATACGGCGTCAGCGATCGCTTTCTGCCCCACCAATTCGCCAACGGGCTCGAATCTGCTCGAGTTGTTATAAGAAATCTCCACGCGGCCCAAATCGGTGAACAGGGCTGCCACTGCAGCGCCATCTCTCGTATCCGTTCCACGTACATACTTCGCAAGCACTTGCTGCACTGCTCGCTCCTCACTCATCGCTGTCTCCTCCTTAACTCTTCACCTAGGGTTCTCCAACATTTCTTTATCGGCGCTTCGCCAGGATACAGGTGGGTTGCTATTCGTTCCCGGCTGGCTGATCATCCTCGAGGAGCGCCGTGTTGTGATGAGACGGGATTCCA
Organism: Acidobacteriaceae bacterium; assembly: GCA_003164635.1. Taxonomy (GTDB): domain Bacteria; phylum Acidobacteriota; class Terriglobia; order Terriglobales; family Acidobacteriaceae; genus Telmatobacter. The sequence goes on from PLTV01000089.1 coordinate 10,647, forward strand.
GAGCTTCGTATTCCAAGGACTTGTCTCAAATCCGGTGCTCCAAGCGAATCATTGAAAGAGAATCTTGGCCATCATTCCCTTGTCTTCATGTTTGAGCAAGTGGCAATGAAACACGGACATCCCACGGATAATCGGGTCGGTAAAGTCCATAATCAGATCGACAGAACCGTCCGCCGCGACGTTCACTGTGTCCAGCCATTCAGGCCGAGCCGCCTTCTTCCCGTTCTCTTCGTAAACCAGAAAATGTACCTGATGGATATGAAACGGGTGGATTTCGTGAGAGTCGTTGACCACCCGCCAATGAACGTAATGCCCGACTTTCACAGTGAGCATGGGGCCATCGGTTGCAGAGAACTTCTTATCATTCACATAGAATCCGTGGGTATCCTCGGTGAAGTCTATTGTGAAGTCGGGTGGGCTGGCTTCCAGTCCTCGCACTAAGGCGGGAGAGAGGATCTTGTATACGGCCTTCACTGTGCTCGGAGCTTCCGAAACAGAGCGTGTTGGCGCTGCTCTCGATGCGTCGATATCTGCGACGACCATCGCAGGATTTGGGTCTCCATCCGACCCTGTATCGACGCAACGTGTCCGGAGCGACGCGTGCACGCCTGCCTTCGGCCCGGTGACAATAGCCTCAACGCGTCCAGCGGGTGCAAGCAGAACATGCTTCAATGACTCAGTTCGGTGATTGGGGTCGTGATAGGCTAGCGGCATCCCGTCTAGCGCTATTACCGTCAATTGTTCCGTGTCCAGCTCAAGGTCGGCATAAAGATCGGGAGATGCATTGACGATGCGCCAGAATTGCATTTCGCCTGGTGCAATGGCTATCTGCGGTCGGACAACACCATTTACAGTGAAGATCCGTTGGGGCTCGCCACCGGCGGCGCCGCAAGCCGTCGGAGACAGTTCGACCCGCTCCTTTAGAAGGGATGACGCTGCATCGTGTTCCTGCAATTCCGCATCGCGTAGAATTAGAATTCGCTCCCTCAATGAGCGCACTTCGGGGGCATACCGGTCGATTCCGTCGATGACGATGGCTCCCGACATTCCATCGAGATCCTGCTGATAGCTCTCCCCGTGCGGATGTGTATGATACCAATACAATCCGGGCGGTTGATCCTTCGGAATATCAACCACGTATTTCAGGATTTGGCCAGGCATGGCCATCATGGAAAGAACGTCGTCCTGAAGGGAATTCGGAGAGACGTGAAGCCCATGAAAATGCAGATTCGTCATATTCATGCAAGGCCCATCGACACATGATTCCTTGGACTCTTTCGACATGTGATTGACGTACTCCACGCGAATCATTCTGCCGGGTTCTGTCCGAATGACTGGAGGAACCACCCGGCCTTCAAAAAGGAACGCACCTTTCCCATTTGCCGGATCATTCACCGCATCGAGAACAAAGGGCCTGCGCACCTCGGGAAGTGTGGGCAGAACGACGCCATCGTATGCTTGCCCCGTCTGTTGGGCGTTAAGGCTGGGATGATTGCAGAGGCAGAGCAACGTGACAAACTGAATTGCTTTCAGTGACGATTTCGGCCGCGTTGTCGTCATGACAAGCTCTCTCCCTCGCGATTGGAACTGTGAGGCTCTTCTTTCCCTTCCTGAACCAATTGTTGCTCTCCACATGGTACCCAGATTCAAATACTCCAATACTGCGCGAGGCACGAACCACGAGGCCTACTGCTGAACGTGCGTCGCAGCCTCTTCGATGACAGCAGCAACCTCTTTCGGACGGGAGGCGTACACCGCATGGCTTGCACCCGCGATCTCTGTGGTGTGACTTTTGGCGCGCGCCGCATACCATCGCTCCAACTCGGGATTGATCGTCCTGTCCTTGGTTGCCACGATCATCCAACTCGGCTTGGTGCGCCAGGCGGGTATGGTGATGACCGCCTTGAAGTTGTCCGCAAAATTCAAGACCTGTGAATGCGCCATTGATTCAGCCTGCGTAACTGGCAAATCCGCGGCGAAGTAATCACGGAATTGTGTGGGATCAAGGTATGTGAAGCCATCTGGAGTTCCTCTGATTGCCGTCGACCTGCTCAAATCGCTCGGAAAGCGCTTGCCATCGTCAGCCTCGTCTTCGCCGGCATCCGGCATGTGCGCAGCAACATATACCAGGCCTGCGACGGACGCTTCTGTGCCAGCCTCTGTAATGACAGCGCCTCCATAACTGTGAGCGACAAGAAGACTTGGTCCGTCCTGGAGTGCGATGATACGTTTGGTCGCCGCCACATCATCTTTGAACGATGTCTCTGGCTCCTGAACTATGCTCACTTTGTATCCATCCTTAGTCAAAATTTCGTAGACGCGCTTCCAACCTGAACCATCTGCCCAAGCGCCGTGAACCAGGACGATATTATGAACATGATCCGCTCCGCTTTGTGCGTTCGAACCGATTGGAATGCTTATGAGGCCGCCGGCGAAAACGCCGGCGAAAGCGATGTGTCTAAAGGCGATGTTCATGTGCGTAAGCCTTTCTGCAATTGGCCGCCAATTCATTGCGATTACGGCCTCTCGTTAGAGTCCTGCGCTTCAATGTTTGTTTACCGGGACGCCTTGCGAAGCGCAGCCGCCTATCGGGTCAAACTGTGTCTATTATGGAAGCTGGATTCTAATCCATGTGCTCGATTGCTTGAGACGAATCGCAATTTCCAACATATCCATCATGGAGAGCCAAATCGCGTTGTTTTCTGCTAAGAATGTCCCGTCGCCCAACATTAGTTTCAGAGGTGTGTGAATCCGAAACGATAATGTGAGCCTTATGGTTGTTCTTGTCTATGCTGCGCAATGCACTATTTCGACGGGAATCAATCCATGTTTACGGCTATCGATTGCGCGGAAGGCGCCCGCAGTATGCGGATGCGCGAGTCCGTGCACATCGCAAACGCAATGCCGCAATTCGGAAACGACGAGGTTTGGATGAACACGACATTTGACGCAATCATCATCGGCGCCGGCCAGGCAGGACCCTCGCTGGCGGCCCGGTTCAACGATGCAGGAAAGACCGTGGCGCTGATTGAGCGAGATCTTCTCGGTGGCACGTGTGTGAACACGGGCTGTACGCCCACCAAAGCGCTGGTGGCGAGCGCCAAGGCGGCGCAGATGATTCGTCTTGCAGAGGATATGGGTTTGCCGCGACAACACCTCTCCGGCATTGACCTCGCTGCGATTCAGAGAAGGAAGGATGCGATCGTAGCGAAGTCGCGCCAGAGTCTTGAGAAGTGGCTGGGCGGAATGAAGCAATGCACCATCATCCATGGCGACGCGCGATTTGTTGGGCCGGACTCCGTTATCGTTAACGGAGATGTGCTGCAAGCGAAACAGATCTTTCTGAATGTTGGAACAAGGGCTGCAATCCCCAGACTTGGAGGCATTGACGAGGTCCCGTACCTGACGAATTCCACGATACTCAAGCTCGATGTTTTGCCATCGCACCTGGTGGTCGTTGGGGGCAGCTACATTGGGCTGGAGTATGCGCAGATGTTTCGGCGCTTCGGTTCGGATGTCACGATTGTGGAACGGAAGTCCAAATTGCTGAGCCAAGAAGATGCTGATGTCTCTGACGCCGTTCGCGCTATTCTTGAGAATGAAGGCATACATATTCGCACCCAGGCGGATTGCATTCGGTTGGGAATGCACGATTCGCAACCGGTGGTCCATGTGGACTGCCACGATAATTCTCCGGAGATCGTTGCAAGCCATGTGTTGCTGGCTACAGGCCGGACTCCCAACACGGATGACCTCTGGCTTGAAGCGGCAGGGATTGCGCGCGATGAAAACGGATTTATCCCGGTAAACTCGCGACTGGAGACCGCCATACCTGGCGTGTGGGCGATGGGGGACTGTAATGGACGGGGTGCCTTTACGCACACATCCTACAACGACTATGAGATCGCTGCGGCGAACCTGTTTGACGGCGGCTCACGCAGCGTCGACGACCGCATCCCGTGCCATGCTGTTTATATCGATCCGCCGCTGGCGCACGTGGGCATGAACGAACGCGAGGTGCGTGACCGTGGTCGCCCCGCGCTGATAGGGATTCGTCCCATGACCAAGGTCGGTCGAGCCGTGGAAAAGGGTGAGTCGGATGGATTCATGAAAGTGTTGGCCGATGCCGAGACGAAAGAGATACTCGGCGCCACAATCCTGGGCACGGGCGGCGACGAGGCTATTCACTGCATCCTTACGGCAATGTATGCCCGCAAGCCGGTGTCCCTGCTGCAGCACTCGGTGCACATTCATCCGACCGTCGCCGAGCTGATTCCCACCGTGTTTGGTGAACTACAGCCGCTGCATTAATTCGGTAGCAATTGCATCCCGGAGAGGCATCCAAGTAGCGATAGAAGGCTGCCGACAAAGGACCGGAACGGTCGTCTTACACCGAACACAATTGAGCATTTTCTGAAAGGATATTCTCGTGGTCCCTCGTCCCCCTTTACCTCCTTTTACCCGGGAAACCGCTATTCAAAAAGTTCGATTGGCAGAAGACGGCTGGAACAGCCGAGACCCGGAAAAAGTCTCCCTTGCATACACCCTAGATTCGCGCTGGCGAAATCGAGCCGAGTTCGCCAACGGGCGTCAAGAGATCGTCGCGTTGCTCACGCGGAAGTGGACCCGAGAACTCGACTACCGGCTCATCAAAGAAATCTGGGCATTTCTGGACAACCGGATTGCCGTCCGGTTTGCCTACGAGTATCACGATAACTCGGGTAATTGGTTTCGGGCCTACGGCAATGAAAACTGGGAATTCGACTCGGAAGGGCTGATGCATACGAGACACGCAAGCATCAATGAACTCCCGATCATTGAGGATCAACGAAAGTTCCATTGGCCCCTCGGACGACGCCCCGATGAACATCCAGGCTTGACCGACTTGGCCCTCTAGCAATCAGGATTGATGCTGCCCAAGGGGAGACTGTTCGAGCGGATTAGCTCAGGCAGAGACCAAAAGCCTGCAATGCCAATGGACACAGGTTCGTGTCCATTGGCATTGCAAGGAATTCCCGTTTCAATCCAGGCTATTACCGGCTTCCGATCGATGTCGCGGCTTGCTCGATAAACTCTGCAACTTTGTGTGGCTCCTGAAGCATTGCGAGATGGCAGGTTGGCAGCGTGATCGTTGTGGCCCCAATTCTTTCCGCCATCGACTCCTCCAGACCAGCAGTGATCGCCTTATCTTGAGCTGAGACGATGAACCATGAAGGCTTCGTTCGCCAAGCGGGTATGACAGTAGGCGTCGCCGCGAGGACCGCAACGGACGCAGGACCTTGCGTGGCCGTCAGCTGCACCTGCTCACGTTTCGATAGGTCTTGGGCGAAGGCTTCGGACACACCCTTTGGTGAGATTGTTACGAATTGCCCGGCCGTGTCGAAGACAAGAAATGGCGTGATCGGAGAAGGGGGCTTAAGCGTTCCCAGCAGTGAGAGCGCGGATTCGCCGCTGTCGGGAGCAAACGCCGCGACATAAACCAGTCCTGCGACATTTGGATCATTCCCGGGCGTGTCCCCGATTACAACGCCTCCATAAGAGTGACCGACGAGCAACACTGGACCTGGGTATGCCGTCGTAATGCGCGTGATCGCGCGTTCCGTTACGGCGTCATCGTCTGTTAAGGAAGTAAGAGGAAGCTGCACCGAGACAACATGGTATCCATCGGCCTCCAGCAGAGGAATCACACCGGACCAGCTCGAGCCATCGGCCCAGGCTCCGTGAACTAGAACGATATTCCTGACGCAGTGACTGGAATTGTCGCGCGAGGATTCCGGGGATTGTTGAGNNTCTTCACTTCGCGTGCCCATTTTCTTGGCTAATGGGATTCCCGTTGCATCTGAGCCTAGTTCTGGATGAGGAAGGCATCTAGGCGAAAGCCACCAGGAATTGGCCATTCCTGCTGCATAAGAACACTCTTTGCGCTGATCATGCACGCAATTGTCGGTAGGGACCTGCGTCTTCGCCATTTGAACTGCCCAGACCGATGGGGCCGCGAGTCGTCGTCCGCCGCCATATTCCCGGAGCTACCCCGTGAAGCCGTTTGAAAGTGCGGTTGAGCGCAGATTGGTCCGCGAATCCGGACTGAATGGCGATGTCGGCAAGGGGCAGGCGGGAATTCGTCATCAGATCTCTGGCTCTATCCACGCGCCGTTCAGTTAGCCACTGATAAGGCGGCTTCCGAAAGGTTTGCCTGAAGGCTCGAGCAAAGTGGCCTACCGACAATTCACATGCTTCTGCAACCTGCTGGAGGGCTATCTTGCCATCCAGATTGGCCTCCAATAGCTCTGTTGCTCTNNGCATGCAAGACATGGTCGACGACAAGCTTCGAAGTGTGATGGGGTTGCTCAAGCGACGAGAGAAGGGTCTTTCCAAGGTGGTAAACGACGGGGTCGAAATGCCCAAGCGGCCAGGCCAATTGCTCTACCCGTCGCGCCCCATGGGCATAGGCAACTTCATCCAGCGAAGCTTGAGTGACATACAGCACCAATGCATCGAAGGGGTGCGGGAGCAGAACTGCGGGCTCGTCCCGTAAGTCGATTGCACTAACTCCACCGATAGGATAAGAACCACTCGATACCTTCGTCCTTCCGAAGAATTGTTCGATAAAGGGTATTGCTCTCAGTTGCAAGGCAACTATGAATCCCTTCTCTCCTGCGATTGGACGTGCAATTTCCGGGAGACCTTCGCTGCTCATGACTCGCCCGAATGAGAACGAGGCATGTTTGGATAGCTTGACCTGGGCCGTGAGCGAATCCTTGAGATACATTGCTTCGGCGAGTTGATTCCAGACTGTGGGGACTTGGTTGGCTGAATTCATGTGTGCGAGGCCTCCACCTTGTATTGAATGAAACATGGGGATAGTTGTCGATGAGTGAGCCTAGCTGATGCTGCGGTTGTAATGCGACGAAAGTCTGAAACTCCCGGCCTGGCTGGCCAATTCATAGACTCCAACTCATCGATCCACTCCGCAGTGGACACGCGTGCCTGTTCGGAGCCAAACAGTTCCCTCACCGCTCTGGCAAAGGCCGCCAGTTCGCGTTCAGCCAAGAGGATCAGGTTCGCATCACAAAGTGCGATCTCTTCCAGTTGTCGACCGGTCTGCTCCGATTCCCGATGACGCATACAGTTCTCGATTCTTCACCATGGGGAGATAGTGGCGCAGGTTCACCAGTTGTTCTGGTTTTAGTTGGCGTGGAGCGTTTACCACTGCCTATCTAATTACACGATAGAAATATTCCAGGATGCGCAACACACCTGAAACTGCAGAAAATCCCCTGAGATTTTCTGTAGGTGCGATTTGATTGTTCGGAGAGAAAATGCGAGGGAACCTACAATGGTTCACGGTTTCGAATGACGCGACGATAGAGACTACGGAGTCTGGAGANNGTTAATCTTCCCTGGATGCGGGCAGCACGCTCCCGCATGCCCGGCAGGCCATGATGCCCTTCTCTCCCACTTATTGCAAAGCCTGGATCAATGCCGACCCCATTGTCCCTTACATGCAGCACGAGATCGTGACCGTATGCCAAGTCGATACCCAGGAGACTCCCGTGAGAGTGCGCCTTTGCATTCTGAATCGCTTCATGCCCGATTCGATACAGCTCATCGCGAACGATCGGATGCAACTCTCGTGCATCCCCAATAACCGAAACCGATATTGTCATTCCGTCCGGGACAACTCCACCCTCGGCAGCCCGTCGCAGCGCCGGTCCGAGATCGTTTTTCAATGTCGTCGAGGACCGCAGCGAATTAAGAGCTGCGCGGCCTTCCTCAATCGCCTGCTCAAGCCAACCAGAAACTTGTCCCAATGCACGGTGCATCTTCTCCGGATTCAGTGGTTCCTCAAGGCCATCGTCGACGACGAATTTGCTGCCTTGAATCGTCTGAAGGAAAGTATCATGCAACTCTCGCGCCATGCGCGTGCGTTCCGACAGTCGCTCATCGAAGCGAACGCCAATGGCCTTTGCGACTTGCTGTACGCGAATGCGATAGAGAATCGACCCGATGACGACGAAAGAGACTAAGCATAAAATCCGAAACGAAATCGTTTGATACCACATGGGTGCAATGCTGAAATCTAGAATTGCACCTTGTTCATTCCAGATGCCATCGTTGTTGCCGGCGATCACGTGAAAACGATACTTGCCGGGACGGAGGTCGCTATAGAAAGCCTGGCGTCTTGTTCCTGGTTCCTGCCAATCAGGATCGTGATTCTCCAATCTGTAACGAAAGCGCACTTTCTGTGGTACGACGAAACTCAGTGCGGTGTAGTCGATTTCGAGATCGCGTGTAAGCGCAGGGAGGCTAATTTGACCGCCTGCCGAGTAGTTCACTCTGTCCGCGACGATCTGCTCGATATGAACCGGCGGCGGTAGAGCGTTCACTTCCAGATGATTGGGATCGATCATCTGCAAGACATTTTGATTGGCGAACCACAAGCGCCCGTCGGGAGAGCGAGAGGCGTGCGGTTGAAAGGCTGAAGACGAAGGCCTTGCGCCGTCGAACACGTCGAAGGTGTCGACGTTCACGCTCGCCCTGGTACCATTCCACCACTCTCTCAATTCCGTATCCGCAACTCTGATGAGGCCACACTGCGCGTAAAGCCAAAGAGCATTGTTGCTATCCGAAACCAGAGCGTACAGGCTGTTGCAAGGTAGACCATTTTGGCTGGTTAGAGTCCGCAGGGTTCCATTCTGCCATTCAGTAAGTCCAGACGAGGTAGCGGCTAATACCGATCCATCAGTCCGAACAAGGATCTGTCGTACCGGGGATTTGGCCCCGTTCTTATCGGAAAAAGTTTCAAGCCGCCCCCGCCGATATCGAGCTAAGTCGCCGTCGACAAGGCCCAGCCAGATGCCGTCGTGGGGATCGGCGGCGATGGAAATGGCGGCTGGCATGCGAGGTGCCGAAAGTTCTTCGCGGACCTCACGACCCTGAATGCGAAGTAGTTTCGCGGGGCTTCCAAGGACTCTCGCCCAGATGTTATTTTCCCGATCTTCCGTGATCGCGATGACCGCTCCGATAGCAGTGCTATTGGACCGCCGAATCGGATCGAATTTCCCGTTCTCGTAGACATACAGACGATCTTCGATTCCCACCCAGAGTCGGCCAGCATGATCTTCAAACAAGGATGTCACTTGCTGGCGGAGTAAGCCGTCGGGAAATTGGATGGATGACAGGCGGTCTCCGCGAAGGGATTCAAGCGCACCTTGATTTCCGATCCAGATCGTTCCATCCCGCGCCGCAAGGACCGAATCGACCAAGTTGGCACTGAGTCCTTGTCGAGTTGAGAATGTGGTGACGCGAACATTTCGAAAACAATCGACTCCTTCGCTCGTTGCAATCCAGATGTTCCCTTCACGGTCCTCATAGAATCCAGTTACGGAGTTGCTGGATAGACCGTCCGCACTGGAGAATCGATCGACCTTATCGCCGTTCAAGCGATAGATACCCTGGTCTTGGGTTCCAATCCACAGGGCATTCTCGCGGTCTAGGAACAACGCACTAACCTGAAGGGCGCTCTGGCTTAATGTCGGGTTGAGGGGCTTGCGAACGCCATGCACCCACCGCTGCAATCCTTGCCCTGGTCCGCGGCGGTCCATTCCGCTCCAAATCGAACCGTTCGAGTCGGCCGCAATGGCTTGAATGCCGCTCAGCCCTTCTCCGCTTCGTGCCACTGAAGGAGTGAACACGGTGGATGAGCCTGCTCTCCAACGTATGAGAAGGTTGACGCTACCGATCCAAAGGTTACCCTCCGAGTCCTCAGCGAGCGGTACCGCATAAGGAGGAGTGATTCCATCAGCTTTCCCATAGCAACGCAGCGACACGCCATTCACTTCACAGAGAGGGCCTTTGTCGTCATGAACTCGTGAGCGCGTGATCCAGATTCTTCCGTCGTGGCCCTGGACGATAGAATTCACGCGTCCGTCTGCACCCGGATAATTGGTCAAATTGCCGTTCTGAAGATGGGCTAGGTTCGTTGATGTTCCAATCCACAAGCTCCCGTCCGTTCCAGCCAGGAGCGAAAAGATGCCGCTTGACAAGAGCCTTCCCTTAAGTGGAACCCACGGAACAAAGCGAACCCCATCGAAACGAATGAGCCCATTTTCCGTCCCGATCCATAGATATCCATCCCGAGTTTGCGCAATGGCGTTCGGCGCACCGCTGAAGATGCCGTCCTGAATTCTCCAAGCAGTGTGCCCATATTGCGAGATCCGCTTGTTGGGATCGACCCCCCACGCGGTGCAAGTCGCCAAGAGCAATAGGAAACAAATTCGGAGCGAACGCGAGGTCTTCAACTTGGCCCCCTTGGCGATTTCTATGCGCCCTGCTCCTGGTTGCGCAACGAGCACAGAGCAAATTCCTGCGGCAAATGCTATGTGCTGCAGGGAAGCCATCAATTCCACGGCATTCGCATCAACAAGGACTCGCTCCAGCGGTTCATCTTAAGCCGAATTGAGCATTCGTGGAATGTCATAATCTGCTGCTCGTGGGCTGCAGTTTTCTACAGGACGGCATCAGATTTCGAGCAAACCCCGTCGCACCGCAATGGTGACAGCATGAGTTCTGTCGTTCGCCTGCAGTTTGTCCACAAGGTTTTTGATGTGGAAATTGACCGTCGTCTCAGCAATTGCGAGTTGATCGGCGATCTGCTTATTTCGATGGCCGTCTCGGATGAGCCGAAGCACCTGCAATTCCCGGTCGGTGAGATTGTCTTCGCCCAAGTGCTCAGAGAGGCGCGCTGCAACTTCGGGAGGCAGATATCGTCGACCTGAGAAAACTGTCCGGATCACCGCCAGCAATTCATTCTTCGGCATGCTCTTGAGAATGTAACCAGACGCCCCGGCTCGCATGGCCCGTTGGATTTCTCCATCACAATCAGAGGTAGTCAACATGACAATACGCGCCTGCGGAAATTCTCCGCGAATCGCAACCATGGCGTCTATACCATTCGTGCCAGAAAGTCGAAGATCCATGAGAGTGATATCGGGGCGAAGACGACGGAACTCCGCAATTGCCTCAGCGGCATCGGTGGCCTGCGCAACGAGAATCATGTCTGTTTGAGAAGCAATGATCGTGCTCAAGCCCTCCCGGAAAACGGGATGGTCTTCGACGCTCAAGACGCGAATTGGCTGGCTGCCCATCCCGAGACCTCAGTGTGTCGATTGTAGAGGGCGATCGTTTCGCTTGAAAGTACCAGCCTATCCCGATGCCGGTTCGCATCCGGGGTTGCATTCTAAATTGACGGAATCAGGCGTCGTCGGCATGGGCAGGGCACTGAGCCTTCTGCTTTTCCGCGCATCAGATTGGCGAGCCCGACAAGTAATTCATAAGGTGTCCCGAGAATCCGCTATCCACACCGAAATTGACCGTAATTGATGCAAACCAGGACTAAACCACCGGTGTTCCCGAGACGCATATTCCGTAAGTTACAGACACTAAATAGGATGCGCACTGTACCTGTTTTTGTACCCGTTTTGCCATACTAAAATGACGAAATCGGTTTGCGGAATAATCATCACAACTCATAAGCCTCTTAAAATGAGGGCAGTAACGACGANNTCTGCCAGTTCCGCCATCCCGGCAAAGGTTGGCCGTCTCAAAAAGTATCGCACAGGCCTCGTCCTCTCCGCCAAAGGTTTCGCTCTCTGTCGAAATTGACGTATATGCATTCGCGAACGTTCCACTGCGCCCCCGTTCGTCTTTGCCACCGTCCAAATCGACTCGTTGGTTTACTGCACTGAGGCCAAGAGGATGGGAGTCTTTTTGGCTTCGTTACTTAATACAGGAATACAGTTTCTTGCGACGGGCCTCTCAGTCGGAGGCTCGCTCGCCGACGGCAACCCATCACGTCGTCAGGAAAGGCATACGGTTGTACTTCTCAAAGGTCTTTGTCTTTGATACAGCCGACGGCCTCATCACCCGCAAACAAGCCTACGAGCCGTACGGTCCGCATGGATTCATGGGAGCTCTGTTATTGGTTTAACGTCCCTTCAAGCGGTTCAGCCGGGGTTGAACGCTTGGAGACACACCTTCGTGTACGACAGTTATGAGAGTGAAGGAGAACCCTTTGGACAGCTCCCGTAGGTACTTCCTGCATGTCGGATCAGGAGCACGTCGCATGACCGAACCTCAATCGTCCTGCTCATCAGCCTCGCCATCGTTGCAGCGGCGACCATCCTTATATCCTTGTATATGTCATCCATGGCATGTACGCCGCCACCCGAGCGTACGTCGACGGTTGCGGTCAGCTTGCCGCAGTTAAACCGGCTTACGAACTTCGTCAAACGCTCGACAAGATCCTCGCCAACACCGAGCGCATCGACCGATCACTCCGCGTCAAGCGCTGCATCTTGAACGACGCTCACAGGAAAATCTCCATCCTTTGACAAAAGGGGTCAAAAACCGCCCAGCAAACCCAATTAAATCAATGGCCGGATCTACCCGATCCGCCCGTATCAAAAGGTGTGGGTTAAGTTACAGGGCACGCCAGCGAAGCCTAATTGCAAGAGGGTATCGAGTCGATTTCGCAAACCTTAAGGCGGTTGAACTACGCCACGCCAGGTGCTAATTTCAACCAGTTTTAGCTGAGCAATCCTCGGGCCCAGGCCGCTTACCGTGGACCCAACTCCGGAGACGATGCTGAAATGGAGACTTCGTGCAATCATTCCGGGTCGACTCAATCGCCTTCCGTCTTAGTACTCGAAGGATGTCGATGCGCTCGATGTCCCCGATTTACCCCAGAGGGCAGTCTCCGCTTCGGGCGTACCTTTGCCCCAGAGCGCTGTCTTGCCCCAGAGTGCGGTATATCCATCGGGATCGCTCTTGCCCCACAGCGCAGTCGAACCCCATAGTGCGCTCTCCCCGCTTTCGGAGCTGATAAAGGCATTGCTGCCGTACACGCTTGATGCAGACCAGGGCCCGGTCTTTCCCCAGAGCGCGGTCTCGTCTGTTACTGCGGTGACGTCCCCGTTGGACGTGTTGTAGGTTGCAATAGGTGACATTGCCGTGCCAGCGGGCACCGATCCGCCATTGAGCAGGGCGCCATTGACTGCCTTCAGAATGTCAAGATATCCCGCGCCAATGGTGAACACATCGTAGTTGGCGTTGTATACCACTCCGTCGGCCGTCACACTGCTGGTTTGCGGGAAGTAGCTCCGGTTTCCATTCACCATCACCAACGCTTTCACTGCGTCTGGGGTGAGGTTAGGAACTGCCTGAAGCAAATCCGCGATTGCGCCGCTGGTCACTCCGGTGGCCATGCTGGTGCCGCTGAGCGGGAAATAGTCCTGGGAGGGATTCTGCGAACCGTGGGTCTGGTAGTACGAGTAGAGCGTGAAGAACGAGGGATTCTCAACCGCCAGCGGATCACCGTCAAACTGCAGGCTCGTGACCAGATTACCGGGCGCGACGATGTCCGGCTTGACCACGTCATCAATGAAGGACGGCCCCTTTGAACTGTAGCTGGCAATCAGATCGTCATTGATTTTAGGCGTCTCCATGGTGCGCATTGCGCCGACGGTGAGGACATAGGGATCATTGCCCGGGGAATCGATGGTGCCGTAGCCTTCGGGGTTGAGATTCAGATCGCGTCCGTCGTTGCCGGCAGCCACGACAACCACGATGCCTGCCTTCCAGGCCTGTTCGACGGCCTGACAAAGTGGATCGAGTTTGTAGCTCTCGTAGATCGGACGGCCGAGGGAGAGATTGATGACGCGAATGTTGAACGTGTTCTTCAGCGAAATCGCCCGTTGAATGGCTGCGATCACCGCGGAATCAGTGCCCGCACCATTCTCGTCGAGAACCCGCAGGTTGATGAGATTGGCATTGGGAGCCGAACCATGAAAGGTCCGGTAATCGATGGGTTCTGAAGATAGATTGCCGTTTCCAGCGATGAGCCCCGCCACATGCGTGCCATGTCCATAGTGGTCGAGGGCATCGCTTTTGCCGGGTACAAAATTCTGGCTGTAAACGATCCGGCCATTCATCCAGGGAGCCGCTTCCTGGGGTAAGGCAAGAAGCTGGAGTACGGGGTTCTGTCCCGGCCCGACCAGCGAGAGCGAGTTCCCGTCAAGATCCGGAACCGGCGTGATGCCGCTGTCGACCACGGCGACACCGATGTTGGTCCCGATAAAACCCTGCTGCCACACCGCGGGCGCGTTGATCGGCTCGCTCGTATATTCCGCCGCTGTGACGCTCACCGCCTGCCGAGCGCCGACCGCGCGATCCAACGAAATATAGGTAACATTGGAGTCCGCTGCAAGCTGATTCAGTCCGCTGGAAGGAACTGTGACGACAAGTGCGTTGATGGCGCCAAGGGTGGTCTTGACCACGCCGCCCAATAACGAAATCAGAAACGTCTCAAGCGACGACGGCGTTTGCTTGTACTGAATGATCACCGGCAGGTTTGAGGAAGTTGCAGCAGCAGCGTCAGGAGAAATCTTGCTGCTGGTAGCCCCCGTTGCGGCAAATCCCGAAGCTGAGGCGGTGACAAACAACGAGAGAACGATCGGCAAACGAAAGTGAGACATGAGAGCTCCAAAGTGAACGAAATGTCTTGCACGTTCTCAGCAGATCTTGCTAGCTGTGTTCGGCCTCATCGAGCGAATTTGCGCTACGAAGGCTTTCTGCAATTTCCACATTAGTGGCATATCCATCTGTATTCCATGCCTCCCAAGTAGCAAACACTCACCGGCGAGTTGGAGGGCCTTCCCCTGCCGGTAACAAGGTGTAATGATTACTTTAGAACTGGAAATAATAGACTTAGTCGCCAAAGGCCACGGCAGGCCAGTATGTTTCGCGGTTCCGGCGGTCGCGGTAGCTCATCAGGACCTCGGGCGGAGCCGGCAGTGCATTGACCAGCGCGCGTGTTACCGCATGGCGTCCATGGCCGATTTGAGATACCGGCAGGTCTTCGACGATTGTTCCACCGTCAAGGACAGCGATTCGGTCGCTAAGTTGCAGCACAGAGATCAGATCGTGCGAGATATAAAGCATAGAAATGCCATGCTCAAGATTCAGTCCTCGCAAAAGCTCGACGACCTGAACCTGGGTAACTGGATCGAGCGCGCTGGTGGGTTCGTCCGCAATCAACAGCGCGGGCCGGTGCAGAAGGGCCAGCGCAATCAGTACGCGCTGCGCCTGGCCTACGCTTATCTGCGTCGACCGCCTGCAGAGGAACTCCCTGTCTGAAGGAAGCTGCACCTCGGCAAGCAATTCGGTGAGCCGGTCCGCGAGGGCCGCCCGTCCGCCGTTTTCGTGTGCTCTCCACGCCTCAATGAAGTGGGCCTCTAAACTGATCGCCGCATTCAGTGCCGTCATTGGGCTCTGCGGAATGAGTGCAACACGGCGTCCTCGCAGTTTGCGAAGGTCACGCTCTGAAAGGCCGAGAAGATTCTTCCCATCAAGCATGACGTGACCTGAGACGCGACCCCCGCGCCAAGGCAGCAATCCAAGCAGCGATTGAACAAGCGTACTCTTGCCCGCACCGCTTGTCCCCACAAGGCCAAGCACTTCTCCATGTCCAAGTTCAAAGCGGATGTCGCGAAGGACCGGCTTTCCAGGATATCCAGCCTGCATGGCAACGCACAGAAGACAGTTGTCGCTCATCGCGTGCCTTCCAGCCGCAGGTTCTCAACGTTCCAAACCAATCCCGGCGCCAGCACCGCGGGTTGAACGCCCTTGAGTCTGGGCGAAATCGCAATCAGGGCATTCGGATAGACGAGGTAAATGAACGGCTGCTGATCGGCGACAATCTGCTGCACCCGGTCTACAGCCTGCTTTCGCTCTGCATCGGTCAGGCTGCTTGCCTGCATATTCATTGCGCGATCGATCTCTGCCTCCCACGAGGTTGCGGGAGTTTTCTCCGATGGATCCCACTGGTGATTCGGAGACGAACTGAGCCACACATTCATCATCGCGTTTGGATCCGGATCGACGTTCTCGAGGCCAAGAAGGCAAGCCTCGTAATCCTGCGTGTGCATCATGCGCTCGATGAGTGCGGGAAAGTCAAGCGCCACGACTGTCACCTGGATCCCAATGCCTTTCAGATCTTCCTGAATGAGCGTCGCCATCTTGAAGCGCGCGGCATTCCCTGTGTTGGTAAGAATCGAGAACCTGACCGGATGCCCATTCGCATCCGTAAGTACGCCGCCAATCAAGCGGAAACCTGCCTTTGCCAGCCCGGCCTTCGCCGCGGCTACATCTTCTTGCGGCACTGAAAGCGAACGGTCGAACCAGGCAACGTTTGCAGGCGAGATAAAGCTGTACGCAGGGGTGGCATGGCCTTCATACGCAATCCGCGCCAGGTCTGCGCGATGAATTGCGCGCGAAACGGCAACACGGAACGCCTGGTTTTGAAACCATGCTTTCTCCCAAGCAGGCAAAGGCGCACCGGGCGCCTGGTTAAACCACATCTGCTCCGTATTGAGTGAGGGGCCAAGATCGCGCACCGTATTGGGAGCCTTCTGCTTCAGCAGGCTGAAGTAATCCGGCGGCAGGCTATCGATTACGTCGTATTCCCCGTGCTCAAAGAGTCGTATCTCCTGTTCGTGATTGTCCAGGATATCCAGACGTATTCCTGTGGCGTAAGGGAGCCCGAATTCCTTGCTGTCTGGTCCGGAATAATGCGGGTTGCGGCGCAGGCGCACATACTGCGAACGTCGATAGTCGGCGACCACAAACGGGCCCGCCGTAAGACGGCCTTCGCTTGGCCGGTCCGCAGGCTCAATTGCGATCTCGTCGAAGACCTTGCCGATTCCGATCACTCGCCTGGGAAGATGCACGAGTACGGTGCGTTCATCAGGCGTCTCAACTGTGACACCCGCCGCGGACAGGAACTCCTCGGCAACCGGTGCGCCGGTTGCCGGCAACAGGACACGCCGAATCGACCACGCTGCGTCTTTTGCCGTAAGTCTGGTGCCATCGGAAAACTCAAGATCGGCACGAAGCTTGAACGTCACCGTTCGGCCACTGGAGGAGATGCTCCAGTCCTCGGCCAATTGCGGTTCCACTTTTTGGGTAGAGCGATTGAAGCGAAGCAGAACGCCTGCGGTGAGATAGCGCACCAGTTCGGATTCCTGGTCGTCGACCTTGGCGGGATCGAATGTTTTGGGATCGAATCCAATTGTCCACGCCAGTTCACCCGGCAGCCGCGACGCAGTCTGGCCTGCACAGGTTATTCCGACCACGGCAGTGACCGCGGCGGCGACAAATCGAATTGGGAGACGCGGCAATCGCATGATCATTGCTTGGTTGCGACACCCTCAAAGAGAAGCAGGATGAGGATGAGAAGAGCTATAGGCAGATATACCCACGCCGTGTGCATCAGCATGGGCGAGTTATCGAGTTCAAGCAGCATGCTTCCCCAGGACGGAAGTGGTTCGCCGATGCCCAGTCCGAGGGCCCCAAGATTTGCCTCGGCGATGATGAACGCCGGAATGCAGATGAGGAACTGAGGAATCAGAAGAGACGTCAGGTTGGGCAACACATGACGCATAATTTGCTTATCGCGCAAGCCGGCGGCACGCGCCTGCAGCATCCATTCGGACTTACGGAGTTCCAGAGCACCACGGTAGACAGCCCGGGCGCAAGCAGGCCATCCAACCACAGCGAGAATCAGGAATGTGATGGCGGCCGAGTGAGCCGGAGAGGTAGTCAACGGCAGGGTCGATCGAACCATCATCAACAAGAACAACCACGGCAATGCGAGGAATACATCGCAAGCCAGCATGGCCAAGCTACCCAGGGCTGCTGGGCTGAACGCGGAGAGCGTGCCGACCCCGGCGGCGGCCAATGTGGCTGCGGCCGAAGCCATAACCGCGCCTCCCATGCTAAGCAGGAAAGCTGCCGACACGCGCACCATTCGATCGCGGCCTAACGCGTCGGTCCCGGCGGGATGTTGCGCCGACGCTGATGCAAGAAGCTGTTCTCGATCCTGACCCGAATAGCTCCTTCCGGGCAACGCTAACACCCCGATCGCAATTGCGGCAAGCGCAAGCAAGGACCAGAATGCTGCGGGCCTGATTGCCGGAATCCTCATTGTCATGCCCCTTGCCATTCGCCCGCTCTGTCTGGATTCATTCCAGCAAATGTAACTGCAACGGCCATGATCATGGTCACCCCAAGCAAGACGGGGAGGTCGCGATTCATTGCGGCATTCCAGGCTAGCTGGCCCAGCCCGGGTACGCTGAATACCACTTCCACAGGAACCAGCGCGCTGAGCGCGTTAACGATGGACAGCGTGGCGAGAGCAAGCAACCGCGGTGCAACGCTGGGTAGGATATGGGCATACACGAGTCGCAAAGTAGATAGCCCCTGTGCACGCGCTTGAAGCAAATGTGGATCTCGCCACGCATTGCGGAGCATTCTGTCAAGAAACTTGAAGTCTCGTGCGGCAACCACCAGCGTCATCACCAGCGTCGGACCCCCGCAGTCGCTCAGAATGCAGAGAGTTGCCATGGCGGCTGTTGGAACGGCCAGCAAGAGCGTGCTCGGCGCCTGCCAAGACAAGGAAGGATTTCTTCCCGCACTTGAGACAAGGGCTGCGCAGAGTGCAAGGGACCAGGCAAACGCAATTGACCGCAACAGCAGACCTCCCGTCACAGCGAGGCGAGGCGCAATCAACTCTAAAACCGGCACGTCATATTGGCGGGATATTCCGAAATTGCCGCGTGTCCAACCACCAAACTCCGCGGAGAGCATTTGAGCCAGAGAGGCGCTGCGCGCGGCCTCTGCCGCTAGCTCGACGCGCGTGGTGTTCCCATAACGCGAGTCCATTTCGCGGGCATCGCTCAGGTATCCGGGCGCAAAGCGGACGAGGACCGTGGATCCAACCGCGACCATCATAACGATCATCAGCGTGCGGGCAATCCACCGCAGCATGTCGGCAACGCACGTCATAGGGCCGCCAGGCTTGCTACACGTGGTTCTGTCTTGACGTCATTTCCTTCGACAGGGCCGCTGAGAGTTCGTTGAAACTCCCTGGTAAATCGCGCTTCGAGTCCCTCGAGAATCCTGAGATGACCTTTTGAGAATGCGGAGCGGGCAGCCGCGTAGAGAGTGACGACTCCAAATACAGAGCCGTTTGCATCGAGGAAAGGAACGGACAGGGCGGAACTCTCCGCGGTGAGCAGGCCGCTATTGGGAACATAGTTCGGCTCGACCGTCGGGTTTCCGTTCACGATCGCCCGGCCGTGCTCCGCAACCCAGCCCGAGAGGCCTTCGCCGAGCGACATCTGCTGCATCAAAAATGCCCCTTCGGAATCACAGTCGATGAATTGCGGCAGCAGTAGGTCACCGATGCGCAGATACACTGCAACGCCGCCGTGCGGAATGAACGCACGCAGGCGGCTCGACAGCATCGAAATGACCCCGTCCGCACCGCCTGAGCGATCAAGCATGCGGCCTAATTCGGCGATGGCTGCTACCTCGGAACTTGCCGCGGCAACCAGGATCGGCGATCCGCTTTGCGGCTGCATGGATCCTTCTGCGTGATGCTCGGGCTCAAACCCTGCGCCGGGAGCTGCACCGCGAACGACGGTAAAGTTCGTCTTGAGCGGTTCAATATGTCCGATCTGCTCGCGCGCCCTCTCTTCCAGCGCCAGATAGTGCCGCTCCAGCAACTCCACAATCTGCGGGTCAAACTGGATGCCGGCGCGGGCTTTCAAAAACTCCATCGCCTCGGGCAGTGGCAGTGCCTTTCGGTATGGACGCTCAGAAGCAAGGGCATCGAAACAATCAACGGCAGTGAGCAGCCGCGCGCCGATCGGGATAGCTTCGCCTTTCAGACCGTCTGGGTAGCCGCTGCCGTCCCATGACTCATGATGCGATCGCACAATGGGCACGACCGGATAGGGGAACCGCACCCGCTCGAGAATATCGGCGCCCACCACCGGGTGAATCTTCATCTTCTCGAATTCTTCCTGGGTTAGTTTGCCGGGCTTGTTGATGATGAATTCCGGCACGGCGAGCTTTCCGATGTCGTGCAGATACGAAGCAATCAACAATGCCTGCATGATCGGTTCTTCAAGACCCATCAGCTTACCCAGTTCTGCCACGTAGACTCTCACGCGAAGTAGATGCTTATGCGTGTTCTGATCTTTGGCCTCGATGGCCATCGCCAGCCCTTCAATCGTTCGAAGGTGTAGAGCCTCGGTATCCTTTGCATGCTGTTCCCGGTCCCGCACGAATTCCATTTGCGACGAATAAGTACGGTAGATGGTGTAGACCATGGGAATCAGCAGCAGAGACGTGATCCATCCGAAAGTGATACCGATCAGGTACGCGACCGCCGCCAGAATTGCGCCAACCAGGTAAAACGGCAGGAACCACAAGAAGTCCCTGCGCCAAAGGGCGAGTGGATCAACCTTCTGGTCCCAGCTGATGACTAATGCGACCGGGATCGTGTTGGAGAAGAAATAGATTGTTGCTGCGATCGCGAGCGCCGGCGCCACGGGGCAATGCAGTCGCAGTAGTCCCACATAGCCATGCCATGCAAACACCGTGGCGTTGGTTACGATTGCAACATTAAAGAGAATCTGGATCAGTGTGAACGGTCGCATCACCCGGATGCGGCATTGCGCGATTACGCTGCAAACCGCAAGGCAAACGGCTTGTAGTGGAGAAAGTTCCAGGATGCCAAGCAGGATGAAGGGGAAGTTCAGCGACATGGTGCCTTCGCTCTTGGGCAGGCCGACTTTCATCCCTGAACTCAGAAGGATGGCGACCAGATATACCGAGAATCGAAGCCATTGCTGAGCTGGGTGCCCCAGAATGGAGCACAGGTTGACGACCCCGCCAACCACCGCCAAGCCAACAAGAGCCTTGATGCGAAGCGTCATGATGCATTCTCGAGTCGTTCTCGACAACGGGGCGCATCCTCTTCAGATGCCGACCGTACCTGCCCCGCTTAGAACTTGGGAATCCCGAAGCGACCTGTCTTCAAGTTTCACGTTACCTTCGTATGAAGCAAAGCCCAATTGGACTTTGGTTGTAGGGGTGCCCCAAGATAGCCATCCCGCATGCGTTCGGGGATAAGTCGTCACTAGGAGTTGGTCTGCCGTATTCACTGTCGGAGATTTCGTTTTGAACCCAATCGAAGTTAGATTCGTGTTTGGAATCGAAATCTAGGATGTTTTCCGAGGACTAGTTGGATCGTTGGTCAGCCGTAAGTTCAGTATTGCTTTGCCTCAAAGGCTAGTTCCACTTCCTTTGAAATCGGCGCTGCAAGTCCCGCCCAAGAGCTATCAGACTGCCATTGGTTGGCTACGGTTTTGGCGGCTTCCCGATCCCAGACTTCGGTTGATTTTCGCTTGAACTCACCGTCGAGGGTTCCCGAGGCAAAAATCGGGCAGTCACAACGCGTCCAGCCTCTCTTGCGCTCTTCGAATTCGCCCGAGCAAAGGCTGTGCTTGCGACCGGCTTTGCAGGCGCTCTTGTGAGGGCGATAGAGGTTCATCCCCACGCCATCGTCCAAGCACGATTACCCCAAATTGCCCCAAGGAAGTCGTTTTCTGTATGTAAGTCTTTTATTATGTAGGTGGCGGAGAGAGTGGGATTCGAACCCACGTTANNTTCAGCCACTCGGCCATCTCTCCAGCGGTAGCTTGTCTCCTTGAATCTACCATAGTTGACGGCGCTTACCGGGCTCGGCCGGGATCGCCTCCCCCCATGCGATTGCTCGCGAATCCATGGCGGGAACAATGATTTCTGCGAGGTGCGCTTCGATCCCGATTCGCACAAATGAAATCGTTTACTTGCTCGCCGCTCGTGAGTTATAGTTCCGGGTTGCTCGCTATCGCCATTGCGAAGCGTTTGGGACGACTCCGCCCTGCGAACCTCTCTAAAGGAAGGCACACCAATGACCAAAATCTCTCGTCGCGATCTTCTCCGTTCCGGTGCCGCGCTTTCGACTTCTGCTCTCGTGTCGCACTCGGCTTGGGCGCGTACCGCGGCTCTGATGTCCATGAACCGCGCGACGGTGTCGGCAGAGGCTTTGGCCGCGGTGGCTCCAAGAGAACGCCTTCTCTTTGACTTTGGATGGAAGTTCTTCTTCGGCAACGGAAATGATCCCGCACGCGATCTGAACTTCGGCTTTGACCAGGGAGATTTCGCCAAGACCGGAGAGTTTGACTTCGCCAAGGCCAAGTTCGACGACTCGAAGTGGCGCCCCTTGAATCTGCCGCACGATTGGGCCGTCGAGCTGCCTTTCGTGAACGACAAGCAACAGGCGTCGCACGGATTCAAGCCGCTCGGTCGTCGTTATCCGGAAACGAGCATTGGCTGGTACCGGCGCGATTTCGACATCCCCGCTGGCGATCTGGGCAAGCGTATCGTCGTCGAGTTCGATGGCGTGTTTCGGGACGTGCTCGTCTTCGTCAACGGCTGCTTTATCGGCCGCAATAATCATGGCTATGCGCCCTTCCGCTTCGACCTGACGGACTTTATTGCGTATGGCGCCAAGAACACCATTGTGGTCCGAGTGGACGCCAGCTTTGGTGATGGATGGTTTTACGAAGGAGCCGGCATTTATCGCCACGTTTGGCTCACGAAGACCGACGCGCTGAACTTGGAGCCATGGGAAAGCACCGTGCGCTCGGTCGTTCACTCAGATTCCGCGGCGCTGACGCTGTCAGCGATCGTCCAAAACCGGGGCAAGAAATCGGAAAGCGCCAAAGTTACCTGGCAGATTCTCGATGCAAGCGGCAAGGCTGTGGCGACGGCCGAAGCGCCGGAGCAGCAGATTGCCGCGGATGGCAAGGCTGAGTTCCATGCCGGCGCCGATCTGGCGAATGGGGCGCTCTGGTCGGTTGACGAGCCGAACCTCTATGCGGCAGTTATCACGGTCGAAACCGCCGGCAAGCCGCGCGACGCGGAGCGCGTTACTTTCGGCCTGCGCACCGTGGTATTCGATGCCGAGAAAGGCTTCTCGCTCAACGGAAAGACCATCAAAATTCAAGGCACCTGCAATCACCAGGATCACGCCGGTGTGGGCGCCGCTCTGCCTAATCGATTACAGGTTTTCCGCATGGCCGTGTTGAAAGAGATGGGATGCAACGCCGTCCGCACCTCGCATAACATGCCCACTCCGGAGTGGGTAGACACATGCGACCGCATGGGCGTGATGATGATGTGCGAGACGCGACAAATGAGTTCGAGCCCCGAGGGCCTCAAGCAGTTGGAGACGATGGTCAAGCGCTACCGCAACTCACCCTCGATCATCTTGTGGTCGGTTGGCAACGAAGAAGGTCAGCTGCAGGACGAGATGGCCGAGCAGGGAGCCAAGATCGGCGCGACGATGGTCGCGCGTTGCCACGAACTCGACCCCACGCGCGTGGTTTCCGCGGCCGTGAATGGCGACAACCAGAAGGGCGTCTCCGATTCGTTCGACATTATCGGCTTCAACTACAACCTTAAGAACCCGGATAACTACCACAAGCAGCATCCGAATCGTGCCATCTATGGGTCCGAAACTTCAAGCGCCATCGCGACGCGCGGTGTGTATGCGACTGATCCGCTTCGCAACACCATCAACGATTATGACGGCGTGGTTCCGTGGGGAGAGACGGCCGAAGAGTGGTGGACGTTCTATGGAACCCGCGATTGGGAGGCCGGTGGTTTTGCATGGACCGGCTTCGATTATCGTGGCGAACCCACGCCCTACGGCTGGCCTTCAATCAATTCGCAGTTCGGCATTGTGGACATGTGCGGGTTTCCCAAGGACACGTTCTACTACTACAAAGCCTGGTGGCGTACGGAGCCGGCCCTGCACCTCTTCCCGCACTGGAACTTCGAGGGCAGGGAAGGCGACATGATCTCCGTTTGGGTGTACACGAATCTCGACGATGTCGAGCTTTTTGTGAACGGCCAGAGCCTGGGAAGCAAGAAGGTTCCGCATCTCGGCCATGTGGAATGGAAGGCGAAGTACGAGCCCGGCGCCCTTGAGGCGCGCGGCTCCAAAGACGGCAAAGTTGTCCTCACGGAAAAGCGTGAAACCACGGGCCCGGCCGCCGCGATCCGCCTCACCGCAGACCGGACTGAGATTGATGCGGACGGCGCAGACCTCGCCATCCTGAAGGTGGAAGCGCTCGACAAGGATGGTCGTCTCGTCCCGACCGCAAATAACTTTATTGGCTTCAAGGTGTCTGGCGAAGGAGCGTTGATCGGCGTCGGCAACGGCGATCCTAATTGCCAGGAAAGCGATAAGGAGCCCAAACGTTCCCTGTTCAATGGACTGGCGCAGGTGATCGTTCAGTCCACAAAGCGCCCTGGCGAGATTCGCATCGAGGCGGTCAAGGAAGGTTGGGACGGGCCAGAGCTCACGCCTGCCAAAGTCACCATCACGACCAAACGCGTGAATCCCCGGCCTGAAGTCCCGCAGGAGCCAAGAACGCGGGGTTAAGAAACCTCGCACTCTTGGCGTCAAGATGGGCGAAATAAGATCAATTGCGGATCGTGCCTACGAGGAACACGTCCATGTCACCTGTCCGGAAATTTTCACGCTGCCGGGGTCTTGAAGGCCGTTGAACTGAAAGCTGCCGGAGGCGTCGGCATTGACGGTCAGCGTGCCGATGTTGTCAGGGAATGCGAAGATGTGCGTCTCCTGCGTCTCGAGCGGTGTGTCCGCGTCCATCTGAGTTGCCGTCAGGTTCTTGGCTGTGTAGCTGCCCGGGCCGTGATACGGGAAGGCCGCTACGTCGGTTGAAAACGTGTGGCCGCCGCCGACTGGCCCGTAGGGACTGCCGCGCGGCGGCATGGGGACAGGCACTTCGAATACGGGGCCGCCGTAATTGCCGGGCGGACGAGTTCCACCTCGGGCGACATCGGCGCAAGTGGGCACCATGATGCGCGTGTCGTAAGACCCGGTGAAGTTGACGCCGCCAGTGACGGTGACGGTTGCGTGCAGCGTGGCCATCTTGGGGTTGGTAATCAGCTGCGCACGCGCCGGTGTGGACGCGGCGATGAGCAAAAGCCCGGAAGAGACGGATGCGGTGAAGACCTTGTAAGCAGTAGCGAGGTTCATCGGGGCTCCTGAGTCAGGATTTGCTGTCCCGTGTGGAGTTGCGGATAGGAAACTATAGCGCATGGGTGGTGCGGCACGACATATTTCCTTGCGATTTCTGCTCTCGATTTTGTGCAGTCATTAGACCGCATGCCAATGGAAGTTGTTCCTGTTTTTGCCCTCTTCCGCAACGCATCATCGCTCACCTTGACATTCTACTAGAGCAGGTGTATTGTCCACCTAGAATGTCTACTAAAGAACAACAAGAGCGCATCGAGCTGCTGCAGGGGACGCTGGACCTGCTGATTTTGCGCACGCTGCAATTAGGCCCGCTGCACGGGCACGCCATTGCCAAGGCCATTGAGTTTCGGTCGGATGAGGTGCTGCAGGTGGAGCAGGGTTCGCTCTATCCGGCGCTGCACCGCCTCATCAAGCGGAATTGGATCTCCGTAGAGGCAGGCACGTCGGAAAACAATCGCCGCGCCAAGTTCTACGCGCTCACGGCGAAGGGCAGAAAGCAGCTCTCCGTCGAAACCAACAAATGGGAGAAGCTGGCTGCTGCCATTGCGCAGGTGCTCAAGCCGGCAAGGCAGGAGGAGCGATGACGCGCCGCAAAAAAATGCTTCAACAGCTCGATAACGATATTCGAGAACATATCGAGCACGAGACACAGGACAACATCGATCGGGGAATGACGCCGGAAGAGGCTCACTATGCGGCCCTGCGGAAGTTCGGCAACGTGGCGCGCGTGAAAGAACAGACGCACGAAGTGTGGATGATTACCTGGCTCGAGCAGCTCTGGCAGGATGTGCGCTTCGGCGTGCGTGCGCTGCGACGCAGCCCGAGCCTCACCGTTGCCGCGGTGCTTGCCATCGCTCTCGGCGTGGGCATCAACGTCGGCATCTTTTCCGTGCTGAACGGGCTGGCGCTGCGCCTGCTGCCGATTCCTCGCGCCAACGAGATACTCAGCGTCAACCAGGTTCTCCGTTTTCGGGGCAAAGGCCTACGCTACATCAATAACAACTCCGGCTATTTTTCCTGGTCGGAATACCGGGATTATCGCGATCACAACCACGTTTTCTCGGGTGTGGCAGCCTATCAGCCGTACGTTGAAGCAACGCTGGCAGGCTCGAACCCGCGGTCGATTCTGGGCGCCGCCGCATCGTGCAATTATTTCGACGTGCTGCAGGAGTCACCGGCATTGGGGCGCGGCTTTGGCGCTGACGATTGCGCGGCCGCCGGCGCTAACGCGGTTGTGGTGGTCAGCGATGCCATGTGGCGCAATCAGCTTGGAGCCGATCGCGCGCTGATCGGAAAGGCAATCGTCCTTAATCGAGTGCACTATACGGTGATCGGGATTGCGCGGCCAGGTTTCACCGGGACAGAGCCGATTCCGAGCGCGTTCTGGGTCCCTGTCACCATGAGCGCTGTGCTCGAGCCCGACGAAAAGCGGCTGGCGAACGACAACATGAGTTGGCTCGCGATGCTGGGGCGATTGCGGCCCCAGGTGTCGCCCGAACAAGTGCGCGCCGATCTTGATGTCATTGCCCAGCGCATCAACCAGCAGTACTCGGGCCGTACGACCTCGCTTTCGATTCACACAGCGCGATATCTTTCCAGCCCCGAAGAGCGGCAATTCCTCATCCCCGTTTCGTCGGTCATTCTTGCGGCCTTTGGACTGGTGTTGCTGATCGCCTGCGCTAATGTCACCAACCTCTTGCTCGCGCGCGCCTCGGTGCGGCAGAAAGAGATTGCGCTGCGGTTGTCTCTGGGCGCGGGCCGTGGCCGCCTCGTGCGCCAGTTGCTCACTGAGAGCCTGCTGCTCTCAATGGCGGGCGGGATTCTTGGTTCGATCATCGCCTGCTGGTCCTTCATGCGCCTCACTGGATTTATCACGAGCCATTTGCCGGGCGACTTTCCGCCGATTTCAATCAATGCCACACCCGATCTTCACGTGCTGTTTTACGCGCTTCTGCTCACTTTCTGCACCGGCATTGCCTTCGGCCTGGTTCCCGCGTTGCAAAGCACGCGGCCCAACCTCAATAGCAGCATGCACGGCGATGGCGCGGCTGTGGGCGGAAAGAGGCGTAGGCGCTTCCTTCTGAAAGCACTGGTGGGCGCCCAGGTGGCTGTGTGCATGGTGTTGCTGATGGCCGCGGGGCTTCTGCTGCGCGGCCTCTATTATGCGCAGACCGTCGATCCTGGATTTGAAATCAAGGGCGTGGCGACAACGCTCCTGAACTTGAGCCACCAGGGATACGATGCGCCGCGTGCGACGCAATTCATGACACGCTATGTTGAGGGGCTGAGCGCGATTCCCGGCGTCACCGACGTTGCGCGCGCCGAGTGCGCACCATTGGCCCACGACTTCAGCGGAGATCACTTTACGCTGCAGGGAAGCTCCGAGCAAATCCCGATTGAATACAACCACGTCACGCCCAGCTACTTTTCTCTTACCGGAATTCCGATTGTCCGCGGCCGCAACTTTACCGCGGCGGAGACGCACGATGCCTCCGGCGTGATTGTCACGGAATCGACGGCTCGCCGGCTATGGCCCGGTCAGGACCCGTTGGGGCAAACGCTGCGCGAGACCTCGGGCCATGTGAGGACCGTGATCGGGATCGCCCGCGACGCGCAGGTCGCGCACCTGGGTGACTCGACGTCGAATTACCTATATTACCCTTTCGGGCCTGAAGATAACGCGCGCAGCTACGTTTTGGTTCGCTATGCAGCGAGCTTCAATGACGTGTCCAATGGAATGCGCACAGCAGCGCTGTCGATTGATCCCAACCTCTCCGTCGACGTGACGCGTCTCGAAGATTAT
Organism: Acidobacteriaceae bacterium; assembly: GCA_003164635.1. Classification (GTDB taxonomy): domain Bacteria; phylum Acidobacteriota; class Terriglobia; order Terriglobales; family Acidobacteriaceae; genus Telmatobacter. Next base: position 38,474 of record PLTV01000089.1, read on the forward strand.
CTCGAAGTCTGGCGTGCTCCTTCGCGGCTTGTTGCGTGGCTTTCGAGCACACTGGGCGGGCTGGCGCTGCTACTGTGCTCCATCGGGGTGTACGGGATGGTGTCCTACAGCGTCAGCCGCTCGGTGCGCGAAATCGGAATTCGCCTGGCGCTTGGTGCAGACAAAGGTGCCGTCGTGCGGCTCGTGTTGTGGCAGTCGATGCGTCCGGTGTTGATCGGTGGAATTGTGGGCATCGTTCTCTGTGCAGCGGTCTCCAGCGTGCTTTCGAGCATGATGTTTGGCGTGGGCGCGCACGATCCTATCGCCTTCGTGGCGGTGCCGTGCTTCTTGTTGGGGGTCGCTCTACTAGCCACACTCATTCCGGCGCGGCGAGCGATGGATGTGGACCCGGCGGTGGCGCTACGCTGCGAGTAGAGAAGCCGTCAGGCTTCGGCGCAATGGCAGCATCTTTTTCAGGCGAAACTAAGAGCTGTGCCCCATTCATCGCGGCTTTTCGCGATGAACGGGGCACACCTCTGACTCATCCAGGGCCACCGCGGGTCCGTTACCATCGGAGGATGCGCGAGCTCGATCCAATCGAATCCAACCACAACAAGGCGCGCCCGGAGTGGCGCGCGGAGCTGCGCGCGCTGGTGACGCTGGCGGTGCCGGTTGTGTTGAGCGAACTCGGCTGGATGGCCCAGGGTGTGGTCGACACCATCATGGTTGGCAAGCTCGGTCCCGCCGCGATTGGCGCGGTCGCTCTGGGCAACGCGGTCTTCTACACGCCATCGCTTTTCGGAATTGGATTGCTGCTTGGCCTTGATACCCTGGTGTCGCAAAGCTATGGCCGCAAGGATTATGACGGCTGCCATCGCTGGCTCGCGCAGGGAACTTACCTGGCGCTGTTTGTGGCGCCGATTACGATGGTGCTCGTCGCCGTCGCGAGTTACCTCTTTACGCGAGTTGGCATCGCTGCGGAGGTTGCGCAGCCGGCTGCAAGCTACCTGCGGGTTCTGAACTGGAGCATGCTGCCGCTGCTTATCTATGCGGGCACGCGGCGCTATCTGCAGGGAGTGGGGCAGGTGCGCGTGGTCACTGTCACGTTTGTCGGCGCCAACCTGCTCAATTGGTTCGGGAACTGGGTGCTTATCTACGGCAAATGGGGCGCGCCGGCGATGGGTGTGCGCGGATCGGCCTTATCGACGGTTATTGCGCGTATCTTTATGGGACTCGCTCTAGTGGCGTTTGCCTGGCGGTACGAGCGCAAGCGCGGCCATCCGCTCTTCAAGCACTGGGCTGGGCCGCGCCTCGCAATGCTGCGCCAGCTGATTCGATTGGGCGCTCCGGCCGCAGGACAGATCGTCCTTGAAGTCGGCGCGTGGAATGGCGCAACCCTGGCTGCAGGCTGGCTCACTCCCGTAGCGCTGGCCACACACCAGATTGCGCTCAATTACGCGGCGGTCACCTACATGGTGCCGCTCGGCGTGGGTTCGGCCGCGGCTGTGAGCGTGGGCCACGCAATCGGGGCCGGGAACGGACCCAAAGCCCGCCGCGCCGGTTGGCTGGCGCTGGCCTTGGGTACGGGCTTCATGCTGCTGGCCGCGCTCGTATTTGTTGCCGTGCCGCGCCCACTTATCGCGCTCTACACTACCGATGCGCAGGTCATGGCGGTGGGGCCGGCGCTGCTTGGCCTGGCTGCTATCTTCCAGATTTTCGACGGGATTCAGACCGTTTGCACAGGCGCATTGCGCGGCCTGGGCGAGACCCGGTCGCCAATGATCGCCAACTTCGTGGGCTACTGGATCNNCTCGGGCGGCAGGGCAGGTTGGCAGACCGGACGGCAAGGGCAAGTTTCTATGAGGCTCGCGCATTCGCCCAGGCGCGGCACTGCCCGTTTTTAGATTGGCCTCGATGTCCGTTACGGAAGGACTCAAACGGGTAACGCGGACAGGCGGAAATGGTACGTCGATCCTGAGAAGTGACTATAATCACAAGGGAGCAATAGCGGATTACGCCCCTGTTCACGCGGCAGAAAGCAAGTCGCCTATGGGGACCAAACGCAGAAGGGCTGTTGATTCGCAAGAGCGGATTGGCGGTCTTTGAGAATTCTTTTGAAGGGAATCCCAACCCATGGCGACAGGCCAGGTAGCTCTGAAGGACGTTCAGGGCGGCAACAGCACACGCGGCCGCGTGGTTAACGACTTCAGCATCAACGTAGCAA
>PLTV01000089.1:40732-42844 GCA_003164635.1 Acidobacteriaceae bacterium
CGGCGTGGCCATCTACGAAGAGAACTTGAACTTGAAGCAGTATCGCGACGATGTTGCTTTTTATCCCGTTCCGCTGGACAAGATTACAGCTTCGATCTGCCCCGAGCCCAAGCTGCGCAAGCTGGTCAAGAACATGGTGTACGTGGGCGCGGTGGCGCAGTTGCTCAACATCGATCTTGGAGTTGTTGAGCAGGGCCTTCGTAAGCAGTTCGCCAAGAAGCAGAAGGTATTCGACCTCAACTTCGGCGCCGTGAAAGCGGGACACGATTACGCTGCCGCTACATTCATCAAGCAGGACCCCTACTACATTGAGCGGATGGACAAGACCGCCGGCAAAATCATCATCGACGGCAACGCAGCATGCGGCATGGGCGCGGTGTTCGCGGGCGTCACCGTGGTTGCGTGGTATCCCATTACGCCATCGACCTCGGTGGTTGAAGCGACGACAGATCTGTTGAAGAAGTTCCGCGTCACTCCTGACGGCAAAGCCACATTCGCCGTGGTGCAGGCCGAGGACGAACTGGCGGCGATTGGCATGGTGCTCGGCGCAGGATGGGCAGGCGCACGCTCCATGACAGCCACCTCGGGCCCAGGCATTTCGCTCATGGCAGAGTTTGCGGGGCTTGGCTATTACGCAGAAATTCCGGGCGTGATCTTTGACGTCCAGCGCACCGGTCCCTCAACGGGATTGCCGACGCGCACATCGCAAGCCGATCTGCTTTCAACCGCCTTTCTGTCGCACGGCGACACCAAGCACATTGTGCTGCTTCCGGGAACCATGCGCGAGTGTTTCGAATTCGGCTATGCGGCGTTCGACTTGGCCGAGCGGATTCAGACTCCCGTGTTTGTGCTGAGCGATCTCGATCTCGGCATGAACAACTGGATGTCGGAGCAATTCAACTATCCCGACAAGCCGTTGGATCGCGGCAAGGTGCTGAGCGTCGAAGATCTCGATCGCCTGGGCAGTTTTGGCCGCTACAAGGATGTGGATGGCGACGGCATCGGCTGGCGCACGCTGCCAGGGACGCGGCATAACAAAGCTGCGTACTTTACGCGCGGAACCGGGCACAACGAGAACGCAATCTATAGCGAGAAGCCTGAAGACTACATCGCCGGCATGGAGCGCCTGGCGCGCAAGTTCGAGAATGCGCGCAAGCAGGTTCCGGGGCCTCTGACGTGGAAAAACGGAAAATCGAAGGCAGCGTTCTTGGCCTACGGAAGCTCGGACTATGCGATCCGCGAAGGCATGGACCTGATCCAGAAAGAGTATGGCCAGGAAGTGGATTACATGCGCATTCGCGCCTATCCGTTTGCGCAGGAGATTCACGACTACGTGGCTTCGCACGAGCGCGTTTATGTGGTGGAACAGGACCGCGATGCGCAATTGGCCAGCTTGCTGAAGCTCGATCTTCCCGCCAGCCAGGTCGTCAAGCTGCGCAACATTCTTCACTACAACGGATTGCCTTTGGATGCGCAGACTGTTGTGGAAGAATTCGCCGCGCAGGAAGGTCTGACGAGCGTCGCAGCCCTGCAGGTTGAAGACGTGGAAGTGCACGAGGGCGCCGTCGCCTCATAAGGCGCGAAGCGGTCTCGTTTTTTTGGGTATGACTCGAGTACAGACTTGCTCGAAAGCAGAAGGGAATTGGTTTCATGGCCACAGCAGCACCGGCACCAAAACTGAATCACATCGGACTTCCGGTCCTTGAGTATCGCGGCGGCAAAACTACGCTCTGCGCGGGATGCGGACATAACGCCATCTCCGAGCGCATCATCGACGCCATGTTTCAAATGGGTGTCGAGCCCGAGCGCGTAATGAAGATGAGCGGCATCGGTTGCTCGTCGAAGAGCCCTGCATACTTCATGAGCCGTTCGCACAGCTTCAACAGCGTGCACGGTCGCATGCCGTCGGTATCGACAGGCGCGATTCTGGCCAACCACACCATGACGACCATCGGCGTCTCAGGCGACGGCGACACGGCGTCCATCGGCATGGGCCAGTTTGTGCATTTGCTTCGCCGCAATCTGCCCATGATCTACATCATCGAGGCCAACGGCGTCTACGGCCTCACCAAGGGCCAGTTCTCCGCCACCGCCGACATCGGCTCCCGCCTC
>PLTV01000183.1 GCA_003164635.1 Acidobacteriaceae bacterium
ATCTCCACCGGCTTTGTGGTGGACGATGCCATTGTCATGATCGAAAACATCTCGCGCTTCATTGAAGAGGGCATGAGCCCCATGCGCGCCGCGCTCAAGGGCAGCGAGCAGATCGGCTTCACGATCATGTCGCTGACCATCTCCCTGATCGCCGTGCTCATCCCACTGCTTTTCATGAGCGATGTCGTCGGCCGCCTCTTCCGCGAGTTTGCCATCACGCTCGCCGTTACCATCCTTGTCTCGGCATTCGTCTCGCTCACGCTCACACCGATGATGTGCTCGCTCATTCTTCAAGACAAGGCAACGGCGCGCCAGACGCGGTTCTACCACTGGTCTGAGAACGTCTTCAACTCGATCATTGCCGCATATGGCCGCACACTTAAGACCGTGCTGCGCTACCGCTTCACGACACTGCTCGTCACCATCTCCACCTTTGTGGCGACGGTTCTTCTTTTTATCGTTGTGCCCAAGGGTTTCTTTCCGGTGCAGGACACAGGCGTGATTCTCGGCATCAGCGAAGCGCCGCAAACGGTCAGTTTCAAAAGTATGGCCGAGCGGCAGCAGCAACTGGTCGACATCCTCCTCCAGGATCCCGCCGTCGATAACATTTCGTCGTTCATCGGCGTCGATGGAACCAACACCACGCTCAACTCCGGCCGTATCCAGATCAACCTCAAGCCACTCGACGAGCGCGGAATCTCTGCTACCGAAGTCATTCGCCGCATGGTTCCGCGCGTCGCCAAAGTTGGAGACATTCAACTCTTCCTGCAACCTCTTCAGGACCTCACGGTCGAAGACCGCATCAGCCGCACTGAGTTTCAGTATTCGCTTGAAGATCCGAACCAGGTAGAACTCGCCACCTATACGCGCAAGATGGTCGACGAGCTGAGCCGCGAAAACGTCGTCACCGATGTCGCGAGCGATCTACAAGACCAGGGCCTGGGCGCAAAGCTGGTCATCGATCGCGACACCGCCGCACGCCTTGGCATCGCCATGGCCGATGTCGACAACACGCTCTACGACGCCTTCGGCCAACGCCAGGTCTCAACCATCTTCACCCAGCTCAACCAGTACCACGTAGTCATGGAAGTCGGTCAGAACTTCCAGACCGATCCCGGAACCCTGAACAATCTCTTCGTGAAATCCTCTAACGGCACGCAGGTGCCGCTCAGCATGCTCGCGCACTGGGAGCAGACGCGCGCGCAGCTTGCTATCGGCCACCAGGGCCAGTTTCCATCCACGGTCATCAGCTTTAACCTCGCTCCCGGCAAGGCTCTCGGCGACGCCGTGAATGCAGTCAATGCCATCGAGCAGCGCATCCAGATGCCCAAGGCGATCAACGCGAGCTTTCAGGGAACCGCTGCTGCATTTCAAACCTCGCTGGCCAATGAGCCTATCCTCATTCTCGCCGCGCTGGTCACGGTTTACATCGTTCTCGGCGTCCTCTACGAAAGCTACATTCACCCCATCACGATCATCTCGTCGCTGCCATCTGCCGGGGTAGGCGCGCTGCTCGCCCTGCTCATCACACGCAGCGATTTCTCCGTCATCGCACTGATCGGAATCATTCTGCTCATCGGTATCGTGCAGAAAAACGCTATCATGCTCATCGACTTCGCTCTTCAGGCCGAACGCACAGAGAACAAGCCGGCCGAGGAAGCGATTTTTCAGGCGTGTCTCTTGCGTTTTCGCCCCATCATCATGACAACCATGGCCGCGCTTCTCGGCGGCCTCCCCCTCGCGCTCGGCGGTGGCGTGGGCGCCGAGCTGCGCAAGCCACTCGGCATCACGATCGTCGGCGGCCTGTTGCTTTCGCAGTTGCTCACTCTCTACACCATTCCCGTGGTCTACCTCTACTTTGACAAGCTGGCTGCGCGGTTTAAGCCCAACCCCGCCCACGCCCGCTACGAACCGGAACCCGTAACTGCCGACTAAAGCGGGGTGTCCCAGGTCTCGCATCTGAGGTCTGGGAAACCTCAACCCTCAACCCGCAACAGTCAACTGAAAACTGATCCCTGACCACTGATCACTGTCCATGCACATCTCCGCGCTCTTCATCCGGCGCCCTGTCGCCACCACGCTTCTCTCACTGGCCCTCCTCATGGCCGGCGCGGTGGCCTATTCCAATTTGCCCGTTGCTTCGCTACCCAACGTAGACTTCCCTGTTGTCGGCGTCAGTGCAGGCCTTCCGGGCGCAAGCCCCGCGACCATGGCTTCCGCTGTCGCCACGCCGCTGGAACGCCAGTTCGGCCGTATCGCCGGCGTGAACCAGATGACCTCCTCAAGCTCTCTCGGCTCGACTTCGCTGACTCTGCAATTCGACGTCGATCGCAACATAGACGCCGCCGCGCGTGACGTACAGGCCTCGATTAACGCCGCGCGCAATCAGCTCCCTGCGAACCTGCCAGAGAACCCGTGGTACCGCAAAGCCAACCCCGCTGAAGCGCCCATCCTGATTCTGGCGCTCACTTCCGACGTGCTTTCCAAGCCGCAGATCTACGACATAGCAGACTCCATCCTCGCGCAAAAGATCTCGCAAATTCAGGGTGTCGGCAACTGCTTTGTCGGCGGCAGCGCGCAGCCCGCCGTGCGCATTGAAGTCAACCCCATGCAACTCGGTTCGAATGGGATTGGTCTCGAAGCAGTGCGCACTTCGCTCGGCGCGGCCAACGCCAACCGGCCCAAAGGTGCATTTCAAGACGGCACGCATCGCTGGCAGATCGACGACAACGATCAAATTTTCAAAGCGCGGGACTATGCCCCCATCATCGCCGGCTACAACCAGCAGACAGGCGCGCCTGTCCGGCTTTCCGATCTAGGCAAAGTTATCGATGGAGTGGCCGACATCCACACCACCGGTGTCTCGGGCACCAATCCCGATGCGGGGCCCGCTTCCAAACTCAAAGACGCAATCCTCATCATTATCTTCAAAACGCCCGGCGCCAACGTTATTTCCACGGTCGATGCGGTCATGGCCGAGTTACCGCGGCTGCAGGCGGCGATTCCGCCCACCATCCAGCTCGATGTGGAGGTCGACCGCACAACAACCATCCGCTCCAGCGTGCACGACGTCGAAATCTCGCTGCTCATCAGCGTCCTCCTTGTCGTCTTTGTGGTGTTTCTCTTCCTGCGCGAGATTTGGGCGACCATCATTCCCTCCATCGCCGTGCCGCTCTCGCTCGTGGGCACGTTCGGCGTGATGTACATGGTGGGTTACACCATCGACAACCTTTCGCTGATGGCGCTCACCATCTCCACCGGCTTCGTTGTCGACGACGCGATCGTGGTGATCGAAAACATCACGCGCTACCTCGAAATGGGCATGAGCCCGCTTGATGCCGCCATGAAGGGCTCGCGCGAAATCAGCTTCACCGTACTCTCCATGAGCACTTCGCTCATTGCCGTGTTCATTCCCATCCTGCTCATGGGCGGCCTGGTCGGCAAGCTGTTCCGCGAGTTCGCCGTCACGCTCTCTGTGGCCATCGCAGCCTCACTGCTGGTGTCGCTTACGACCACGCCCATGTTGTGTTCGCAGTTCCTCAAATCGCGCGACGCGCATCGGCACGGCCGCATCTACCGCGCGTCAGAGCGCGCCTTTCAGTGGTTGCACGCCGAGTACGCCCACGGCCTGCGCTGGGTTCTGCGCCATCAGTACCTGGTGCTGATCATCGTCTTATGCACGGTCGCGCTGAACGCGTATCTCTTCAAGATCGTGCCCAAGGGCTTTTTCCCGCAGCAGGACACGGGCCGTCTCGGCGGTCGCACGATGGCCGCGCAGGACATCAGCTTTCCGGCCATGCGCGACAAGCAGCGCATGCTCGCGCAGATGGTGCTGGAAGACCCTGCCATCCACTCTGTAACCGCATTTGCGGGCGGTTCAGGTCCCGGCGGAGGCAGTTTCAACGTGGGCAGCATGTTCATTGCGCTCAAGCCGCTTGGTAAGCGCCCAGGCCATGTCTCCGCGGACGATGTCGTCAATCGCCTGCGCAATCGGCTAACGGGCATTCCCGGCGCGGTTACGTTTCTCCAGGTTCAGCAGGATTTTCAGATCGGCGGCCGCGGCAGTGCGGCGCAGTATCAGTACACGCTATCCGATGAAAACCTCGATGAGCTCAACATCTGGGCGCCTCAGTTGCTTCAACGCATGATGGCCATGCAGGAACTGCGCGACGTCTCCACCGATCAGCAGGACCAGGGACTATCGGCGACACTCGTCATCGATCGCGATACCGCGGCGCGCCTCGGCATCTCAGCCGCGGCCATTGACAACGTACTCTACGACGCATTCGGCCAGCGCGAAGTCTCCACCATGTACACGGCGCTCAATCAGTACTTCGTGGTCATGGAAGTCGATCCGCGCTACCAGCTCGGACCCGATTCGCTGAACGGCATCTACATCAAAGCGCCGAACCCGGCGGCAGCGAGCGCGTCTGCAAACGCAGCCGCGATTCCGTCCATCGCCACCGGCGCAGTTGTCCCCGCGGTTACTTCGCCCACAGCCGCGCTTCTCGGCGCATCCACAACAACTGCCACGCCGGCCTCCGCGGCCGGGGCCATGATTCCGCTCTCCACCATTGCTCACTACGAGTCGCGGCGTACTTCGTTGCAGGTCAACCACCAGGGTCAGTATCCCGCCGTAACCCTCACCTTCAACCTCGCCCCCAATGTGGCTCTCGGCGACGCTGTGGCTGCCCTTGAAACAGCCCAGGCCGCACTCGGCATGCCCTCAACGGTACACGCAACCTTCCAGGGAACTGCGCAGGCCTTCCAGGATTCGCTCCGCAACGAGCCCTATCTTATTCTTGCTGCGCTCGTCGCGGTCTACATCGTTCTCGGCATTCTTTACGAGAGCCTGATCCACCCGCTCACCATTCTCTCCACTTTGCCGCCGGCCGGCGTTGGCGCAATTCTGGCGCTGCTCCTCACCGGAACCGACCTCAGCATTATTGCCCTCATCGGCATCATCCTTCTCATCGGCATTGTGAAAAAGAATGCCATCATGATGATCGATTTTGCCCTGCAGGCCGAGCGCGAGGAGGGGCTGCCGCCGGTGCAGGCCATCTACCAGGCCTGCCTGCTGCGCTTCCGCCCCATCATGATGACCACCATGGCCGCTCTGTTCGGCGGCATGCCTCTGGCCATCGGCATGGGGGTGGGCTCTGAGCTGCGCAAGCCGCTGGGCATTACCATCGTCGGCGGACTGCTGGTGTCGCAGGCCCTTACGTTGTTTACCACTCCGGTTGTCTATCTGTTCTTTGACCGCCTGCAATGGAGGTTCATGAAGCTGCAAAGGGTCGGCGTGGAGCTGGAAGAAGCGCACGGAGATTGACCCCGGCCTGCTGCCGTCAACTTGATTCGCGGTTCGCGGCGGATTGATGATATCTTCAAAACTATCCCGCACCGCGCAAGAAATGGGATTTTCCCTAAAACCCATAACACAGCTCTAAACCGTTTCTACTTCCGGGAATTCTGTCGAATGAACCTCTGCACTCCTGTCGCGGCGCGGCACCCGTGTCGGTCCCGTTCTTCTGAATCCATTCGAAAGGTGAGCGCACATCCATGACAGAGCCCCACGAAGCAAGCGACGCCAGTCTCGTTCTCACTGTGGAGGAGATTTCGAACCTCGCCGCGGAGGGGGGCAAGCCTGCCGATACTTTGATGAACGTCGTGGCGCTGATCGCCAAACGGTTCCGAACCGATGTCTGCTCGGCCTATCTGCTTGAGCCCGATCGATCCAACCTGGTTTTGGCCGCTACGCTCGGCCTGCAGCCCAAGAGCATCGGCAAGCTGCGCATGCCGCTGAATGAGGGTCTCACCGGCCTGGTCGCGGAGCGGGTCGTCCCGGTGGCCGTCGATGATGTCAGGAATCATCCCCGATTCAAGTACTTCAGCGAGTCCGGCGAAGACGAGTACAACTCTTTTCTGGGCGTGCCGCTGATCGACCGCGGCATTCTGCAGGGAGTCTTGGTTGTGCAAACGCGTGAGCCGCGCGCCTATCGGGAGAATGAGATTCGCATGTTGGCCGAGGCGGCCAGCCAGGTGGCGCCGGTAGTCAGTGAGGCGCGCACTCTGGATCGCTTCATTGCTCCGGCACAGGAGCGGCTCTGGGCTCTTGCCCGTAATCCCTGGTGGAGCTGGGACCACGACTGCATCAGCCTGTTTCGCGACTTGAATCCCACCCGCTGGCGTCAGCTCAATCAGAATCCCATCTCCCTGCTCAGCGAGATGCCGCTGGGAGAGATCGAGCGCCGGGCGGC
>PLTV01000036.1 GCA_003164635.1 Acidobacteriaceae bacterium
ATCATCTGCTCAATCGGCGTAATTCCGGCAATGGGATCTTTGGTGAACTGGCCAATGCGGTACGAGAGCGACCCCAGCAGACGGTTGCCAACGTAGACCGGGCTTCCGCTCATGCCTGCCACTACACCGGTGTACTCCGGTTTGGCGCCGTGCAACTGGGCAAGAATCATGTCCTGCCCCGGTCCGCGCGCCCCGCGTAGCACGCCAAGAATCTCCACGTCCATGGCTTCCGGTTTGTCGCCCGTGAATACCGTCCACGCCGTGGCTTTCAACCCTTTGTGTACCTGGCTCAGTGGAAAGATGCCACCGCTCGAGGCCGGTGGAGACGATGCCGCCGCCGGCGTTTGTCCTGCACTTGAGGCCGCAGCCGAAAGTCCAATCAACGCCAGGCTCGCAACCACGATGGCTCGATTTCGAGCGCCGCGGATTGACTTCAATCGGGTTCCCACGTCTATAAGAGTACAGTGCTGCAGCCGCAGCCTTCCAAATGCCGGCCCCCTGTGGTTGGCTGCCCGTTGCTGGCCTCGGGCCGCGCCGGCAGCGTGGCTTCGCCCTCCCCAAACCAGGCTGGAAGCTGTCGTCGCAGCGCTTGAATCCCGTATGCTGTTCTGCAAAGAGGTTGCCATGTCCACCCGGTGCCCATTCCTCCGCGTCCCCGTCCGTTTTCCGCGGATCGCCTTCTTGCTCCTTCTTCTTACCGTGGCCACCGCGACGTTTTCCTTCGCTCAAAACACGCCGGCTCCGACCGCACCCCCACCCCCTGCTCCCGATCAGACCGCCCCCGATGCCGGCGGCCCTACGGGCGATACCGGTGCCATTGCGCTGCCCAAAAAGAAAGAGACCGCCCCGGTCGATGCGCCGCCTCCCGCTCCGGCCGCGCCCAAGGTCGTCAATCCCGCGGGAATGGCCAATTATTCGTTGCGGATTGAAGTGCCTGAAGTGACCGTGGACGTGGGTGTGCTGCTTGAAAAGACGCATCAGTTCGTCCCTGGGCTCAAGCCCGGCAACTTCAAAGTGTATGAAGATGGCGTCGAACAGAAAGTCTCCGGATTCAAACGCGTCGAAGCGCCCATCACCGCGCTCATGATCTGCGAGTTCGCGGCCAATAGTTACAGCTTCATCTACGACATGCGCAATGCCGCATTTTCGTTCGCCCAGCAGCTGCGGCCCCAGGATTTTGTGGCGCTCATGACCTACGACATGCGCACCCAGATCCAGCTTGACTTTACCCAGGACAAGCGCCAGTTTCTTGAAGCGATCAACTCGCTCAGAATTCCCGGCTTCAGCGAGACCAACCTCTTCGACGCCGTGTACGAGGGCCTTGACCGCCTCGAACGCATCGAAGGGCGTAAGTACATCATCCTTATCTCTTCGGGCGTCGATACCTTCTCGAAGCTAACCCTCGACAAGATTCTGAAGAAAGTGAAGGCCGCGCAAAACATCACCATTTACACGGTCTCAACCGGCGGATTCGCGCGCGCCATGAGCCGCCGCGGCGACAGCCTGACCTATCTCCAGGGCGACAACCAGATGAAGACTTTTTCGAGCCTCACCGGCGGCGCCAGCTNNACCTACCGCAAGCTCCGCGTTGAACTGGTCGGCGAGGAAGGGGAACCGTTGCGCATCCAGGACGAAAAACACAAGCCGCTCAAATACGACATCATCACCCGCGAAGGATACCGCGCCAAACAGGAAGTCGAATAGCCACCTGCCACCTGCGGTGGGGCGGACGCTCGCGGGTCGCTCGCAGCGGGTTTGTGCCGCTGTTGGAAGCCCTCCGAGCCGGGTGCCCCATCCATCGCGTTCTTTGCAATGGGTGGGAAGGCACGAACCGCGAAAGCACAAAACGGCTGTAGGCTTTGCTATCAAGCCTTCAGCCGTTCTGATTTTGCGAAGCTACAAGCCGCGAGCTACTTGAACTGGGTGTAGATGTCAAAAATGTAGTAGCCGATCACGAAGACCGTGGCGGCGCCAGCGAGATACAGGATCGCGGTCCGCACCGGCTTCAGCGAGTTGACCTTGGCCGCAATCGCAGCCTGCTCGTTCTTCATGTGCTCAAAGGCTTCATCGAGAAAGATCTGATCGTCTTCGTTCTGGCTGAGCCGGCCTGCGTACACCTTAAGGCTAAGCAACAGGACGATGAGCAATCCCCATACACCCCACATAACTGGTACAAATCCCATTTTCCACCTCCATGAATTGTTCAGGTCCCAGATACCGGCGCGTCCGTGGAGGAATCGCGGTCTCGTGAGTAGAGGGGCCGTACGATTGTCAATGATAGCCCCGAATTGGAACTGCATTCGTGATAAAGATCACAGGATTTTCGCACCAATGAATTCAGCTTTGCGATCGCCGTAAACCTCTGATCGCGGGTCACTTCTTAGGCGCGGAGCTGCGCCTCATTTCCCGGTAAGTCCAGCATTCCGCTAAGTTCCTTCTTCAGGCCTGCGCGGTCTCTGCGGGTACTTAACTTTGCGACCGGCAGGGGATCCGTTGCATCCAAGACTGAGGTGTTGCATTGCGCACTTGTCTCCGCAGTGCCATTGCGGGTACATTGAAGATGAGTCATCCCGTGAACTGAGAGGAAACCATGGCCACAGCAACCGTAAGCCCCGCACAGGAAACCGATAAGAAGGCGCCCCTTTTTCTCACCCCTCAGGCCATCGCCAAAGTGCGTGAAATCATGGCCACACAGGACCCTCTCCCCGCTGGACTGCGCGTTGGCGTCGTCGGTGGTGGTTGTTCCGGCTTCCAGTACTCCATGGCCTNNCTGAAGGTCTTCGTCGACGCCACCTCGCTGATGTACCTCAACGGCTGCATTGTCGATTACGTTGAGACGCTTGAAGCTGCCGGCTTCAAGTTCGAAAATCCTCAGGTAAAAAGCACCTGCGGATGCGGCTCGTCGTTCAGCGTGTAAACTTCAGGCATTAGAGCTTAATCTCAGGCCCGTCCCCAGCGGACGGGCCTCTTTACGTGCGCGAAAGCCAGACCGCGCCGGCGCCGTAACGGGTAAAGATCGCATACGCGCCGGGTGTGTCCACAGGCCGCTCGAGAGGGGCCACTTTTTTCGTGCCGCTTTGCAGGCAATTTCGTTGTGCAGGTGCAGAATGAACTCAAGATCGATGTCCAAATCCGATGTCGACCTCAAATTAGCCGGTAGAAGCTTGAAAATCGGGCTTGTAAGTCCTTATCTGTCTAGATTCTGCAAGCAACTCGTTTAGAATCTAGTTTTTACAACGAGCGCCTCCTTCTATCCCCCTGAAAACAGGGAATTTGTTTACAGAGATACCCTTTTTTTCTTTTTTTTTAATTCGACTGGAAACGAGATTGGGAAGCAGCGGCATTAGGCGCGAAAGATCTCGCACTAAGAAAAATGCCCAGGCGGAGCCATGCTCCGGAGGGGAATCCCTTCTATTGCTGCGGCGGGGTCGTCGTGGGAGCCGTGGGGTCAGTGGTCGATCCACCGCCGATTGTGGAACCGCCGCCGATGGTTGAACCTCCGCCAACCGTCGAACCTCCGCCAATCGTAGACCCGCCCCCGATAGTCGAACCTGAACCGCCAACCGGCGTTCCGATGGTCCCGATGTTGCTGCTGCCCATCCCCTGTTCGGTCAGCGGCTCATACAGGAACTCCCACTCGTTGTAGTGCTTCTTCTTGCGCCAAACCCGGATGGACTCCTTGGGACTGGCCGGCGTGAAGCCCATGATGCCCATGCCGCCGCCGCCGAAAGTCTGGCCAGGTTGCGAGCCGAATGCCGTGCTTCCCGGTGTCGAGCTTCCCGTCGATCCGGAATCGGTTCCAGAGCCGGCCGAGCCCGTACTGCTGCTGTCCCCGCCGCCTGCGGTACCGTTGCCGGTCGTATCGGTCGAGCCCACGCCGCCGACGGGTCCCGCACCGCCTGCTCCGGGCGATGATCCGCCGAGCGCCGCACCGCCTGAATAGAAACCGTTGGCAAGAGACGCTCCTGGCATCCCGGCTCCCAAGCCGCCCGCTCCACCCGCCCCGCCTGCGCCATTCATGCCCAGGCCAAAAGCTCCAGTAGCGCCCAGGGGTTGGCCAAAAAACCCCGTCGGCTGCGTCTTCTGCATCCCGAACTGAACCGGCTTCCAATCGTCCTTGCCTGTGGTGGGATCGATGTACCTCTTCCGCAAGTAACGAATTTCGTTGGTCTTGACCAGCGCGTCCACGTTGGGCGGGTACGACCCGAACTTCTTGTAGTACATCTTGATGCCGCGGGTATATTGCTTGCCGCGATGAATCGTCTCCAACTCGTGGTCGCGCTGGATTGACTTGGCGATCCGCGGCGCCGCAACCGTCATTGCAATCATCAGGATGGCAAGCATGAACATCACCGAAATGAGGATGTACCCCTCTTCAGAAGCCCCTCGGATTTGCCGGTTTGGTGTCGGAATGCTCATTCTTCGATTCAGCTCTTACCTTTATAACTAGACGTTTCAACGCCCCAATCTGCTTGAGGCGCAATGATTATTCACTTTCAGACGTTCACGCCACGAAATCTCGCACTCCAAAGCTCAAAGCCGAATGCTCTTTCTCAATTCGCAATCAGCGGCAGCGTCTGCGTGTTGTTGTAACTCAGATCCGTAATCTGCGCACTGCCGGGCTGTATGCTGACGACTTTGTAGCGGTGATCGACGATCTCGCCGCTTCTTGCCATGAAAACATCGTCGCCACGCGAAAAGAAGGCTTTAATCGACTTGTCGTGGTCCTGCGTATAACCAAAGTACTTCAAATCGATAGCCGGCGGCCGTGGAGCCTGGGGCACCACGACTTCCGGAGCTGCAACGCGCGCGGTCGCGATCGGCGTTTCAATCTCGGCTGGTCCGGATTCGGTCGAGAAGATATTGCGCCCGGTGCCGCGGTACTCCACCTGTTCGCTCTGCTCCAGCTTTTCAAAATGCAGCGTCGGGTCGAGGCCGGCGTTGCCCAGTTTTTGCGCCTCAGGTCCTTGCGCATTCGCTGTACCCGTGGCAGAGCGCGTCGCGGTGGGCTCATGGCCTTTGGTCAATGTGGTCGAAGCTGAAGGAATCGCGGTAGAGGGAGCCGAAGGTGAGCTGAAGTAGTCCCGTAGCTCGTAGCCACCCGCGAGTACGATCACGGCGAAGAGCGCAATCACCACATAAACCTGGCGCTTGTTTTCAAGTCCGAGGGCTAGAGCCATATCACTCTCCCTCCTTGCCGCTCGCGGCGGGTGCGGGCGCATTGGAAGTCGGTGCACTGGAGGGCTCGGCGCCATCCCCGTTGCTTAGGCCGGGTGTGGTTGAAGGCAGGCCGCTTGGCACGTCGGCCGGGCGCAGCCAGGTGGAGACGCGCAGGCGCAGGTTGACCTGCCCGCCCTGCTGGCCGGCAAGCTGCATGGCGCGGATCACAAAGAAGGTTTGGTCTCGCTCCAGACTGTTGATAAAGTGCATCACGTCTGGATACGAGCCGCTGATGCCGGCATCGAGTGAAATCTCGGTCAGGTCCGAACCCTGCTGCCCCTGGGAATAGATCAGGCGCGAAAGCCGGCCGCCTGACTTGACCTCAAGCTCCCCAATGCGCGAGGAGATGGACGAGTAGTTCGGTGGAATGCGCTTGGAGTAGAACGCTTCCATCTGCTGGCGCGACTTTGCAACGCGCTGGTCAAGGCCGCGCAGCGGGGCGGTCTGAAGATCCATGGCGCGAAGTTCCACCTGCTTGCCGGCCAATTCATCGGTGGAGTGGCCGTTGGTGGCTATCCAGTCGAACGTAAGACGAGTTGCCAGGCCAATGGCCAGGACCAGCAGAATCGCAAAAACAACAACGTGCCAGGTAAGCGGCGATTTCAGCCGCTCGCCCAACGTGACTGCCGGACGTTCGCTCATTGGTGACCTCCGGACCCGGGGTTGGGCTTGTATGCTTTGCGGCCGGGAGCTGCCGGCAGGTGGATGGCGCGCTGAGCATGGTTTCCGCTGTCGTCGCTGTTCGCCTTGGCGTTTGGCTTGCTGTTGTCTTTGCGTTCGTCCGGAGAGGCCGGGTTGTAGTCGGCAAGCAAATCGAAGTTCACGCGGTCTTGGGCGCTCACTGGCTCGAGCTGCTGGCCGGGGCCACCCGTGGCTTCGGCGTTTTCACTCACAATGCGTGGCAAAAGGAATCGCTTGGAGTGTTCCAAATTATGCACCAGGTCGACGGCTCGATTGCGTGGACCGAGAACGCGCAAACGTACCATGATGTGGCCATCCTTTTCGCGCGTCGGTTCGAGCGTTGTCACCTGCACTCCGCCGGGCAAAACAGTTTCCAGATCCTCCATAGCGAGGGTCCACGAAAATGCCTTCTCATCGAACAGATTGTTCAGAACACCCACCTGCTGAAGCAATTGCGCATTAGGCGGCTGGCGCATCATCGTCTGATAGCCTTCGCGCTCGTGGGTGATGTTCGCAATCTGGCCGTCGAGAGAGTGGTCGCGTGCGCGTGCCGCCTCTGCTTTGCGGTGAATGGCATGAAGCCCGATGCCGAAGGCGATGGAAACCAGAGCTAGGGCAGCCATGGCAATGCGCAGGCGCTTGATCGCCGGACCTTCGTCGGCAAAAGGGCGCGTGGCGAGGTTGAGCGTAATCCGCATGGCTAGCGCACCCCCGTCAAAGCGCCTGTGACGCCAGCAATACTAGCGTTCCCCAGTGACGACACCGAACCTGTTTGTGGCGCCGGGGCAAGGTCAACCACGCTCAGCTCGGGATCGTCGATCCACCACGCGAAAGCCTGTGTAGGGTTGTTGCCGGCCCGATCGGCGGCGCGAAAGCTTCCGGCAAAATGGAGGCGGATCGGCTTGGCACCGAGCTTGTCTTCGTAGTAGGCGGCGGCCACGGCAACGCCGCGCCGAACCTCGTCCTGCCGCAGCGCCGGATTCTCTGGCAGGTCGAGCGTGCGGTAAAGCAGCAGGTTCTGCCCGGTCGCTATCAGCGTGGTCAACGCCACGCCGCTCAGGTTGGCGATAAGCGTCGCTTCCAGAGAGTCCACCGATTCCAACGCGGCGAGGCTCGAAGCAAGAACCACCCCCGGCTCGTAGCCTGCGGCGCGAACCGCGCTCTCATATTCCGCCAGCACCGGTCCCGGCAATACAGCCGCCAGCACCTTGCACTCTTTCTTGTTTTCAACGAGAATCTGGTAGCTTACGGCCGCATGCTCCACGTCGAAAGGCACCATCTTGCGCAGACGGAAGCGCAGCACGGGATAGGCTTCAGCGGGCTTGGCAGGGAGGGAATCGAAATCGAGCACAAAGACGCGCACAACGGTGTCAGGTACGACCATAGTGATCGAGCGGCTGCGCGGGGAAACCTGGCTGAGCGCCTCGCGAATGGCGGCCGCCAAAACTTCAGGCGCGCGCACGTTCGCTTCAGCAATGCCAGGAAGCAGGGCTCCGTCGGGAAGAGGCTCGAAGGCGTAGACGGGCGATTGCCCACCGCTGGGCAACGCGGCCGCGAGCACGCCATCAGAAGAGATTTCAATCGCCGCCGGCGGCCTTGCGCCCAGTCGCGGACCCGCATTCTTCAAAATCGACTTCACGCTTTCCTCGGAACAGCTGTCAGTGATCAGCTATCAGCTTTTTCTTGCTGCTCTGCACAATTGCAATCCTACGAATTCCTAATCAGGTATTCCACAGCCAATAGCTAATAGCTGCGTCCGCTATCTCGACGCTTCAATGAACGTCACCTTGTTGATTTCTTTCAATGTTGTTAATCCGCGGCGTACGCGATCGAGCGCCGATTCGCGCAGGAAGTTCATGCCCTCCTGCCGGGCAAGTTTGCGTATTTCAGACGTTGGCTTCTTTTCGAGAATCAGCTCGCGGATGGGATCGGTCAAGTCCAGCAATTCGTGGATCGCCGTTCGACCGCGATAGCCGGTGCCCCCACATTCGATGCAGCCCTGGCCCTCGCGGAACGGAAATCCTTTCCACTCGGCCGGATCCATGCCGCAGGTTAACAGGACATCGTCGTTATAGTGCACCGAGTGCGCGCAGTGTTCGCAGATAGTGCGGACCAGGCGCTGCGCCAGAATGCAGTTGAGCGCAGACACGAAGTTGTACACCTCAACGCCCATGTTGACGAAGCGCCCGAGCACGTCAACCACGTTGTTGGCGTGGACCGTTGTAAATACCAGGTGGCCCGTGAGCGCGGAGTTAATGGCAATCTGCGCTGTCTCGTTGTCGCGGATTTCGCCGACCAGGATCTTGTCTGGATCGTGGCGCAAAATGGAGCGCAGGCCGCGCGCAAAGGTCAGGCCCTTTTTCTCGTTGACGGGAATCTGGGTGATGCCGCGAATCTGGTATTCGACCGGGTCTTCGATGGTGATGATCTTNNCCGTAAGGCTCGCGGATGTAGCGGCGGAAACGCTTGAGATCCTCTTCGGCAAAGCCCACAACGTCGAGAGTGAGGTTGTGGAACTTCTCGCTCATCGATTCTTTGTCGAGTACGCGCAACACGGCGTTTTCGCCATGCACGGTAGGCATGATGGACACGCGGAAGTCGATCAGGCGCCCCTTGTAGCGAACACGGAAGCGGCCGTCCTGTGGCACGCGGCGCTCGGCAATGTCGAGTTCGCTCATGATCTTGATGCGGGAGAGAATCGTCGAGTGATGCTCCCGGGCAATGGGAGCCATGGCCATTTGCAGCACACCGTCGATGCGGTACTTGACGACGACCGAATCGTCGTTGGTTTCGATGTGAATATCGGAAGCACGGCGCTCGAGAGCGGTGAAGATCGTGGTATCGACCAGGCGAATGATAGGGCTGATATCTTCTTCGCTGGTCAGCTTCTCAATCGAAATGTTCTCTTCGGAGTTGTCGTCGCCCGTGAGCACATCGAAGGTCAACCCTTCGCTGGCTTCGTCGAGCACGCGTTGCGACTGCTCGGTTTTCTTCAGCAGGTCGGTGATCTGCGAGAGCGTGGCCACGCGCGGAATAATGCGATGCCCGAGCAAGCCTGAAATTTCGTCCAGCACCATCAGCCGGGAGGGGTCGCTGACGGCGATCACCAGGGCGTCGCTCTGCTGCTCAATGGGCACGAAGTTGTAGCGGAACATCAGTTCCACGGGCACTGTGCGCAGCAGGTCGTGCTGAATTTTAAAGTTCTTCAGATCGACAAATTCCGCATGATAGCGCCGCGCAAGGGCCTCGGCCTGCGCGCGCTCATCCGATCCGGACGGAACGGGAATTGCAAGAACTGTTGCATCCGCCATTGCCTGTTACCCCCCTGTCCCACCACCGCCGGTCATGCCCAGCGAGAAGATGGGCAGGTACAGCGAAATGAGAATGAATACAACCACGACACCCATGATGATAAGAATGGCCGGCTCTATCAATGCCAGCGAAGCCGTGAGCGCTGTGGCTACGTCTTCCTCAAAGAATTCGGCCACGGAGTTGAGCATCTGCGGCAGGGCGCCGGTCTGCTCGCCCACCGTGATCATCTCCGCCGCCAGGTCGGGAAAGACGTTTGTCGTCACCAGGGCTTCGGCCAGGCTCTTGCCTTCCCTCACCGTGGTAATCGACTCCATGACGGCTTTCGATACGCGCCGCGACGAGATGGACCGCGCCGCTGTTTCGAGCGAGGGCACCAGCGGCAGACCCCCGGTCAGCAACGTGGAGAGTGTCCGCGCAAACAACCCGACCTGGTACTTGAGCCAGATGCTGCCGAAGACGGGCAGCCGCACGCGCACGCCGTCAATAAAGTCTTTGCCGCCCTCGGTGGTTGAAAACCGATAGATGCTAAGGCCGCACCCGACTACAAGGAGCAGAATCCACAGCATGTTGTGGTTGAGCCATTTACTGAAGTTCAGCAAGTAAATGGTCATTTGCGGCAGCTTCGATCCCAGCTGGTCGTAAAGCGTAGCGAACTGCGGCACTACGTAGGCGAACATGAAGATGACCAACGCCGTGACCAGGCACATGAGCACTGATGGGTAGATCAGCGAGGTAATGAGTTTTTTGCGAAATGCCAGCGAGACGCGCTGGAAACTCACATAGCGCTCAAGCACTTCCTGCAGATTTCCCGAGCGCTCGCCGGCCAGCAACGTGGTCGTGTACATGATGGGAAAACCGCTCTGGGCTTCAAAGGCGGAGGAGAGAGCCTCTCCTGTTTTTACCCGGGTCGAAACGTCATCCAGCTGGGCTGCGAAGTGTTCGTTTTTTTGCCCCTTCGCCAGCATTTGCAGCGAACCCAGAATCGGGAGCCCGGCGCGGATGAGTGTGAGAAATTGCTGGTTGAAAATGAGAANNCCTTGCGCCGCTTCATCCCCGCAAAACCGGATCGCGCCTTCACCGAGAAGACGTGGTAGCCAGCATGGATAAACCGCGCACGCAGCTCATCGGCTGTGGCGGCGGTTTGCGTTTGCTCCATCACGCGCCCGCGTTCATCGGCTAGCTTGATGACGAACTCTGCCATAACTCCGGTCGCCGGTTACAGAAATCCGGCCTTCCTAAACAGTCCCTGCCCAATTGTAAGGTAACACCTTAGTTACCTGTGCCCGTGGGAGATAGACGCGGGTTCGGTCAGGAACGCTCAAAGCGCAGCAAAGCAGTCCTGAACCGCACAAGCCTTGATTCCAAATAGGCTTGCGGGCAAAATGTGCCAAAAGTGCGGCGAGCGTCTCTCTACACCACAAACTAATAGCCAGCCGCCACCAGCCACGCCTCGGTCAGGTCCGACTTTGGCCTGGCCGAGGCAAGCAACTGCTGGTGCGCCAGTTTCACCAGGACATCGGCTTCCACGTTCACGGGCGCACCGGTGGTGAGGGTGTGCAGGTTGGTGCGCCAGTAGGTCAGGGGCAGAATCGCGATGGAAATTGTTTGGCCGTCGAAATCGGCGATGGTCAGGCTGATGCCGTCGACGGCGACTGACCCTTTGTGGACCATCCAGGGGCGCACCTTTTCCGGAACCTCGACCTTGAGGGTCCAGTCGGTAGTACGGATGTCGAAGGCCGGATCGGCGGGGTCAATGACGGGATCAAGGGCATGGAGCAGTCCGCACCCGTCGACATGGCCCTGCACAATGTGCCCGCCGAGTGGGCTTCCGGCGGCAGTGGGCAATTCGAGGTTGACGCGCGCCCCGGCCGCAAGCGAGCCGAGCGAGGTCCGGTCCAGCGTTTCTTGCGCCAGGTCGGCATGAAAGTAGGTGTCGTTGACATCGAGCGCCGTGAGGCAAACCCCCGACACGCCCAGCGAGTCGCCCTCGCGTAGACGGTCGGCCAGTCCCGGCGCTTCGACCGTTATGCGGCGAACGCCGCCTGTCTCCTTCAGACTGATCAGCGTGCCGGTTTGCTCAATGATTCCGGTGAACATGGTTCAATTCTATGCCGAACGATGAGGATCAGATCTGATGCTCGTACGGCAGCAAGCGACGGGATATCCGACCAGTGAAGCGAACCTGAAATCCCTCACCCGCCCAAATTGGAAGGCATAAGTCCTTCGGAGTGCGACGGGATCAGAAGTTTCCCCAATAAAGGACGTCTTTTGCGCAGGTGGCCCTCTTGCGCCGACGACTAAACTTGAACTAGCCATGGCCGAATTTACCCACCTTCATCTTCATACCGAATACTCACTTCTCGATGGTGCCTGTGACGTGTACAAGCTCGTCGATCGTGTTGCCGCGCTCGGCCAGAAGTCCGTGGCAATGACGGACCATGGCAACATCTACGGGGCCGTCCACTTCTTCGACGCCGCCAAAGCCAAGGGCGTCAAGCCCATCCTCGGATGTGAGCTCTACATCTCAAAAAAAGATGACCATCGCGCTCCGGGAGAAGGCGACGAGAACAACCACCTCCTGGTCCTTGCGCAAAACGAAGAAGGTTACCGCAATCTCATCCGCATTACTTCCGAAGCCTCGCTGCACGGCTTCTACCGCAAGCCGCGCGTCAGCAAGCGCTACCTCGCCGAGCATTCCGCCGGCCTTATCGGATTCTCAGGCTGCCTGAGTGGCGAGCTGTGTGAAGAGCTCGTCGCCGGCCGCTATGAAAAAGCCAAGTCCGTCGCCCAGCAGTACGAGGACATCTTCGGCAAGGGCAACTTCTTTCTCGAAATTCAGGACCAGGGCCTCGAGGACGAAAAAAAGATTCACGAGGCGCTTTTCCGCCTTGAGCGAGAGCTCGACATCCCTCTCGTCGCGACGAACGACTCGCACTATCTCTGCGGCGAAGACTCGCACGCGCACGACGTCATGCTCTGCGTGCAGACGGGCGCCAAAGTTCACGACAAGGAGCGCTTCCGGTTCGACAGCGACCAGTTCTTCGTCAAGAGCGCTGACGAAATGGTGTTGACTTTCAAGGATTCCCCCGACGTCCTCAAACGCACCCAGGAGATCGCAGAACGTTGCAACCTGAAGCTTGCCAAAATCGACAACCCGTTTCCTGAGTTCGCGGTTCCTGAAGGCCACACGATCGACAGCTACTTTGAGCAGGTTTGCCGCGAAGGCCTTAAGAAGCGGCTCGACACCGCGGTTCGCCAACTCGAGCTGCGTGGCGTTTTGCGCACACCGCTACACGAGTACGAGTCGCGGCTGAATTTTGAAATCGGCATCATCAAGCAGATGAGTTATTCGGGCTACTTTCTCATCGTGTGGGATTTCATCAAGTATGCCCGCGATCATGGCATCCCCGTCGGCCCCGGCCGCGGTTCGGCCACCGGTTCGCTCGTTGCTTATGCCATGGAGATCACCAACATCGATCCCATGCAGAACGTTTTGCTCTTCGAGCGCTTTCTCAACCCCGAACGCGTAACCATGCCCGACATCGATGTCGACTTCTGCCAGAACCGCCGCGGCGAAGTCATCGAGTATGTCACGCGCAAGTACGGGCGCGAGCAGGTGGCGCAAATCATCACCTTCAACACCTTGCAAACGCGCGCCGCCATCAAAGATGTTGGCCGCGTGCTCGATGTCCCTTTCGCCGATGTCGACAAGATCTCCAAACTCGTCCCCAACGTTCTCAATATCAGCCTGGCGGACTCCATCGCATCCGAGCCGGGGTTCAACGAGCTCGCCAAGGCCGATCCGCGCGTCGACGATATTCTGAAGGTCGCGGCGCGACTCGAAGGGCTGGCGCGCAACTGTTCCATCCACGCCGCGGGCGTCGTCATTTCGCCTGAACCGCTGAAGAATCTCGTTCCGCTGTACAAGACCAGCAAAGACGAAATTGTTACGCAGTACGACATGAACGGGCTCGACAAGCTGGCCCTGCTCAAGATGGATTTCCTTGGGCTGACCACCTTGACCCTGATTCACGATGCCGTGAATCTCATCGAGAAGCGTCATGGCGTGAGGCTGGTGCTCGAAGATCTTCCGCTCGACGATCCCAAGAGCTATGAAGTATTCTGCAAAGGGTTCACCAGCGGCGTGTTCCAGTTTGAATCGCCCGGCATGCGCGACATTCTGCGCCGCTACCAGCCCTCGCGCATCGAAGACCTGACCGCCCTTAACGCCCTCTATCGCCCCGGCCCGATGGACATGATCGATGACTTCATCGAGCGCAAGTGGGGACGCCGCAAAGTCGAATTCATGCTTCCCGCGCTTGAAGCAATCCTTAAGGATTCGCTCGGTGTCATCGTCTATCAGGAACAGGTGATGCGCATCGCCAACGTTCTGGCGAGCTACTCGCTTGGCGAAGCTGATTTGCTGCGCCGCGCCATGGGAAAGAAAAATGCCGAGGCCATGGCCGAGCAACGCGATCGTTTCATGAGCGGCGCCGCGGCGCTCGGTCATCCCAAAGCGCCCGTGGGCGAGATCTTCGACCAGATGGCCAAGTTCTCCGGCTACGGATTCAACAAGTCGCATTCCGCGGCTTACGCACTCGTGGCTTACCAGACGGCTTATCTCAAGACGCATTTTCCGGTTGAGTTCATGGCCGCGCTGCTCACGTCGGAAACATCGAAGCCTGAGAACGTGGTCAAGTACATTGGCGAATGTAAGGAGATGGAGATTCGCGTGGAGCCGCCCGATGTGCAAGTTTCGGGCGCGCAGTTCACGCCGCACATTACGCCGGAGGGCCAGGGGATTCGCTTTGGCCTCGCGGCAGTGAAGAATGTGGGCGGCAATGCCATTGAGTCGATCATGAGGGCCCGCGAAGAATGTGGCGGCAGGTTTAAAACTTTCTGGCAGTTCTGCGAGAATGTCGACCTGCGCGTGATGAACAAGCGCGTGATCGAGTCGCTGATCAAGGCGGGCGCTCTCGATTCTCTCGGTGCACGCGCTGCGCTGATGAAAGCCGTCGACAAAGCCATGGAGCGCGCGCAAAAAGCACAGAAGGACGCCGCAGCTGGCCAGCATGGCCTCTTCGGTCTATTTAACGAAGGCCCGGGGCATCACCACGGCAACGGCCACGCCGCCGATGAGCTGCCCAAAACCGCTGAGTGGGAAGAAGGCGAGCGTCTTGCGAATGAGAAAGAGGTGCTCGGCTTTTTCGTCTCCGGGCATCCGCTCGATAAGTACGCAGAAAAGCTGCGAAACCTCTCCGGCGTCATTCCTGTTTCCGAAGCTCTTGAACGCAAGCCGCCGGAGCGCACCTGGGGACGGCAGGCCGATCCCGCAGATGATCTCCAAGTGGTGGGCATGTTGCATGGAACCGGCACGCCGCGCAAGAGCAAACGCGATGGCAAGGTCTACGCAAATGGGCATCTCGAGGACGCGACCGGAAAAATTGAGGTCATTTGTTTTGCTCGCGACTATGAGCGTCTCGCCGAGCAGCTCAAGATTGAAGCGCCTGTGCTGATTCGCGGGGTTCTGATGGGAGAAGAAGACTCCGCGCCGAAAATCGCCATCAGCGGCATTCAGCCGCTCGACGCCGTGCAGATCAAACTCCCCATGGGCGTGCGCATCCGTATCAACCTCGATCGCGCTACCGAGGAGATCTTCGCGGGCCTGAAAGACGCCGCGGATGCGGCCCCCGGCCCGGGCAAGGTCATGCTCCATCTCGAAAAGAAGGGCGAGTATGCGGTCATTCTCGAGCCGGAGGGGATGAGCGTTGCCGCCGATCGCGGCTGGGTTGAGCGCGTAGAAGAGCTGACCGGGAAGGGAACCGTGCAAGCCCTCGGCTAGCCGTACGGATCCCTCACAAATGTGGAGCAGAAGGATGAAAGGTGCGCTATCAATGAATAGCAGTTTGATTCATGGGTGGAGAGTACGAATTCCTTGCGAATGGCTGCTCCGCCGCAGGTTGTCATGCGAGCGAAGTTCGAGCTTCTGCCTCACTAAGGTTGGATGCCCATTTGCGGATCGATTCCGCCCCAATGCGCCTACCGCCGCTCTCAGCCGTAGCCAGTTGCACAGCGAAGTTCCCGATCGTTGAACTCTCACAATGACCAGTCTCCACACTCCGTTGTGTGCGCGCCGCGGTCAGTTCGGTGAGCAGCTTGTTGCGGCTCGCCCCGCCCAGGATGTGAATGCGCTCCAATCGCCGCTCCAGCAGATTCTCCAGGTTTTCCAAAGCGATCGCGTACCGCGCCGCGAGGCTCTCGAAGATGACGCGCGCGAACACCGGCTCATTGCCGGGTTCGTCGGGAATGGTCGCCCAGCGCCGCCGCCAAAGCTGATGATTAATGCGTTCCGGCATGCCGGAATCCAGCAGAAGCGGCTCCGCATCCACATCGATCGTTCCCGGATAGCCCGACTGAGCAGCTTGCGCGATCAACTCTTCGATGTCCCACGCTCGTCCGTCGGCGCCCCACGCGTTCATGCACTGCTTCAGCAGCCACATGCCGTTCACCAGGGAGTGAAAGCACAGTCCCGCACAGGGCGCCCCGATGTTGGTGTACTTGGCATCGAAGGCTTCTTCGGTCGTCACCGGCGCATGGATTACAGTGCCCACCAGCGACCAGGTTCCTGAGCAGATGTAGAGCGTCGAATCCAGGCTCGAAGGAATACCCGCAATCGCCGAGGCCGTATCGTGACAAGCGCCTGCGATCAGCTCGGTGTGACGGAAGGCATCGAGGGAAGCGAGCGGCCCAGTGAGCGTGCCGATGACGGTTCCCGTAGAAACAATCGGCGGAGCCGCGTCAAGAGGCAGCCCGAGTTGCTGGAAAAGCTCTTCGTCCCAATCGCCCGTTCGCAGATTTACCAGGCCAGTGTGGCTTGCATTTGTATGCTCGCCCACGCGCCGTGCCCCCAGCCAGTGCAGGACATACTCCGGCAGCATGACCCACGGCGCGTGCGCATCGACATCGCACGCGGGGTCGGCAAGCAACTGGTACACGGTATTGATGCGATGCGGCTGCGCACCCGTGCGCTTATAGAGTTCGCGCGGGCCGACAATTGCATCGGCCGCTTCCTTGGCAGGCACCGTGCGTTCATCGCGATAGCAGAAGGGAAGCCGCAGCGGCCGCCCTCCCGGATCAAGCCGCACATAATCCACGGACCAACCGTCCACAGCAATCGAGGCAATGCCTTCGGGCGCTGCCTGTGCGGCCTTGCGCAGCCCAGTCTCGATGCCGGCGAGTAGCTCCGGCAAGGGCCAGTTCATCTCCTTGCCCTGGTGAATCGGCCCGTTAGGGATGCGGTGGACGACTTCGATCGATGGCTGCGCTTCGTGCCAGCGGAGCAGCGAGACGCGGCAGCTTTCAGCACCCAGGTCGATGGCAATGCGCGCGGGTTCAGGCATGAGGGCAGGTTGGTTCTCTCGATGAGTCTATCGCAGGAACGCTTCGGTCAGCCCACCATCCACAGGGATCAGGTGACCCGTCGTGCAGCGCGAGCGCGGGCTTCCCAAAAAGAGAATGGCCTCGGCGCAGTCTGACGGATCAATCGGCTGATGCGTGAGCGTGCGCTTGGCGTAGAACCCGGCCAGCAGATTGCGCAACTCATCGTCCGACTGCGCCTCGTCGAAGGCGATACCATACTTCGCGAGCGAAGCGCGCACCCGGTCCCGCGGAAACATCGTTGAGCCCTTCACCACCGTTGCCGGACTGATGCCGTTTACTCGCACCCGCGGCGAAAGCGACACAGCCAGTTCGCGCACCAGGTGCGAGAGAGCCGCCTTGCTCACGTCGTACGCCTCCGACCCGCGCTTTGAAACCACGGCGTTGGCAGAACTCGTCAGCACGATTGCCGAATCCAGGGCCTGCTCGTTGAACAGTCTGGCTGCTTCATCTGCCAGCAGATAGTTTGCTGTGACGTTGATATCGAGCGTTGTCGCCCACAGCGCATCGGAGATCGCACCATCTGGCGAGGTGGGGAACATCGCGGCGGTATTGATCAAAATGTCAAGCCCTCCAAAGGCCGCAACCGTCGCGTCCAGCGCTTTGGCGATGGCCTCGCGATTGCGAATGTCCACGCCCGTCACTGCCGTGAACTCGGTCGAAGTCACAACCTTCAACTCGGCAACAACGCGCTCCGCCGCAGCCTGGTCTCGATCGGCGACCACCACGTGCGCTCCGCGCGCAGCGGCCAGAAGTGCAACCTCGCGCCCTATGCCGCTGCCTCCGCCAACGACCAGCACAATGCGGCGGCTTAGTTCCTTTTCCGGCGGCTGGCGGCGTATCTTCGCCTCTTCCATCGCCCAGTACTCAATGCGAAACGCTTCGATCGGCGGCAGCGCCACATAATTCGAGCAAACCTTGAAGCTCTTCGGATCCTGGCCCACGCCCACCTGCGGCAGCGTCCCTGTGACCTCGCTTTCGCCCAGCAGGCTTGCGCCTTCCATTACGTGAATCGCGTTCGTGTAGAACTCGCCCGTGATGCGCGCTTCGGTTTTGCTCTTGCCAAAGCTGAACATGCCGAGGCCCTGGATCAGCACCACAGTCGGGCTCGCATCGCGCAACGCCGGCGAATCCGCCGTCGCGAACGAGTGATAGTACTCGCCATACTGCTTGCGGTACTTGTCCAGCGAAAGCGTAATCTGCTTCTTCAGCGCATCCAGATCCTCGCTCTCCGCCCACGGCACAAACAGCGGCCGAATCTTGGTGCGGATGAAGTGATCGGGGCAGCTTGTCCCCAGAAACGCCAGTTCCTTCGCGTGTGTCGAGTTCACAAATTGCAGCACGTCCGGCGCATCGGTGAAACTCGCAATCCAGCGGTTCTGCGTGCTCACGCGCCCGCGCAGATAGGGTGCAATCTTCACTGCCAAGGCGCGCCGGTCGTTCCGCGCCTTCACTGTTACTCCGCCAAACCGCGCCGGGCCTTTCGCGATGCCATGCCGCTCGATGAACTGCCCGATCTGGTCGATCACGGTCAGTGTATTCAGGTAGCACTCGCGCTGCGTTTCGCCCCACGTAAACAGGCCATGTCCGCCTAGCACAATGCCGTCGCACTCCGGGTTATCTTTGACCGCCTGCCGCAGCATCAGTCCCAACTCGAACCCGGGACGCTGCCACGGAATCCACACCAGCTTGTGCCCAAACTCGCGATTGAATTCGTCCATCTTGGCCTTGCCGTTAGCCGACGCCGCCAGCGCGATTCCCCAATCGGGATGGAGATGGTCCACGTGCGGGAAGGGAAGAAACCCATGCAGCGGCGTATCGATGGAGGCTGCCACGGGGTTATTGCGGAACGTACACAGCGGATACATGGCCACCATGTCGTCTTCGTGGTCCACGCCCTTGTAGCTGCGCTCGAGCGCCAGAAACTTGTCCTGATAAAGTGTCGCCAATCCGGCACGCTTCATGCTGCCCAGGTCACCGCCCGAGCCTTTCACCCACAGCACTTCCACTTTCTCGCGGGTGAGAGGATCAACTTCCCAAACTTTCGAACTCGTGTTGCCACCCGCGAAGTTCGTGATGCGCAAATCCGACCCGAGAAGGTTCGAGCGGTAGCGCAACTGTTCAGGCTCGTCGAGCGAGGCGGCAACCGCCTGGTCCCAGCGGTCTTCAAGGAATTTCAGAGTAGCGGAAGGTGCGGCAACTTGAGTCATGGATACCACTTTACGAGGATTAGAAGCACCATAGATAGAGTATCATGCCGGAATAGCAATAGGAAACAAAGTTCGAATAAGGAATTCGAAAAATTCTGACTATAAACAGAAACTGGGTGCCCCAGGCCTGGGTTTTCACACTTAGGAAGGTAGGAGCTTTTCGTGCACAGCCGACTCTACTGATCGGTGTGGGAATAACTTGCTGACTCGCTAAACTTTTAACTAGTCAGCCCGCCGCTCCCGCTCAACGTCTCCGCCGTTACCGTCCTGTGTCGCACATAGTTATAAGGAGGCACGGTGTATCCGCGCAGAAGCGAAATTCCAAGCTGGATCAGCCGCGGTCCATACGTCTCTACTTCGTGCGAGATGCTGCCGATGAGAGCGCTTTTGCCGGTCCGCATCTCCTCCAGCGCTTCAGGAATGCAATCCTGCCCGACGATGGCGAAGTCGGCCTCGCGCCCCGCTTCGCGCGCCGCGTCCAAAACACCCAGCGCACTTGAATCCGTGGCTGCCGCCACGAGGGTCCGCTCGCTCTTTCGCCGGCCGCGCAAAAACTCCGATACCGCAAGTCGGCTGGGCTCGCGCATGCCGCGCCCTTCCAACTGGATGAAGCTCCCCGACAGCAGCGTTGTCAGCCGCTCGCGCACCCCGTCGAATGCGCCGGTGATGCGGCTTTGAACAAAGCTGCCCGCCTCCGCGAAACCGATGCCCAGCATCACGTCGGCTCGGCCGCGCCACTTGCGCAGGGCATGCTGCGCCAGCAACTCGCCAGCCTCAAATCCGCACTCAAAGTTATCCACACCGAAATACGTCGCATTGGGATGCGGTACATCGATGGCGACGAGTGGAATCTCTGCCTTCTTGAAGATGTTGGCAATCCGCGGCGCCGCAACCTCCTCCACCTGGAACTCCAGCACCAGGTCAACGCGCTTGGCTACAAACTCCTCGGCATTCTTGACCGCGATTGCCGCGTCGAACTTGTTGTCGAGCACCACCAGCTCCACGCCGGAAGCCGCTGCCGCAGCCGTCACGCTTTCCGCAACAGCCACGGAGAAGGGCATCTCCGCGCTCTGCACAGCGAACCCGAAACGCAGCCGCCGCGGCCGCGACACCAGCCGATAGAGCCCATTCTGTGCCTGCGCCACATAGCCGCGATGAACCAGAGTCTTCAAAATGCGATAGACGCTGGTCTTCGAGATATGCGTCTTCTGGTAGACGTCCTCCAGCGACACCGCCGCGTGATCCTGCTCGAGCAGTTCGATCACGTCGAGTGCCTTCGACAGAATCGGGATCAGATAAAGTCGCTCGACTTTGGCTTTGGGCAACAGGTTTCTCCGTTAGAGGGATTCACGCGCGCCTGCCAGGCATCTCACGCGTAACTGCTTGCAGTCGTATGTCCCGTTCCGTGCATCAGTTCGCGCTGCTTTGCCACGCGTTCCACGTAGCCGCCCTCGCGCAGTGCCGCCAACGGGTCGGGCGCCAATCCGCGCGCCTCGCGCCACGCTGCGACCGCCGGCCGCACATCGGTCCAGAACGCCCCGCGAAACAACTCCTCAGCCGCCACAATGTCGCACGCCTTCTGCAACCCGGCGAGCTTTTCGCGATCTACCAGCGCTGCCTTCACCCACAGCTCCTGCGCGGTCACAACCGTCTGCACTGTCGCTTCAATCTTGCCTTTCAGATTGTGACTCTGGTCAATCATGTAGGCCACGCCCGCGTCTTGCAGCCCCTCGAACGCTGCCGTCTGCAGCTCGTGAAAGATCCGGAATACTTGATAGGGGTCGATCGAGCCTAGTGTCAAATCGTCGTCCGCATAGCGCCGATCGTTAAAGTGAAATCCGCCCAGCACGCCCAGGTGCAGCAGCCACGCCACAATCTGCTCAATGTTCTGCGCGTTGTAGTGGTGACCGGTGTCCACCAGCACTCGGGCGTTGGGGCCAGCCGCGGCGCATAACTGCGCCGACATACCCCAGTCGGCAATATCTGTGTGATAGAACGCCGGCTCGAACGGCTTGTATTCAATCAGCAGCCGCTGGCCCGGCGACAGTTCGCCATGCGCCGTCACCAGCGCCTCTTCAAGCCACGCAATTCTCTTGCGGATGCTCTGCGATCCGGGGTAGTTCGACCCGTCCGCCAGCCACACTGAAATATCCCGCGACCCTGTCGCCTTCGCGATCTCGATGGAATCCACAACATGATCGAGCGCGTGCCGCCGTATCCCTGCATCGGGATTGCACAGCGATCCAAACTTGTACAGCTGATCCTGGAAAAGATTGGGGTTAATCGATCCGGCCTTGATGCCGAACCGTTTTTCCAATGCCTTAAGCTCCGCGATCGAATCAATCCCCTCCGGCAGGTCCCAAAGCACATGCAGAGCAATGGTTGGCGTTGCTCCCGTCAGCCGGAGCACCTCGGCAGCATCCGCAAATTTTTCTTCCAGTGTTGTTGCCGCGGCCTTCTGCAAAAACTTACCGAACCGTGTGCCTGTGTTCGCAAATCCCCACGACGGGACCTCGATCTTGAATGTGTCGAGCGCCTGAAACGCCCAGTCCAGTCTTACCGTTTCCAAGGGATTCATGAAACCTTACCTTTCCCGAAACCTGCCCAAGCCGTGCTCTCGCTCGTGCGCCAAGAGTCCATGCAACCACCACAAGACGCGAGACAATTTGAAACACCTCATCCTATTCGATAGAAGAATCAATTGTCTATTGCACTTCCGCTGCATCCACATCGTGCGTATCCCGCGCTACCGCACTCACCGCTGCATGAATCTATCTCGTTACTTCCGTGAGAATACAGGACCACTGTGCCCGTGCTATTTTGATTGCAATCGAAGGCTGGCCACGGTTGCACCCGCCGACGAAGAAAGGCTTGAAACCCTGCCATGCTTTCCCCCACCCCCCTGCGCGCGCTCTTCCTTGGTCTTTCAACTGCATTTCTCATCACACCCGTCGCGCGGCCGCAAGGACGCGCACCGACCCCACGCATCGTTTCCGCCATCGACGAAAACAGTCTGCGTCGCCTCGACGGAAACGTGCCGCATGCCGTCAGTACGGCGATCGATCAGGGCGAGGCGGACTCTGCAACGCAGCTCACGCACATCCGCCTCGTGCTATCGCGCACGCCCGCGCAAGAGGCCGCTCTCGATCGGTACTTGGCCGAATTGCAGGACAAGTCTTCGCCCAACTTCCACAAATGGCTTACACCGGAAAGATTCGGCGCACTCTACGGCCCCGCAGACGCGGATATTGAGACCCTCACCTCATGGCTCGAGTCGCACGGCCTGAAAGTCGAAAGCGCCTCGAAGGGCCGCACCAACATTGCGTTCGCAGGAAGCGTAGCCGATGTCGAAGAGACATTCCATGTCTCGGTACACTCGTTCACTTCGATATACGGCGAGCAGTTCTACTCCAACACCACAGACCCCCGCATCCCTTCGGCGCTCGCGACCGTGGTAAGCGGAGTGGCCCGCTTGAATACGATCCATCCGCGGGCGCACTCTGACCGCGGCCCAGCCGGAAGCGTCAATCCGAAAAGCAATCACCTCGAACCAATTCATCTCGACCGCGCTGCGAAACCCAATCCGCTCTTGACCGTCGGGTCCGACTTCCTCTACCTCGTTCCGGGCGATGCCGCCACCATCTACGACACGCCCAATACGACTTTCAATGCCAACTACACCTCGGGGACCACGTACGACGGCACAGGTGTCAAAATCGGTATTGGCGGTGAGTCGCTCATCCAGGGCAGCACGGTTGCGGACTATCGTTCGATGTTCCTCGGCAATACGACCCAGCCCAGCATTGTCAATGTTGATAATGTGACCAGTTCCACGAACACCGGCGCCCTTGACGAAGCTTATATCGACACCGAACTCTCGGGCGGACTCGCCCCCGGCGCATCCATCGTCTTCTATACCTCGTCGGATCTCGTGTCGGCCATCGAAGCCGCGGTCAACGACAACACCGTCGACATCTTCAGTCTGAGTTTCGGCGAGTGCGAACTCGACATGTCCACCTCAGACAACGCGCAATTCAAGGCCTGGTGGCAGCAAGCCGCAGGCGAGGGCATGACCATCACGGTCTCATCCGGCGACAACGGGTCCGCCGCCTGCGACGCCACACAGACAAGCGGCGGCGCAAATGTTACTGCGGCGGTTGGCGGCCTGGCAGTGAACGGCTTCGCCTCGACTCCCTACAACATTGCAGTTGGCGGCACGGACTTCTACCCGTTGACCGGTTCGTTCTCCACCTACGTCTCCACATCTCAAGGCTCATCTTCCACCTTCTATCGCTCGGCGCTCGGCCCTATCCCTGAAAGCACCTGGAACGATTCAAGCACCACGGACACAACGATCGCCGACGATGTGCCTTGGACGGGCGCCGAGGCCTCAAACGCCAATATCGTCGCTGGATCCGGAGGAAAGAGCAGTTGTTCAACAAACACTACCGTCGACACATCCACGACGTATACGGTCGGCTCCTGCACCTCGGGATATGCCAAGCCCACATGGCAGACCGGGACAGGCATTCCCGGCGACAGCGTGCGCGACCTGCCCGATGTTTCCTTGATGGCCGGCAATGGATTCGACTCCGCAACATGGCTTATCTGCTCCGACGACACCACGAAGAACAGCGGCGGGACAACAGTCAGCGAAAATTGCACAAAGCAATCTGACGGCAATGTCTACTTTGTAGGCTATGGCGGGACCTCGACGGCGTCGCCCGCATTCGCAGGAATTCTGGCCCTCGTGGTGCAGAAGACCGGCGGCCGCCTGGGGCAGGCAGCTCAGAACCTTTACACCTTGTACAAGGGGGCCAATGCCAGCACAATCTTTCACAATCTCTCGGTCGGCAATAACTCGGTTCCGTGCACAAGTGGCAAGCCCAATTGCGTGAAGAACACGGGAGGGTATTACTACCTTTCTGGTTACAACACCAGCAACACCTATAACCTGGGTGGTGGATTAGGCAGTGTAGATGCGAAACTCTTGTTGAATAACTGGAGTTCGTCCGTTACCGGGACGACGGCCCCTACCATCGCAGTTACACCGTCTTTGACGACATTGCCACCAGCTACCGCGCTCACCGTCGCCGTAACCGTTACCGGCTCCGGTTCCACGGGAACTCCGACCGGTGCTGTGTCTCTCTCAGGCGGAGGTTACACGTCGCCTGCTGAAACGCTCACGGCCGGGGCTTATACCTTCAATCTTCCGGCCGGCACATTGGACGTGGGCGCTGACACGCTGACCGTGCTCTACAGTGGCGACACGAACTACTCCTCAGTGTCCGGAACCACTACCGTGACCGTGACGGGTTTGACGCCGACCGTTACAGTCACGCCGTCCACCGCAAGCATCACCGCCAATAACACGGTCACATTAGCAGTCGCGGTAACGGGAACCGGCGCCGCGCCAACAGGGACCGTCGCTCTCTCCGGCGCGTACACGATCGCTGCCCAGACGCTTAGCGGCGGCGCTTTCTCGTTCTCGGTCCCGGCCAACACACTGGCAACCGGCAGCGATCAATTCACAGTGACCTATAGCGGCGATACAAATTACGCCTCGGCCACAGGAACGGCAACGGTGACGGTAGCCGCCAGCACGGCCACCTTTACCCTGGCGGCAGGCGCAGCATCGCCGGCCACCGTTACTGCCGGGCAAAGCTCGAGTGCCAATGTCACCGTCGGCACGACTAACGGCTACGGCGGAACGGTGGTCCTGGCTTGCGCGCTCACATCAGGGCCAACCAATACCTCCGGAGATGCCCCGTCATGCCTGCTCACCACGTCGGGCGTGGCCGTCGGGTCGTCAACCCCCGTTACTGTCCAGACCATTGCCGCCGTGAGTACGGAGCTGACCTGGCCGCATTTTGGCGGACGCGACAGGCGATGGGCCGGTGCAGGCGGCGGAGCGGTGCTAGCTTTGCTCTTCTTCTTCAGCATTCCCGCGCGCCGCCGCAAGTGGACGTCGATGCTCGGCATGATTCTCGCATTGACTGCGCTCGGAAGCCTGGCAGCCTGCGGTGGTGGAGGCGGTGGAGGCACCACGACAACCAACCCCGGAACCGCGGCCGGGACCTACACCTTCTCAGTCACAGGAACTGGGACGCCCGCACCGGCAAGCGCCGCCGCCGCCGCAACCTTCACGGTGGTCGTCAACTAAGCTCAGTCGTTCGTGATCGGATGGAAATCGGAAGAAGGGCGCCCATCCATCGCGTTCTTTGCGATGGGTGGGAAAACACGAACCTCGCGTCGGGTGTGCCTACCTGGCGATCTTGTCCAGGTCCATATTCAGTGCCAGCACATTCACACGCGGCTCGCCCAGAATGCCGAATTGCCGCGGAGTAATGTGGCTCGCGATCAACTGCCGTACTTGGGTCTCGGAAAGCCCGCGAGCCTGAGCCACACGTGGCGCCTGAAAATAGGCCGCATCCGGCGTGATATCCGGATCGAGTCCCGAACCCGATGTCGTCACCAAATCGATGGGCACGGGCTTTCCGGGATTCTCCGCAGCCAGTTTATCGATAGACCCCTGCTCGCGGTCGACGAGCGCTTTATTCGATTGCGCCAGGTTTGAGCCGCCGGAAGACGTAGCGTCATATCCATTGCCCGCAGCCGAGGGCCGCGGATGGAAATATTTGTCCGCAGTAAAACTCTGCGCTAAAAGTTCCGACCCCACAATCTGTCCGTCCTTTGGAATCAGGCTCCCGGCAGCCTTATGGGGAAACAGAGCCCCCGCGATCCCCGTTACCACCAGCGGATATCCGATTCCCAGCAGAAGCAGGGTCACCAGCGTAAACCGAATTGATGCTCTCCAAACCGAATGCATTGCGAATCCTCAGTCCCTAATCCCTAGCCTCTTAGTCCNNCCTTAGTCCCTAGTCCCTAGTCCCGGGTCCCTGGGCGTCTACGCCAGGTGCGCCGCAACCAGCAGCATATCAATCGCCTTGATCCCGATGAACGGAATCACGATGCCGCCAACGCCGTACACCAGCAGGTTGTTGCGCAGCAGAATATCCGCGGCTTTGGGCTCGTACTTCACGCCCTTTAGCGCCAGCGGAATCAGCGCCACGATAATCACCGCGTTAAAAATCACCGCCGACAGAATCGCCGACTGCGGCGTCGCCAGGTGCATTACATTGAGCGCGCCCAGCACTGGAAACACGCCCGCAAACATGGCGGGAATGATCGCAAAATATTTCGCCACGTCGTTGGCGATGGAGAAGGTGGTCAGCGCGCCGCGCGTCATCAGCAACTGCTTGCCGATCTCCACTATCTCAATCAGCTTGGTGGGGTTCGAATCGAGATCCACCATGTTGCCGGCTTCTTTGGCCGCTTGCGTGCCGGAGTTCATGGCCACGCCCACGTCGGCCTGGGACAGTGCGGGAGCGTCGTTGGTGCCGTCGCCGTTCATCGCAACCAGTTTGCCCTTACCTTGCTAGCGCTTGATCAAGTCCATCTTGTCCTTGG
>PLTV01000042.1:0-5325 GCA_003164635.1 Acidobacteriaceae bacterium
ACTCCCGCATAGACGGTTACTCGTGTCTATGGGCAATTGGGCGTGTTTTCCAAAGTCAGTCGTTCACGATTCCGGACGGCGGACTCAGAGGCCAGCCAAAGGACACGGCGTGAGGTGGCATTCAAACCTAAGTGAAATCTGCGGGAAAGTTCCATCAATGTCTTGTTCGTCGAGCAGTCCCCGCTTCACAAGTCCTCGACGAGTCTCAGACATTCTGACTCTGTCCTCCTCAAGGAATGCGCCGAGTTCCCTTTGAAAACTGGACTTGTTTACCCACACAACATCCAAGGACTGCTCGGCCTGCCATTGCATTTTGCTCGGCTCGATGCCCAGCCAATATGCAACCAGTTCATGCCGGAATGAGGCGTCAGATTGACTGGATATGCAGCCTCCGCCGCCCCGGTTCTCTGCATACCGATAAGCCTCCACACGATGGTTGCCAAGCCTTACAACCGGGAGCGAGTTGGAATCCTCCGTCGAAGATTCTCCATTTTCCTCTCGCAGCCCATATGCAAAAACAACCGGCCATCCCGGGGGCGGCGGGACGATGCCGGAGTCACCACAGCTTCCAATGCCACCTCCATATCCCGTACCCGGGGCAACAACTCGTATGGTGACATGTTGCACCAAGCCCTTAAGAACCTCATGAACAAAGTATGAATCGGCACTCTTAGCCAAGATCATCGCCGCTGAACGTGACTGGGTATCGCC
This sequence comes from Acidobacteriaceae bacterium, assembly GCA_003164635.1. Lineage (GTDB taxonomy): Bacteria > Acidobacteriota > Terriglobia > Terriglobales > Acidobacteriaceae > Telmatobacter. Next base: position 712 of record PLTV01000042.1, read on the forward strand.
AAATCCATCGCCATCGTTGAAAGCCCATTCCAACAGAGTTGACCTAGTCCCTTCTGACGGACCTCGCTGTTGAATTAAAAGAAGAGATTGGGCCGGGAACTCTCTAGCCATCGAATTGATCACCTGGATTGGAACCTGAACTTTCTCCTCAATGAGGGAGTCGAGAAGCGCCATCACCGTTCGACGCTGTGCCGCTTGCTCCTCATACCCTCCGGCTATCGGAGGCATAGACCAGTGTTCTAATAAACGCGGAATTTCGGTAAGAACGCGGTCATCATGACGACGATGCGCAAAATCCGCCGCCCATGCCACTAGACGCAGATCGCCGCTATGAAGCCAGTCGTGGAGAGTGGCAGACTCAACGTTCATGTCAGGAGTAACCTGCGGCTCCTGCGCATTCATCAACGCAGTCACGCAAACGAACAAAAAAGCGAACCGGGAAATCATGCGGAAATTGTATCCCCTGAGGACCGGCACATTGCTTTTTGATCGCTCCGGACGTATCGTCGCCTATTCGTCAGTGAAACATCAGTAAACAGGATGGCCGCCGATGGGGACCTTTCGCCCGTTTAGAAAATGTGGCATATTCCAGGGACCGTCAGGTGGCAGCATGACAGTGCACTGGGTGGCAGCAAACCACTATGTCCGGCACTTGCAGGGCCAAGGCTAAAAGGCTTGAAGAACGCTGCGACATTCGCCGCATCCTTCAAGCCTTTCTCTCTTCAGTCATTTTCCTGAGAACCCACTCTATGAAGGGGCCACTCCGTTCATGGGAGCCATGGATGGCGTACACAGGGTCTTGTTGGGGTCTGTAAACGGAGTCGGCGGAGTCGGCGGCGTGGCCCAAGGAATGTTGGTGAAGTCGAAGAACTCCAACAGGTCGGGNNAACTTGAGAATCGCGGTGTGATCCATGGGTGTGTGCGAGACGTAGTGCCTGCGGACGAACGGCGAAATGATCATATTGGGTACGCGGAAACCGATCTGGGCAGCGAAACCCTGCTCGCTGACCACGTCGCCAGCTACAGAGCCCGCCCAGCCCTCTTGCAAGTCGCAATGCAGAGATGCGGTCCACGGCGAGAGGTCCGCCGGCAGGCACGGCCAATATGCCGGATCCGTGTCCGGATTCACCGCAATGGTGCCGATATCGGGGATAGTTCCATTCGGATAGTCTCCGAGATACCCCATATTGGCAACGTTGGTGAAGTCGTTGGAGTGCCCCGGCACCGGCGGTACGTGGTCGTAGGGACCGCCGCCTTCGTCGTAAGCCAGGAAGAAGACCGAATCGGCATACACAGGGCTCGCCATGAAGGCATTGAGAATGTTCTTCATTTCGTACTGGCCCTGTGTGACCGGCTGGCCCGATCCAGGATGTTCATCGTTGAGCCCATACCCCGGATCGATCCAGACGAAGCTGGGAAGTGCGTTGTTGGTCATGTCGGTGTAGAACTGGGTGATGGGCGCGATGTGCGCGGGATCGATGCAGAACGAGTTGCTCGTGTCACCCACCACGCTCGACGCCTGCAGATTGGGATCCAATGTGCTGCAGGCGACGTTGGTTGGGTTCTCCTGGAGGTATTTAAATGAATCGGTGAAGCTTTCGAAAGACGTGTCGGGGTATTGCGCAGGCGCCCCACCGGTGCATTCGTCCCCATCGCCATTGGCCTTGCAGCCGCCATCGGTCACTGTGTAGTAGATCTTCCACGAGACGTTTGCCGTGTTCAGCTCGCGGAAGATGGTTGCAATGTTGAGCTGAGTATTCAGATGGTCGTCCGAGGTAGGATCCTGCACCAGGCCTTGCGTTGTGCCTCCAGTGAAGGTGGCGATGCGGTTGTCGACGGTCTTGCTGGCAATGGGCGAGAACCAGCGGTCGGAGAGCGCGAACTGCGATGCCATGTAGTAGTAGTAGTTGAAATACTGCTGGTCGTAGTAGCCCATGGCGCGAGCCCCCAGCGTGTCGGTGAAGACGTCGCCCACGTCGCCCACGCAATTGCCGCTGGCGTTACAGCTATTCGCGTAGCCCTGGGCAGTGTGTACGAAGCCATTCATCTGGATCGGGCGGTCGACAGCGTTGTCGTACCGGTTGACGTCGCCAAAGCTTGACAGCCATGCCGAGCTGTCATCGTCGATGCAGGTGCTCGTTAGCTTGAAGAGATTGAACTTGACGCTGGGGGTTTCACCGTTCGGGGGATTTAAGTCGGACGTGTCGGAGATCGTGGTTAACTTGTCGTCAATGCCGTCGACGTTATAGGTATTGCCGTCGTCGCCCACGTTATAGCACTGAGGAACACCGGCTGCATTGTTGGGGCAGGTTCCGGTCCCGAGCGGGTCTTTCCGGTAGGGATTGAGCATGCCCAGGTAATTGTCGAAGGTATGGTTCTCCTGCATCATGAAGATCACGTGATCGATCTGCGCCACTGAACCGGCAGGGCTCACGGTCACCGTTGCCGTGGCCGTCGCATTGCCGCCGGCGCCGGTCGCAGTTGCCGTATAGGTTGTGGTGGCGGCTGGCGTGACAGCCTTGGTGCCTCCGGCTGCAGGAAGAGCATAGGAACTGCCGTCGGTGCCGGTGATGGTGACCCCGCTATCATTCTTAGCGGTCACGGTCAGGGTCGAGGAGTTTCCAGTGACGATGGTCGTTGGATTCGCCGTGATGGTTACAGTTGCGGGCGGCGTCGCGGATACGGTCACTGTTGCAGTCGCGGTGACGTTGGTGCCGTTGGTGCCGGTGGCGGTTGCGGTATAGGTCGTGGTCGCAGCCGGCGTCACGGCTTGTGTGCCACCCGTCGCTGCCAGGGTGTAGGAGCTGCCATCGCTGCCGGTGATAACGACTTTGCTGGAGTTGGTGGCAGTGGCAGTGAGCGTCGATGTTCCGCCGGCGGTAACCCCGGTTGGATTCGCGCTGAGCGTGACTGTGGGCGGAGGCCCGGTGGTTGCAGTAACTGTGACCACGGCGGTCGCCGTGGCATTGCCGCCAGTCCCGGCCGCGGTCGCCGTGTAGGTGGTGGTGGCTTTCGGGCTCACGGCCTGCGTTCCACCTGCAGAGGTCAGATTGTACGAGCTACCGTCGGTACCGGTGACTGTGACGGTAGTGGCGTTGGAGGCAGCGACAGTCAAGGTGGAAGAACCGCCCGCGGTGATGGATGCGGGACTGGCGCTGACCGAAACCGTGGGAGTGGTATTGGACCCCGTGAATGTGCTGCTTCCGCAGCCGGCCAGCAGGAGAGCCCCAAGCAGCGCGAAAGTGAAAAGGGATGAAAAATGCCGGAACGATTGACGAGCACGATCGTTGGTCAAGGGAAACTCCTTCATTAACTTAGAGAGAACGACGTAGAGGCCCGGGTACGCCCAGACGGGTAAAGACCCGGATCTCTGCGCGAAGTTGCGTTTCCTTGGCGGTCCGTGAGCGGGGCAATCGCCGACTGGGTCGGAGAAACATACGATCCCTGCCTTCAGCAAAGGGAGGAAGACGCGCCAACACTAGTTTAGATGGCCTATGGACAGATGTCAGATGTCCATTCGAGGCAAAAGTTGAGGATACGGAGGTTTTTGAATGCAAGCAACAACAAGGTCAAAACTTAAGTAATGGATTTTGCTCGATTTATAAGGAATTCGTTTGTTTTCCTGGCCTTTCGCCCAGATTGCGCGCAACATGCGGCCCGCGTGCTGTGTTCGCGGGCGCGATTCCTACGGCATCAATTGCCGGCGTCGTCGGGGTGGGCGGGGTTGGCCGCCTCGGCAATGCCATGGCGGTCGTCTGGACCGTCGCGGCGCGCGGCTGTCACGGCTCCGTGGAGGGTCCAGCCAGGAGCAGCATCTTCTGAACGCAAAGCGCGACGCCACAGCCGCCGTGCGCCGGGAAGAGCCCCCGCGTTGCGAATGGCGCGTTTGCATTTGTGGAGTTGAAACCAGCGCAGGTAATTCCGGACGACGCTGGTCATGGTCATATCCACGCCGGCCTCGAAGTTGTGCTCGGCCATCTGGTGTTGCAGTTCATTGGACTGAAGGATGGCGATGATCTGATTGGCCAGGTCGACGGCGTCGCCTTTTTTGTGGAACCGAACTGCCATGCCTTCGCCGGCGGCCATGCCGCGGAGGTCTTCGATGTCGGCGCAAACGATAGGAATACCGAATTCGCAGGCCTGGTGCGCGGGACCGCTGGACCCGGTGGCCGAATCGTAGGGCATAACTACGATGGACGTGGTCTGGAAGAGCTCGGGAATGTCCTCCTCAGGAACATAGCCGCGGAACTCGATGGGGAGCTCGGGCGGCTGGGCGTCGCGAATCGATTCCCAGTAACCGGCCTTGGTATGGTGATTGGCGCCGGCCACGATGAGCCGGGCGTTGGGCACCTTCTCAAGAACCATGGGAAACGCCTCCATCAGGGTTTCGAGGCGCTTGTAGGTTCCCCAATGCCCGATGGCCAGCAGACGATGGTCAGGATTGCCGCGTTTGGAAAAGTCGGGCGGACTGGGAATGGATGCAAATGTGCCGTGGGTGCCGAGGAGCACGTTTTGCGCCGAGTATTTCGTGACCAGCGTGTGCCGGTAGCCAGGAAGCAGAACCGAGACGGAATGAGCGCGGAGCAGGGCCTTTGTGGCGAAGTTTGTGCCGAT
>PLTV01000042.1:5336-5528 GCA_003164635.1 Acidobacteriaceae bacterium
GGAATGCGGCTACGGGCGCGTCGGGGGTTGCGAAGCTCGAAAAGACGAGGTTGAACCAGACCACATCGGGCTTGATCTTGCGGATGGTGCTGAGAAGGCGTACCGGCGTGGATACGCTGCCAAACTGCCAGCAGCGAATCACGTTGAAGTCCGGGAGTTCGGGCTGTTCGCTCACCTTGATGGGGTTGCCAT
>PLTV01000302.1 GCA_003164635.1 Acidobacteriaceae bacterium
TCAGCGACGAGGAGTGGATGCGGCGTACCCTGCGCTGGGACGGCGAGAAAGGAATCGGCTATCTGGCCATGGAAGGTGGCCTCTGTTGCGGGATTGCAGGAGCCTTCCTTGCCGAAGACACACCATCGCGCGCGCTGCTGGTGTCGATGTGGACGTCCCCCACACATCGCAAGAGCGGAGTGGCGCGGATGCTGATGGAGGCGATTGAGCAATGGTCTCGCGAGCGTGGGGCGCGGCGGGTGGAACTGCTTGTAACCTCAACCAATGAAGTCGCAACCCACTTTTACAAGCGCATGGGATTTATCTTGACCGGGCGCAGCGAACCGCATCCGTTCGATGACTCGGTCATCGATTTCGAGATGGTGAAGACGATCTGAAGTTTTTGGCGCTAGTCCAACAGCGCGAAAGCCTGCTCAATGCGCTCGGTCGCGACGTGCGTGTCGCTGCCGAACGAATGATGAATTTCCAGCACCGCTGCAGGCGGCGTCGCAATTTGCTTGAGTGCCTTGACGGTAGTCGCCCAGTCGATATTGCCATCGCCTGGCCATAGGTGCTCATCCTTCAATCCGTGATTGTCGTGAACATGGAGGGAGGTGATGCGCTTGCCGGCAGCGGCGATTGCATCGGCGATGCCCACCGTCATGTGCGCGTGTCCCAGGTCAAGGCAGATGCCCACGTTGTTGAGATGGCCGAGATCGAGAATGGTCACGAGCCGCTCCGGTGTGGTGGGCTCGCTCACCAGGTTCTCCACGAGCAGGTGGACGCCCAGCGGGTGTGCAAACGCGCCCAGGTGCTCGAGGGCAACAATGGCGTATTCAATCGACCGCTGCGACCAGCCATCCGCGCGTTCGCCCAGGTGCAGCACAAGATTCTTGAAGGGGATTTCTTCTGCCGATTCCAGGGCGCGCTTGATCTCGTCCATCGCGTCGATGCGGCGGGACTTTTCGGGGTGCAACACATTCACTGCGGGAGCACCGGCGCGGCCCATCTCCCGATCGGGGAAGAGCGGGGCATGCATTGAAAACGGCTGCAAAGGGTTGGANNAGTCGAAGTGCTGGCGCGCGGCGAAGATCTCCACCCCCTGGGCGCCGGCACGGCCGGCCAGTTCCAGCACGCCGGGATGTAGCCGGTGATTCAGAAACAGATGCGTGGATAAGACTCGCAGCATGGTTACGATCGCTCCGGCAACCGGGTGCGATCAAAAGCCCCGGGGCACTGCTTCGATTGTCTCATTCCGCAACAGGTTACGGCGTCCTGGTGTTGCGTCAGAAGGTGCGGGACGGGTCAATACCCCGCGGCTTTGCCGTAATGACTGCGATGATCCTGTCCACCCATCAGTTCACCGGATTTGGGATCGACAGCGATGCATTCCCCGTTCGACCAATGGCCGTCGCGGATGCTCAGCGAATAGCCCATCTTCTTCAGGCCGGCGATTGCATCCGGTGAAAAGCCAGGCTCGAGGAAGAGCTTGTCCGGCTGGTACTGGTGATGGAAACGGGGCGCATCCACGGCTTGCTGGATGTTCAGGCCGTCTTCCGCGGCGGAGAGAAAGATGTTGGCCACGGTGGTGATAATGCGCGCACCGCCCGGAGAGCCGAGCACGTAGCGCAGCTTGCCGTCTTCCAGAATGATGGTCGGCGTCATGGAACTCAGCGGCCGTTTTCCAGGTGCAATGGCGTTGGCCGGACCCTGAATGAGGCCGAACATGTTGGGCACACCCATTTTCGAAGCGAAGTCGTCCATTTCATCGTTCAGCAGGAAGCCAAGCGACCCGGCCGTTACGTGCGAGCCGAAAACGTCATTCAAGGTTGTCGTCACGGAAACCGCATTGCCTTCGCCATCGACGACCGAGTAGTGCGTCGTGTCGTGCGACTCCGGCTTGCGGCGGCCTGCAGTTTTGGGCGGACCGGGCAAGAACCCGGCGGGCCTGACGAGGGTTGCGGAGGGCGTGGCAGCATCGGCCTCGATCGTCTTGCGCCAGGCCTCTGCATACGGCTTGGCCGTGAGCGCGGCAGTGGGTATGTCGTTGTAATCGGGATCGCCGAGATAATCGGAGCGGTCCATGTAGGCACGTCGATAGGCCTCGGTGATCAGGTGAATCGACGGTGCGGTGCGGTCGCCAAGCTTCGCCAGGTCGTAGCCTTCCAGAATGTTGAGCGCACTGAGCAGCACGATTCCACCCGAAGACGGCGGCGGCGCGCTGATCACTGTGTAGTTGTGGAATGAGCCGGTGACCGGAGTCCGTTCGACAACGGTGTATTGCGCCAGGTCGTCGAGCGTGAGCAGAGCGCCACCCTTCTTGAGTTCGTCGATCAGTTCGTGCGCCATCTTCCCGCGGTAAAAGTCGTCGGGATCGGTCGCGATGCGCTGCAACGTGCGTGCCAATTCCGGCTGGCGAAACGTCTCGCCCTCCTTATATAGCTGGCCATCGCGCTGAAAGATGCGCTTCGAGTCCGGAAACTTGGCCAGGTCGGAATCAGTAAGCTCCTTTGCCTCTTCGTCGGTGAGCACGAAGCCCTCTGCCGCAACCTTGATTGCCGGGGCCATCACACGCGCCAGCCCCAGCTTGCCGTACTTCCGCTCCGCATAGACAAGGCCCGCCACCGAACCGGGAGTTGCGATCGATCGGTAGCCGATCACGCTCGATTGCAGGTTTTCAGCCGGCAGCACATTGCCCTGTGAATCCTGATACATGGTCTCGGTGGCGGCCAGCGGGGCCTTCTCGCGGTAGTCGATGAAAGTTGCGTGCCCGTCGTGCGTGCGCACGAGCATGAAGCCGCCGCCGCCAAGGTTGCCGGCCGCGGGATGAACCACGGCAAGCGCGAAGCCCGTGGCCACCGCGGCATCGATGGCATTTCCGCCGGCGCGAAGCACTTCTACCCCTGCGTCCGAGGCGAGGTGATGCACAGTGACAACCATGCCGTGCTGGGCGCGCACCGGCTGCTCATCCATGAAGGGAATGAGGTTCTTCGTGCCTTCCTGCGCCGAAGAGAGGGTTGCTAGAAAGAGCGCGGCATTGACAACGGCAATGAGCGGAATAGGGCTTCGCTGGATCATGATGTCTTGACAGAATAACCCGAATGGACTGGGTTTTCAGCCGCAAGGGTGGGCTGCCTCGGAGCTACAGCGTCGCACCCGCTTGCAGCAACCCTAATTCCCGCGCAGTACGCCCATGGGCTCGACCTGCGCCGCGCGCCTGCTGGGAACAATGGCCGCAGCGACGGCAATGGCCAGCACACCCAGAATGGCGATGGCGTAGGAAGCGGGATCGAAGGCCGGCAGCTTTCCGAGAAACTTGCCGACGATGCGCAGCAACGCCAGGCTGAGCGCAGTGCCGACGCCGATGCCGAGCGATGCGACCACCAGCCCGCGCATCAGAGTCATGGTCACGATCTGGGTTCGATTGGCTCCGAGTGCGAAGCGGAGCGCAAACTCAAAGCGGCGCTGTGCAACCGTGTAGGCCGTGACGCCGTACATGCCCACGCCCGCGAGCAGGATGGCAACAGCCGCGAAGGCGCCGAAGAGCAGGGTTCGAAAGCGCTGCGCGCGGCTTGCCTCGCCGACATCCTCGAGCATCGTGGTCGTGTTGACGGCAACCTGCGGGTACGATCGCTTGAGCATGGGTTCGAGCGTTGCAGCCAGCGCGGCTGGATCGGTGCCTGTGCGCACGACGATCTGCACATCGCCGGCACGCGCGGAATGCTGCGCCAGAGGTACGTACATGGTCTGCCCCAGCGGAGATGCGGGTGAATCCTGGCGAATATCACCGACCACCCCGACAATCGTCCACCACTTCGATTCCATGTCGTATCCGCACATAATCTGCTGACCGATCGGATTCTGGCCGGGGAAGACCTTTTGTGCCAACTCGCGGCTGACCAGCAGCACCGGCGCGGAGTTGGCATTGTCGTCGTTGACAAGCGTTCGGCCGGCAAGCAGGGGAATGCCCATGGTTTGGAAATA
>PLTV01000291.1:0-552 GCA_003164635.1 Acidobacteriaceae bacterium
GCCAGTTCGCGATCCAGGTAGATGCGCGGCCGAACATGGCGGGAAGCGAGGATCATGCCGAGAACTTTCTCGACAACTTCGAAGTGGTCCATATCGGCGAGCAACGTTCGTATGCCCGGTCTTGCCTGTGCCGGGTAGGCCGCGTCGGCAACCACAATCCAGTNNTGACTTGAAACGGCTCATACAGCACCATCCGGCAAAACCACTAATTCAGTTCCTCATCCGCGCACACCGCCACCTTGCCGCACTTGCCCGACGCCATCAGCGCGTATGCCTCGGCAGCACGCCCGAGTTGAAACCGGTGCGTAATGATGTCGGCCGGATGCAGTTTCCATCGCACCAGTCTTTCAACCAGTTCTTCCATCAGCCATGTTGACGTAACCCACGAGCCATAGATGGATTTCTGATCGTGGATCATGTCGGGCGATGGATTGAGTTCGACGACGCCGCCCTCGCCAATAAAAACGATCTTTCCCCATTTGCGCGTCGCCCGCACAGCCGTGGCGCGCGCCGCAGCATGCGCGGAGCAATCCACTGCGCGCTCGACACCAG
>PLTV01000291.1:591-33151 GCA_003164635.1 Acidobacteriaceae bacterium
AGGCCTACCGGCCCCAATCCAGTGATCAGTACGGCATGATTGCCATCGATGCCGATCTTGGCCAGGCCTTCATAGACCGTGCCAAACCCGCAGGCAACCTGCGCACCGTCGGCATACGAGAGCTGATCAGGCAAGGCAATCAGATCCTTCTCTTCGGCCAGCATGAACTCTGCCATGCCGCCATCGCGCTGCCAGCCGTAGGCACGGCGGTACTTCTCGCTGGTGCACGAGATCATGTAGCCGCGGCGACAATCGTTGCACACGCCGCACCCGGAAATGTGGTAAACGATTACACGATCGCCCGCTTTGAAGCGGCGGCANNCCCTTGCCCAGATGCTCGTGATAAATGCAGCGGATGTCTGACCCGCAAATCGTCGACGCCTTGATGCGTAACAGAACTTCGCCATGGCCCGGAGTGGGCACGGCTACCTCGCGCATCTCCACGCTGCTGTTTCCCGGCAAAAACGCTGCCAACATGGACTTGCTCATGGCGTCAATCCTTGCTTACCCTCTCGCTTCCATCGGCCAGCCTTACTTGTTCCTCGGGTCGCTATGGAGGCGAAATCTCTCCCGTGGGGTCCCATAGATCTTCCCAACTCTGGCCTTCTTTCCATAAAAATACCTGCCCTTTGATCAAACGGCAGTTGCGGTCAATGGCGGCAAGTTCGTTCATCTCGGATTCGCTCAGCGGTTCGCTAACCGCACCGGCAAGATTGGCATGATAGTTATGAATCGAAAATGGAATCGGCGTTTGGCCGCGTTGAATCGCCCACTGGATGCAGACCACGGCGGGATGAATCCTGTGCCGCCTGGCGATCTCCACAACAACCGGATCTTGAGTCGGCGTCGTATCGTCAGGAGTCCGGTCACGCTCCGGACGCCCCGGGGAACCGATTGGACAATAGCCTACGGGCTCGATGCCATGGTCAACCACAAACTTGAAAAGCTCCGGCTGCTGGAAGTGCGGATGCAGTTCCATTTCGTTGACCACCGGTTTGATCCGCGCATCGCGCAACACAAGCCTGAGCTTGGGAATGGTCATGTTCGACGTGCCGATATGCCGAACGAGCCCGCGGTCCACAAGGCTTTCCATCGCCCGCCAGGTTGTCATGTAATTTTCGTGAATGTACGACTGAGCATCGGCGCTTCGCGCAGTCACATCGCACCCCGGAGGATGAAAATTCGGAAACGGCCAATGCACCAGGTACAAGTCGAGATAGGTGAGCCGCAGATCGGCGAGCGATTGCCGGCACGAAGCAATCACATCGTTTTCCGCATGCTTGTCATTCCACAATTTCGAGGTAATCCAAAGATCCTCGCGCCGCACGCCGGAAGAAGTGACTTCCTCGAGCGCCGCACCCACCTCAGCTTCATTTCCGTACACGGAGGCACAGTCGAAGTGCCGGTATCCACAGGCAGCAGCACCGCGAACGGCCTCGGCCACCTGCGCCGGGGTCACGTGGTCGGAACCAAACGTCCCCAATCCTATGGCGGGCATACTCGCGCCCGTCGCGAGCGTTCGTTGTGGAACGGATGCCGGATCGATGGAATTGGATGAGAGGTGCGCTCTGGTGCCCATGTCGCCCGCCTGGGTTCAATGCAACGATTGATCGCTGAGACTTGGGAAGAATACGCGAAGGGAGGACGCAACCGCAATGCGCGTCAATCTACTCGCTGGCGCGCACCAGGATGCAGGTGATGTTGTCGTGGCCTCCGGCTTTTTTCGCAGCCTCGACGAGGCGCATGCACAACTGATCGAGCGGCAATTCGGCGCAAAGCAAAAGCTGGATTGAGGAGTCGGGCAGTTCCCTCGTCAATCCATCGGAACAGAGCAAAAAAAGATCACCGGTCTCCACCTCGAGCTCAAAAATATCGGGCGTGACGCGGCTCTGCGTACCCAGCGCCCGTGTAATCACGTTTCTGATCGGCGAACGTTGCGCCTCAGAGCGGCTCATGCGACCCAACCGCACCTGCTCTTCCACCAGCGAGTGATCCAGCGTGATTTGTTCAAGATTCTGGTTGCGGAGCCGGTAACATCGGCTATCTCCGACGTTGAAGACCCACACGCATCGCTCTTCCACAATCAGGCCCACAAGCGTGGTGCCCATTCCGCTAAGCTTGTAGTTCCGCTGCGATCGCGAGTAGATTGCCTCATTGGCCGCCGCAATGGCCTCTTCTGCCATGTCCGGCATGGTCGCGGGTCTTTTCTCGTCTGCCGGAAGCGGATCGAGAAGGCGCAGCATCTCGTCTACTGCCAGAGAACTCGCAATCTCTCCTCCCGCGGCCCCTCCCATTCCATCACAAACGAGAAAGACACCGCTTTCAATAGAGAAGCCAAACGCATCCTCATTGGAAGGGCGTTTGCGGCCACGGTCTGTGGCGGCCGCGGCCGTATAGTGAAGGAGCGCCGTCGACAATCATTCATCTCCCATCGCCCAGTTTACACGCGTCCCCGCGTCCATCCAGGCACGGTTTTCTAATGCGATGGCGAGGCCTCTGCGGGGGTTGCCGCCGGCGTTGGCGCAGGCAGGTCGAAGACTTCAATTGCTCCTTCATTGATCACAGCGACGCGGCGTCCGGACGGCGAAATCGCAATATTGCCTCCGGCATCGAGCGGTGGACTGGCCGGCGTTTCCAAGGCAATCTTCCCATTGTCGGCATCGAACACGCGCACCAGTTGCCCCTTGATATCCTCCGCATCGATCGGGTTGAACGCATTGACAGGGTGATTGATGACCAACGTTTCGCGCGCCAGGCGCGAGCCGTCGGGCCCCATCACGACCAGCGGCCAAATCGACTGCGGACCGCTCCAGTTGTCCCACATGTGTCGGCTGTCGGTGGCCATCGCCGTCAGTTGCTGGCCACCACTTCGGTCGCAAACCGTTGCCAGGAACTCCCGCTTTGAGATGAAATCGAAGCGGGGCGAACAGGCGGAATTCACGCGCCCCAGCATCGTTCTGCCCCCGTTAAAGAAGTTCAGGTTCAGCTGCCACTGCTCGGCGCTGCCGCGAAGACTTTCAATATACCCCTCGGAGTTAATCGCCAGATGCACATCCGGAACGCGGGAACGGCTCACCAGCATCACCTGTCCCGATGCACGGCGCACGATTCGCACCACGAATTCGGGAACGCTCCCCCGCTTTTCTCCATCGACCGTCATATCGGCTTTGGCCGTCGGGGGGCTGGCAACATCTCCTGGCTTTGCTTGAGTCTCGATCGGCTCGCGCGAGGTGGTCACAAGATACTGCTGGTCTGGGTCCATTTGGAGCCAGAGCAAAGGGCCCGGAAAATGGAGCAGAGGCTTCAGGGTGAGCGATGCGTCGCCTTGGCTCAGCCCATCCTGATCACGGAACAGAAAATGACCATCTTTGAGCATCCACAGATACCGCACACGATCGTGCACGGTCCAAAGCGCTTCGGCAGATACCGTTCCGGCAGGGAGCGCGAGCACGACGGCGCGGATCTGCCGCTCGTCGCTCCCTGCACTCTCCCCGGATTCACGATGCATGAGGCCTGGGACCCGGAAGGAGAAAAGCAGTCGATTCTCGTCGAGAAAATCGAGCGAAACCAGGCTGTTTCTTTGTCCCAGATAAATGGGTCCCGGCGGCGAAAAACCCAAAGGCTCAACCGGGATGCTGAACGAAGGCGGAATGGATGGTTTCTCTGGAAACCGGTCAGGCAAGCCGCGCTCCCGCCCCGGCCGGGACTGGCCAGAGGAATGATTCGCGGACGATTGGGCCATTGTCGGCGGTACTGCGCACCACAGCCCAGTCAGGACCGCCAATTGGATCGCGGCAAATATCGGCCACGCATAAATCCTGCCGAATCTCATTCGAAACGGTTCCACCATCGAAACTATTGTCGCCGATGCGGCAACATCCCGCTGGAACAGAGCAATCAAATCCTTTCAAAAGACCCGCACCAGGAGAGTCTAATCCGAAAATGCGGACTCAAATGCAAGATCGAAACCTCTGTCTCGGCAGTCCACGTCAATCGTGCTCATCTTTAACTATGAAGTTTCCCGTCACCACCGCGCTGTCCTTTTTGCCGGTCGCGCTGGCAAATGCCTTGATCGTCAACTCCGAACTCTTGATTACGATCGGCGCTTCGTATTCGGCCGAGCTGGCCGTCGGCTGCGATCCGTCTACGGTGTAATGAATTGTGGCGCCTGCTGTCTCGCTCCGTAAGGACACTTCCGTTGCGCCAGGGCGTGGGCCCGGCTTCGGCGAATATTTCGGTTCCGCAGTCGCATCCAATGTGCGCGATAGACCGGGTTGACCTGCCAACGATTGCGGCGATTGTGTGGCCCCACCGCTTTGAACGCCGCCGGCATGGTCAGGCGTGTCGAGGGCTCTCGAAGCGTTTAAGGCCTTCGGATCCAGCACCAGCCATTCAAGATAGGCGCGCTGCAAATCGTGGGTGGGCCATGAAGTGTAGTTCTCGTTCCACCCCGCCATCAACTTGCCGGCTTTCCGGTAAGCCTGATCGATGCGCTGCGTCTGCTCCGTCTTGATGGCAGCAACAAACAAATCGACCCGCGGCATATCCAGATCGTCGCGGACGGTGATGTCGTAAATACCGGCAGAAGGAACCGTGACCGTTAGAAATGGGCTGTCCTTCTGAACACCGATGTGGAACGTGGGTGGCTGAGATGAATCGAGCGAACGAAGGTTGCAGGTGTAATAACCATTCGGAAGCTTTTCCGCCAGACCGCGGATTTGAACACGATTTTCCTTATCCAACACCGCGACAGACTCATCGTGTGGCAACCGGGGAACTGGCGGTCCGCCGGGCTCTATTTCAGGCGCGTCCTTCCTGTGGGCTGAAAGAATTTGCCGAACGTCCGTAAGAAACTCGACAGCGAATGGGTCGACAACCGCGAAGAGTGGCGGGACACGAAACCCGCGTGCGCAATCGTCTACCGTGTAGCATTCGTAGATAACTCGCTGGCCGTCGGGCAAGAGTAATTCAATGGATTGGCTCCCTGCGATGGCCGACGGCTGCAAGAGAGCGCCCGGTGGCACAGCGTCCCCCAGATGCACTTGCTTCCCACCCACCAGCCACGAGCCCCGCACCAACCACGCCACACCTTCCGGCGTTACGTCGATTTTTTGAGAAACTGAGGCTTCGGTCAACCCAAGGCTTGTTAAGGCGAGAAAAATTCCATTACAAAAAATCGTGAAAATTCCGGAAGTTTGATGTCTGAACATACTCTTTCAATCCACGTGAAAACTGGCCCGTCTGTAATCCACTCCCGTTACCGGTTTTTGCACGGGAATGTTACTATCGCACCATATTAATTGCACAGGGGTTAGTATAGTCTTTCTATTGTTGGATAGTGCCTTTTCCCGCAATCAGATACAAAGTAATTTGGGACGTAGAAGCAGGAATCGTGTTTCGTCGGATTCCCTTCTGCGCCGAACAGAAAGAGGCCCTGAACAGGGCCCGGTTCAGTTCTCAGATTTCGTACGCTTCTCGCGAACGTGGCAAGCGAGTTAACTTGTACTTCATTTTCCTTGGCGAAGGTGCATTTTCATGTTTCAGTCCCCCAGTACCCAGCTTCCTGTTGCAGAATCCGGCCGTTCGAGCAAATCGAGCACTTTCGCGGCCATCGTTTCGCTCCTGCTTCTTGCCGTGTCCGCTTTCTGGTCCGCGGAGCCGGCGATGGCGCAGACGGCCATCCCGGTTCTCACCTGGCGTTACGACAATACACACGCCGGTCAAAATACGAGTGAGACAACGCTGACCCCCGCCAATGTGAATGTAAACACGTTTGGCAAGCTGTTTTCGCTCGCGGTGGATAGCACCATCTACGCTCAGCCCTTGTATGTTCCGGGGCTCACGATGGTCGACGGCAAGGTGCATAATGTGCTTTTCGTCGCCACTGAGAACGACTCGCTTTACGCGTTTGACTCAGACTCCAACGGCGGCGCGAATTCCAAGCCTATTTGGAAAGTCACTCTTACCGACACGGCGCACGGAGCCCAGGCAGGCGCAACGTCGATCCCGTGGAATCAGCAAGACGCCATCTACGGCCAGGGCGACATCGGTCCGACAATTGGTATCACGGGCACGCCCGTCATCAATTCTGCGACCAACACCATGTACGTGGTCAGCAATACAGAAGAAAGCGGCGCCTTCTACTCGCGCCTGCACGCAATCAACATCATCAATGGCGCCGAGCAGACCAGCCCCACGGTAGCGCAGAGCCCCGTCGTCATTTCTGCAACCGTGTCGGGCACCGGAACAAGCAGTACTGGCGGGAAGCTTTCTTTTGATCCGCTGGTCGATAATCAGCGTCCCGCGCTCGACTTTTACAACGGTTACGTGTATATCGGCTATGCGGCACACAGTGACATCGGTCCGTGGCACGGCTGGCTGTTCTCGTATAACGCCACCACAATGCAGCAATCGGCGGCACTCTGTCTATCCGCCAACGGCGGAGGCGCAGGAATTTGGTCTTCCGGCGCCGGCCTTCCCATCGACACGGATGCCCCGGGCGGCAGAATGTTCCTCGTCACCGGAAATAATGGCCCCGGTGACCTCGTCGCTTATGACTCATTCGCCGCAGGCGCACAGCTTGGCGAAAGCATCCTCGACATTAGCCTCGCCAACGGCGGCCTCACTCCCACAGATGCGTTTACTTCTTTCAATTCTGAGAAGCTCGACGACGGCGATCTCGATCAGGGTTCCGGCGGCATTCTCATGGTGCCCGATGCAGCTCAGTCGAACCCGCCTATCCTGATCGAAGCCGGCAAAGAAGGCCGAATTCTTGTGCTCAACCGCAACAACCTGGGCGGGAATAACAGCGGTGCGAGCGCCAATTCCGGCGACCTCCAGGACATTACCGGCGAGATCGGCGGCATGTGGAGCACGCCCGCTTACTGGAACGGCAATGTCTATTTCTGGCCCAGCAAGGACTATCCCAAACTCTTCTCTCTCACCAACGGAGTCCTGAGCGGTGAGCCAGCCACCCAATCAACCATCTACTCAGATTTTCCAGGCCCGTCTTTGTCGATCTCTTCGAACGGTACCTCGAATGGCGTTGCGTGGGCGGTGCGCTCCGATCAATATGTCACCTACGGCGATGCCGTCATGTACGCGTTTCCTGCAAACAACCTGACCACGCCGATCTATGAGACGGATACAGATTCTTCTCGCGACGGAATGGGTGAAGCAACAAAGTTTTCCATCCCCGTTGTCACAAACGGCAAAGTCTATGCCATTGCCCACTACGCAGTGAATGTCTACGGACTCTTGAACGGCGAGGCGACGACGGCCGCGCCGGTGATCGCACCCAATGGCGGCACCTTCACAACAAGCCAGACTGTCACACTCACGTCGGCCACCGCGGGCGCGCAGATCTACTACACGCTGGACGGCTCAACGCCCACAACGAATTCATCGCTCTATTCTGGCGCCATCACCATCAGCACCGACACCACGCTGAATGCCATCGCCAGTGCGGCCGGCGATATTCAGAGCTCAATCAGCACCGCGGTATTTAACTTCTCCAATGAGGCACCGACGCCGACCTTCTTTCCGGCGGCCGGGACCTACACCAGTGCGCAAAAAGTGACAATCGGGGACACCGATGCGAACGCGCAAGTCTACTACACGCTTGACGGCTCCACTCCCTCGGCCTCTTCCACGCTGTACACGGGCCCCATCACAGTCGCTGTAACTGAAACCGTCAACGCCATCGCCATTGACCCAACCCTGGTAAAAAGCGAAGTGGCGACAGCCGGATATTCGATTCAGGCCGGAGGGTCAAGCATTGACTTCGGTAATGGCTTCTCGCTCACGACGGGGTTGACTCTCAATGGAAGCACCCTGGCGGTGAACGACTCGCGCATGCAGTTGACCGACGGCGGGTTGAATGAAGCCGGAAGCGTGTTCTGGAATACGCCCATCAATATTCAGGCTTTCACCACAAGCTGGGAGTTCCAGCTCTCAGAGGCGCAGGCCAACGGGTACACATTCACAATCCAGAACGCGCCCGCAGGGGCGAATGCGCTGGGCGGAAACTCCGCGGGGCTCGGTTATCAGGGAATCACAAACAGCGTTGCGGTCAAGTTCAACTTTTACAACTACGAAAACGAGGGTAACGATTCAACCGGGTTCTACACCGATGGTCAACCGCCGCTGACTCCGTCCATTGACATCAGTCCGAGCGGTATCGAACTGAACAGCGACGACCTGATCCAGGCGACGCTGCTCTACGACGGCACGACGCTCACGTTGACTCTCTTCGACCCGGTCGTCAACAAGACCTTCACCACATCGCAGGCAATCAACATTCCGCAGGTCGTGGGTGGCAATACTGCCTATGTCGGTTTCACCGGTGGCTCGGGTGGGCTCTCCGCAAGCCAGAAGATCGCCTCCTGGACATACACGACACAGGCCGTTCCACCAGCTTTCGCGCCCGCGGCGGGCACCTACTCTGGCACGCAAAACGTCTCACTGACCAGCGCAACCCCCGATGCCGTTATCTACTTCACGACAAATGGAACAACTCCCACGGCAGCATCGGCCAAGTACTCCGGCCCCATTGCCGTTGTGACGTCGGGAACGATTGAATCCATCGCCATCAGCCCGACGATGGGCACCAGCGTAGTCGAGACGGCGGCCTACATCATCCAGTCGCCCGCTTTCTCGATGAGTGCAACCACGCCCGCAAATGTACTTCAAGGGGCGTCGACAACCTCGACTGTGACCATCACTCCTGCCAATGGATTCACCGGAAGTGTGGCTTTGACGTGTGCGGTCACACCAAACACTGCGGGGACTTCGGACACGCCAACCTGCACTGCCAGCCAACCCGCATCGATCACGGGAGCTACGGCGGTGACGTCAACCGTTACCATCGATACGCAGGCTGGAACCAGCGCGGCGTCCTACACGGCAACCGTGACAGGCACATCTGGAGCCACGGTTCAAACGGCGAGCATCCCAGTGACCGTGAACGCCGTCACTGCCGCGACAGGGTTCACAGTCGCCGGGCCTGCAGTCACCATCGCCTCGCCGGGAGGCACAGGGACTTCCACAATCACCATTACTCCCACGGGCGCATTTGCGGGAACCGTGGCCATGACCTGCGCAATTACATCCAGTCCATCCGGTGCGGTCGATCCGCCCACATGCTCGGCAAGTCAGCCCGCGGCCATCTCGGGCGGAAACGCAGTCACTTCGACACTCACGATCAACACGACGGGGTCGTCCAGTGCCGTTCTCAATCAGCCATTGAAGCATCTCTTCACATTCGGCGGCGGCGGAACTCTTGTAGCGGCTCTTGTGCTGTTTGGTTTGCCTCGACGCAGACGGAAGCTGCAAGCGCTGCTGACCCTGCTTGTGCTGTCGGCAGTTGCGATGGTGGCGGTTGGCTGCGGCGGCTCCAACACAAACATTACGACAACCAATGGGACAACTGCCGGAAGCTACACCGTGACAGTAACCGGCACCAGCGGATCGACCACTGCGAAGACTGCTATCGTCGTCACCGTTCAATAAACCTGCCCGTATTCGAAATCACCCGGTCCCAGTTTCCAGGCGCCGGGTGATTTTGTGTTTCGTCCGGTTTCCCCCAACCCTCTCCTTCATTCCTCTCGATCGATGCGCAAAACTGCGCAAGCCCGTGTCACTTGCGCATGGCAAACTTGTCATGGAGGCAAACGATATGAGATCGGCAAAGCTCTTATTGCTTGCGGGCGACTACGTTGAAGACTACGAAATCATGGTTCCGTTTCAAGCCCTTCAAATGGTCGGCCATACCGTGCACGCTGTTTGCCCGGGCAAGAGGGCGGGCGAGAAGGTGCGCACCGCGATCCACGACTTTGAGGGAGATCAAACATACAGCGAGAAGCGCGGGCACGACTTTACGCTGAATGCCTCATTCGACGATATCGATGCGTCGGTATACGACGGCCTGGTCATTCCCGGCGGTCGCGCCCCCGAATATCTGCGCCTCAACTCCAAAGTGCTCGACATCATCCGGCATTTTGACAAAGCAGGTAAGCCGATCGCCGCACTTTGTCACGGGCCGCAACTACTCGCTGCCGCGGGCGTGCTGAAAGGTCGCAAGCTGAACGCGTATCCAGCATGCGCGCCCGAGGTTGAGCTCGCTGGTGGGACGTTTGTCGCTTTGGACTTCTTCGATGCATTTGTCGATGGGAATCTTGTTACCGGACCGGCATGGACTGCTCATCCAGCATGGCTGGCGCGATTCCTTGAAGTCCTTGAAGCGCATCGGACGCCGACCGCCGCGTGAGAAATTCAGAGACCGCACCCGCTCCAAGTCCGAGAGCGAAGTATCAAATTGAGCATTTGGATTCCTCAGGTTCCTCGCGCGTGTCGTCGCGCGACGCGCGCTGCCTGGCCATCGGCGAGCATCCCCGCATGTGTTACATTAGCGCCATGATGCGAAAGGTCTTGGAGACCGTCACCGCTATCCTGACCATCGCCCTCGTGGCCACATTGGCCACCGCTCAAACTGACAAGCCCTCCGCCGCGCCAGGCTCATACACGGCATCCTACAAGGCTCAAACGCAACCGCCTGCCGATTGCAATGGAGGCCCCTGCGAAGAACAGCAGCCGCACATCGTTGTGACGCTTCCTGCACCGGCGCCAGAAAAATGGCCCATCCACGACCGCATCTCCTGGGCGGCCTATTTGGTGCTTGCCATCCTGGGCTATGTGGGAATCATGCTCGCCCTATCCACTCTGAAGAAGATCGAGCGCCAGACAGCGGCGGCAGAAACTGCCGCTAAGGCATCTGCCGAGTCTGCCCAAATCGCGCTGCTTCATGCGCGCAGCCTCATCGCTGCGGAGCGGCCGTGGATCATGATCAGCGTTGAGCCAACACTCGGAGTCGAGAACAGCTTCAATGTAACGGCGACAAATCGCGGCCGGTCACCGGCCAGAATCACATCCGCGCTCGACGACACTGTTTTTGCAGTCGACGAGGCGCATCTGCCCGCAGCGCCCATGTTCAAGCCTGCCGACACAAGTACTCCGTTCGTTCCCATGATCCTGCTGCCAGGAGAATATGCCGCGATCAAAACCATCAAGCGCGACGACGCGAAAGAGTTGTGCGGATCTGAGGAGAGGTTCAAAAAACTAGAAGCCTGGGACGAGAGGATCTTTCTCTGTGGGAAGGTGCTCTACAACGATCTCATTGCGCCCTCGGGCGCTGAGACCCACGAGACCCAATGGTGCTGTTGGTACATTCACGGACGCCAGAAGAGCGGGCTGGTCATCGCTGGGCCGCCATCGTACCATGCGCACAGCTGATAGGCTCTGCCGCAACCTTCAAAACCCTTGCGGCGTGTGCATCTCCGAGAAATCAGGCGTTGACCGTTTCCCTCAGATCCTGGTCGAACATCGGGTCGGGCTCGGCAAGGCGGATCAGACGATGCAGGTAGGCGCGGGAAATGGAAAGGCTGCGTGCCGCCATTGTTTTGTTTCCATGGTTTTCGCGCACGGCCGTTACCGCCAGCTTGACCTTATAATCGCGCAGCTGCCGCTCGAAAGAGCCTGCCGGATGATAGTCGCCGATATCGACAACATCTTCGTTCTCGACCCCATCTTCTTCGGGGAGAGTCAGCGTCAAGTCCTCATAGCGAATGGTGAGCCCAGGGGAAAGAATGATCGCCCGCTGCATCACATTTTCCAATTCGCGAACGTTGCCGGGCCAGGGATAGCTTTGCAGCGCATGCATTGCTTCCGGTTCGATGGCATCCATCGGCTTCTGGAATAGATTGGAGTAGTGGCGAAGGAAATGCTCGGCGATCTGCGGAATGTCTTCCGGGTGGTCCTGCAATGGCGGCGATTC
The DNA here is from genome assembly GCA_003164635.1 of Acidobacteriaceae bacterium. Classification (GTDB taxonomy): domain Bacteria; phylum Acidobacteriota; class Terriglobia; order Terriglobales; family Acidobacteriaceae; genus Telmatobacter. The sequence goes on from PLTV01000291.1 coordinate 12,422, forward strand.
AATCCGCATCACGTTGATGCGGTAAAACAAATCCTGACGGAATTTTCCTTCAGCTACCAGTTGGGTCAGGTCGCGGTGGGTGGCGAAGATCAGGCGCGCGCGCAGCGGGATAAGCTTGTTGCTACCGAGGCGGCTGAACTCCATCTGCTGCAACACGCGCAGTAGCTTGACCTGCGTAAACAGGCTGAGATCGCCAATTTCGTCGAGGAACAGCGTTCCGTCGCCGGCTTGCTCAAAATATCCCTCGCGCGCACCAATGGTTCCCGTAAACGCGCCCTTCTCGTGACCGAAGAGTTCGGCTTCAATCAATGTCTCTGGAATCGCTCCGCAGGAAACCGCGACAAACGGCCGCTTGGCGCGCGAACCCATATTGTGAATCGCTCTGGCGATCAGTTCTTTGCCTGTGCCGCTCTCGCCCGTCACCAGCACGGCGGCATTCAAATTGGTGACGCGGTGCACCATCTGGTAGACACGCTTCATCTGCGAGCTCGATCCAATCAGTTGATCGCATTCGCAGGGGTCTTCCATCCGTTGTTGCACGGTCTCAAGTTGACGCTTCAGCAGCGAGTTCTCATACGCCCGGCTTAGCATCGTCTTCAGATCGCGAATCGAAGGGGGACGGCGGCAGTATCCAAAGGCGCCCGTGCGCACCAGCTCAAAGGCTGTTGAACGCAACCCATCGCCGGCCATCACCACGGCGGGAGGGGTGGAGGCGATCAAGCGCCGCGAAAAAGCCACTCGAGCCTCAAGCAATTCGTGATTCGAATCCAGATCGAGAATCACGACATCGCATTCCCCGGCCGAGACGAGTTCACTCATCCCTTCCTGGTCCGACCTCAGAAGTACTTGAAACTCCTTACCAAGGGCAGATGAGAGAAGAGGATGCAATGTGCGGTCCTCTGAATATAATCCGATGCGGATCATGGATAGTCGACCTTTCCCACGGTGTGCCGTTCTGTCGTACAACGGGGTATCGGTTACGTGCTCTCATCATCGTTAATCGACTGCTGAGAGCAAATGACTGTTTTGCGTTATTTTGCTGCAACGTTGGTAATCGAATCGTGCAAAGACCCTTACCTTGGCGGCAACAGACTTTTGCTGCGTGAATCGTGCCCTTTCGGAATCCGGTTACGCGGGCACGGGCCCGTTCAGTTGAATTCCTTAAGCGCAAGACTAAAAACAACCTACGGGAGGGTCAATGGCGCGTTCGTGATAGTCGGTCTCTTCGCAGCGAGCGCACAACTCTGCAGTTGAATCAAAATGCGAAAACAAAAACACGATCTGAAGGATTTCCGTGCCCCAAGACACGCCTTGAACCTTATCCTTTTCAGTGATTTATATCGATTCGATGGAGTGTTATAAATGCCGAACAAAATCGCTCTATCGAACTCCGTCCCCACGAACAGCCCATACAACGTTTGTGTGATCGCATCTGCAGTTCTCGTAACCAGAAGCATTCCGCTGCGCACCGGTTTGGCCCCGAAAGTGGCTTATCGATTGCTACAGTTTGATAGTGATCTCTCGGCAAAAGCTTGAACTGAGCCTATTGGCAACCGGTGTGGCCGTGAGTCGGCTCGCATTTCGCAGTCAGGACCTTTACGACCTTGACTCAGTCAACTTCGCCCTCGCAATGGCTCGCTTCGACCCGCGCGTGCATCAACCGCACCCACCCGGCTACTTCCTCTACGTTTGCCTGGGGCGCCTATTGAATCTCGTCGTCCACGACGCAAACCTCGCGCTCGTTTTGCTGAGTGTCCTTGCAAGCATCGGGTCCGTCGTTTTGATTTACCTCCTGGCACGCGAATGGTTCGGGCCTCCAGCGGCTACATTCGCGGGGCTGCTCTTCCTCGTCTCGCCCCTGGAGTGGTTCCACGGAACCGTCGCTCTCACCTACAGCGTCGAGGGTGCAGCTTCCGCACTGATGGGCTTCTTATGCTGGCGTATCGACCGCGGCAAAGTCGAAGCGGTTCTTCCCGCCGCCATTGCCATGGGCATATCGGCGGGCATCCGGCCGTCGTCGATCCTTTTCCTCGGACCGCTGTTTCTCTACTCACTGCGCCGCGTTTCGTGGAAGAGCCGATTGGCAGGCATCGCGGCACTTGGAATCACGGTAACTGGCTGGTTCCTGCCCATGATCTGGGCCAGCGGTGGTTTCCATACCTACTTCGGCGCCTTGCAGTCGCTCTGGCGCATGGTTCCTTCCAAAGGCACCATCTTCAATTCCTCTCCCGTCAACTCCGTGGCCCGTGCATTCACCATTGTTTTCATCTACTTCCTTTGCTTTGGCGCTGCCGCCATTGCACCCTTCGGCGCATCGTTCAGTGCCGCGCCGGCAGAGAAGAGCAAGAAGCTTTTCACCGCGGTTTGGGTGGTTCCCGCGCTATGCTTCTTTACCTTCATCTTCCTGAAACTCGTCAATAGCGGATACCTCCTGCTCGTCGCTGCTCCAGGCTGCATATGGCTCGGCGCATGCATTGCGGACTGGTACCGCGGATGCTCCTGGCAAAAGCCGCTCAAGCTAGCGCTCCTCGGCGTTGGCAGCGTAGTCAACATCGCTATCTTCCTTGCCTTCCCTGCCTATTGTTCCTACGGATCGGTGCGCCATTTCGAGCGAGAACTTCAAGCCACTGAGGCGGCGCTGCCTCAGATTGGGAATCCAGACAACCTGCTGATCGTGTCGTTTGACAATCACCTGCTGGGCTATCGCCACGCCGGTTATTACTTCCCTGGCTATCTGACCATCGAGTACCCTGAGGCCAATTTGATTGAAGGAAAGCGGATCTTCGCCATGCGGGATCGGAACACTTTCCTTCTTTCCAGCTTGCCAGCCAACATTCCAGCCCGCTTCGTCTTGTTCCCTCTTCCCGCCGGGCAACCGGAGTACGACGCATACCTCGAAAAAGTCGTGAAAATGCTCCCCGCCCAAGACCTGAGCAGCGTCGATTTGGGCGGCCATCGGTTCGTCACGGCACCCACTTCCGACCTCGGTTTTCTGTTCCCAAATGCCTCCTCAAATCCAGCTCAAACCGGCTCTTCGCAACTGTATACGCCCCACTCCACTCCCTCTGAGCACCAGTAAACGCGCGTGTACACCCTGCCCACATGGCGCGATAAGCTATTGATTTAAAGCAATTTTTACCCCCTCAAAGTTTGGCTAACTAATTGCACTGATCTCTGTGTCTTCTTCTGTTTCGCCTGGAGACATGGAGCTTTTGCATGCACTCGATTGCCTGGTGGCCCACCCTCATCGTTCTCTGCGTGGCCACTTTCACCGACCTGCGCACGCGGCGGATTCCCAACTGGCTGGTGGTTCCTTTCCTGGCGCTCGGGATCGTCGTTTCGACCTGGCTTCACGGATGGCACGGGCTGGGACAGAGCTTTGCGGGCATCGGGCTGGGAATTCTGCTTTACGGCTTTCTTTTCTGGATTGGCGGCATGGGCGCCGGCGACGTGAAGCTGGCAGCAGCCATCGGCGCCTGGATCGGGCCCAACCAGTTGTTCTTCGCCCTCGTGGTCACCGCGATGGCTGGCGGCATTATGGCCCTCGGTTGGGCGGCGTTTGGTGGTTGGTTGAAAGAACTCTTCAACGGAGCAAGCGATTTGACCTTTGGTTTCGGAAGCGCGGCGGTCCGTCAGGAAATGGCCCTCGCCAATCCAGCCAAACGCAAAATGCCCTATGCACCGGCGATCGCGATTGGAACTTTGATTTCATTTTTTGCTCGATAGGGCCGCGAATTGATGCGAGGCGAGGTCGGATTCGTCGCTTCAGTTCAAGGTAATCAAACGTAACACGTTGCAAAAATCAGGGAGCAACACAAGCATGAACACGGGCATTTCCACTTTCGAAGCTCCTTCCGCGGCAGCCGCTGGATCGGATATTTTGTCGATCGCGCTCATCGGCCCCGAAGAGCAACGGCGCAAAGAGGCGGCCACCGCACTCTTGCTCTGCGAGAACGTCGAAGTTCGTGAGTTTCCAAATTACCCCGCAACTCTTGAAGACGTTCCCCGCCTTCTCGAACAGAACAGCGATGTAATTGTCATCGATATCGACGCGAATCCGGAGTACGCGCTCGAACTCGTGGAGGCCATCTGTGTCAACGGTGCGGCCACCGTCATGGTGTACTCGTCCAAGCTCGCACCCGATCTATTGATGCGTTGCATGCGGGCCGGCGCGCGGGAGTTCCTTTCCCCGCCCTTTGAACACAAGACGATTGCTGAGGCCATTGTCCGCGCCTCATCTCGGCGGACGACCGTTACCCGCCAACCGCGGAAGACAAACGGCCGGCTTCTGGTTTTTCTGGGCGCCAAAGGCGGCGCTGGCGTCACAACGCTGGCTTGCAACTTTGCGGTCGCCCTGGCACAGGAGTCAGGCCAGAGCACTCTGTTGATCGATCTCGATCTCCCCCTGGGCGATGCCGCACTCAACCTTGGCATTGTGACCGAATATTCGACGGTGAACGCTCTTCAGGAAGCCGGTCGCCTCGACGCCTCCTTCCTGAACAAACTTCTCGTCAAGCATAGCTCCGGAGTCTCGGTGCTCGCCGCACCTGGCAAGTTCCCCCAGTTTCACGCCGACAACGAATCCATCAGCAAGCTGATGACCGTGGCGCGCCAGGAATTCGACAACGTGGTTGTGGACGTGGGTGCCCGCCTTGACCTTACCGATTCCGCCCTCTTTAAGGACGCGTACACAATTTACCTGGTGACCCAGGCGGGAATCCCGGAACTCCGGAACTCGAATCGTCTGATCAGCCAGTTCTTTACGGTGGGAAGCCCCAAGCTCGAAATCGTGATCAATCGCTATGAACCGCGTGCTTTGGGTGTGTCGGACGACGCCATCGCCAAGGCTCTCACGCGGCCGGCGAACTGGAAAATTCCCAACGACTATGCAGCCGTGCGGCAGATGCAGAATACCGCTACGCCGCTTGCTCTCGGCGACTCGCCGATCTCGCGGCTGATTAAGCAGATGGCCACCGCCATTTGCGGCCAGCGCGCAACTCAACCAAAGAAGAAAGGCTTCAGGCTCTTCGGATGACATTTTTTGAATTGAAACTTTCGATCCCCATGGAAGGTGCGACGTGGAACTGCTGAATCTGGAAAACTACAAAGCGGAAATTCACCGGACTCTGATCTCCAAGCTCGATCTGGAAAAGCTGTCCCGCGTCAACTCCAGCCAGGCGCGCCAGGCCGTCTCCGGCATCGTGAAGGAAATCATCGCCGAACAGCGGGTTCCCCTTAACTTCGATGAACAGGAGAAGATTCAGGCAGACCTGCTCGACGAAGTTTTCGGCCTTGGTCCGCTCGAGCCTCTGCTACGTGACCCAAAGATCTCCGACATCATGGTCAATGACAAGGATCATGTATTCATCGAAAAAGGCGGCTTGCTGCAGAAGACCAACACCACTTTCCGCGACGATCGCCATCTTCTGCAGATTATCGACCGCATCGTTTCGCGGGTAGGCCGCCGTGTCGACGAATCTTCGCCGATGGTCGACGCCCGACTCCCCGACGGATCGCGTGTCAACGCCATCATTCCTCCACTCGCCCTGGACGGCCCTTCGTTGTCCATCCGTCGTTTTGGCACCGGCCCTCTGGCGGCGAATTCCCTCGTCGAGCTGAAAAGCATTTCGGCTGAAATGATGGAATTGCTGGCGTCGGCAGTGAAGGCACGCATCAGCATCGTCATCTCCGGCGGCACTGGCTCCGGTAAAACGACGCTGCTGAATATTCTTTCGCAATACATTCCCAACAACGAGCGTTTGGTCACCATCGAAGACGCCGCGGAACTCCGCCTTGCGCAGGAGAACCTGGTTCGCTTGGAAACTCGTCCTCCGAATATTGAAGGCAACGGCGCAATCAAGCAGCGCCAATTGCTCATCAACTGCCTTCGTATGCGCCCCGACCGCATCATCATGGGTGAAATCAGAGGCGAGGAAGCCTTCGACATGCTCCAGGCCATGAACACTGGCCACGAAGGTTCGATGACTACGATNNGAGAAGTCCGTGCGTCAGCAAATCTCCTCTGCTATCAGCATTGTGGTGCAGGCTACGCGCATGAGCGATGGAACGCGCAAGGTGACAAGCATCGCCGAGATCACCGGCATGGAAGAGCACGTCATCAGCATGCAGGAGATATTCACGTTCAACAAGAAAGGCATTGGTCCGGACGGAAAAGTAATCGGAGCATTCCAACCGACACGAATCCGCCCCAAGTTCCTCGAACGGCTGCGCGTCTCCGGCATCGTTTTGCCGCCCAGCCTCTTCGAAAAGGAAACACCTGTCAACTACTGACAAAGGAAAGGAGGTAAACCGTCATGGGACTCATCATCGCACTCATCTTCGCTGGCGTTTTCGCGGTCGTTGCCCTGGTTCTATTCGCAGGCAGCTCCGGCGCCGCTCAAAAGGCCAAGCAGGTGCAAGCCACGCTCGACTCCGCGCTTGCGACTGAGAGCCAGGCGGCGCGCGAACAGATTGTCAACCTGCGCAAAAACGAGCAGTTCAGCGCCATTCCCTGGATCAACAGCCGGCTTGGAAAATTCGAAGTCGGTCCAAAGTTGCAGGCGCTCATTCATCAGGCCAATCTTCAATGGAGTGCGGGAAGTCTGCTTGCCATGTGCGGCGCTTGCTTCGCGATTCCTGCGTTCGTTGTGCACTGGAAGACGGCATCCATACTCTTCGCGGCGCTGGCAGGCTTGATCTTTGGTTTCATGCCCATCTTTTTTGTTCTTTTCAAACGGAGCAAGCGCTTTGGTGCATTTGAGAAGGAACTGCCCCAGGCGTGCGATCTCATGGTCAGCGCATTGCGCGCCGGACAGAGCCTCATCGCGGCCATGGGCATGGTTTCGCGTGAGTGCACCGACCCGCTCAGCGGCGAATTCAGAACCTGTTTCGAAGAGCAGAATTTCGGCCTCGAACTCAAGACCGCGGTCGACAACCTGCTCCACCGCGTTCCCTTGCAGGATCTGCGCATCGTCTGCACAGCCATCCTGATCCAGAAAGAGAGCGGCGGCAACCTCGCCGAGGTGCTCGACAAGACAGCCCACGTCATCCGCGAACGTTTCCGTCTCAAGCGTGAAGTCTCCACGCGCACGGCGCAAGGACGTATGACCGGATGGGTACTCACTTTGCTTCCGATCGTGTTGGGATTTGCGCTCTACTGCGTCAATCCCGACATGATGAGCCTTCTCTGGAAGCGCGACATTGGAATCAAGCTGCTTTATGCCGCTTCCGCAATGATCGTCGTTGGCGGTTTGATCATTCGCAAAATCGTCAACATGGATGTTTAAGAGGAAACCATGGGAATCACTATTGCTGCATTTGTTGTCTCATTTCTGTTGATCGCGAGCGGCGGCCTGCTCCTGTTTTATCGGGAGACCATGCTGCAGCGCATCTCGGAAGTGATCAATCCGCAAGCCAAGCAGAAATCCCTGCTGACTTCGTTTCAGGAGTCGGGGTTCTCGATCGGCGACGTCGTCACGCATTTCGACAGCGTCCTCCCCAAGAGCCAGGCCGAAGTCTCCGTGGTCAAGCAACGCCTCATCCGCGCCGGCTACCGCAAGGATTCGACCATCCGGATCTTCTACGGATGCAAGGTAATCATTCCTCTCTTTCTCTGCATCGTCGCACTGGTTAGCGGTCTTGGCGCTCTGAGCCCCTTCTTCGTTTATGCAGTTTGTCTCGGCCTCGGTTATCTGGGACCGGACTTCTGGCTCAGCCGCAAGATCAAAAAGAGACAAAGCAAAATTCGCCGCGCCCTGCCTGACGTGCTCGATCTGCTCGTCATCTGCATCGAGGCCGGTCTCAGTATCGATCAGGGAACGGTGCGCAGCTCTGAAGAGCTGGCCCACGCCGCACCTGACCTTTGCGACGAATTGCACGTCGTCGTACTCGAACAACGCGCCGGCCGCCCGCGCCAGGATTCGTGGAAGCACCTGGCCGAACGTACCGACGTGGACTCTGTTCGCAACCTCGTCACCATGATGATCCAGGCCGAGCAATTCGGTACCAGCATCGGCAAAACCTTGCGCACACATTCTGACACGCTCAGAACGCAGCGCATTCAACAGGTGGAAGAGCAAGCAGCCAAGACCACGATCAAGCTCATCTTCCCCCTCGTGTTTTTCATCTTCCCTTCGCTGTTCCTGGTCACATTGGGCCCGGCGATCATCATCATGATGGATTCATTCAAGACTTTGTTCCACAGCTAAGGAAAGGAGAACCGAAATGGACCAAACAGCGATTATCCGGATTGTCTCCGGCGTGCTCTTCGCGATCGTTCTGGGCATTTTGATCCAGCGCCGTCGCTCGCGCGTGAACTAAGCGCAAGCGCACAGTTCTTCTGGCGGCGTCTGCAACTGCACGCACGCCGCCAGCCAACTCAATAACCGTCGCCGGCCCTGACACTTGACGCTTCCAGCATCGGTCCAGAATCCGGATATGCAATCAACGCACGAATCACAGCGCTTCACAAAAGGAGAATCGCAATGGACCAGACAGCAATTATCCGCCTCGTTTCAGGAGTTCTTTTCGCAATCGTGCTCGTCATCCTGATTCAACGCCGCCGCACCCGCGTTAAGTAGTTGTCTTTATCGCGGGTGATCGCATGCCGCTCTCTGAGCCGCTCGCCCACCCCGATACCGGGAGCAACGGATTCCACGCTGGATGCGCCGGCACATCGGTTTTTCAGCCATAGAAATTTCACAAATTCACTCGAGAAAGAGGAGAACTGAAATGGACCAAACAACAATTATCCGGATTGTTTCCGGCGCGCTCTTCGCAATCGTCCTGGGTATCTTGATTCAACGCCGCCGCACCAGCGTCAAGTAATCACGCCTGACGCATCCGCTGTTGGCTTATTCGCTCTAGGCAGTCTGCAGAAATAGGCCGCTACTCGATCGACACCCGTTGCCAGGACATTGGACCGGCGATCGGCGGATGAGGCGCAGTAACCAGGACGCACTCCGCGGCTCTAGCTGCGAACCGGCACTATGCCGTGCGCCTTAATGAAGTACTTGAACCGGCGACTGAATGTCGCCTTTAACCCAGGCCGCCGGGCGCTCGTTGAAGGCGGGAGGCAAAATGGAATCACGGAAACTTTGCGCGTACAACCAGACTCGTGAATGCTTCCTCGGACTGGAAGTGGATGTGGCCGATCTTTCTCTGGCTAAGTTGAAAGAGCGGATTGCGTCCCTTACCCTTAAGTCCGGCGAAGGCCTCTGGATGGCGCCCTTTCGAGGGTTGCCCGAATGGGGTATCCGGGTTCCGCTCGACCTGCTTTACCTTGACCAGGAGTGCCGGGTGATCGACGTTGTCGAGTCGTATCCGGTTTTCCGCGCTAACGCGTCCACGCCGCAACCCGTCAGCGTGCTGGCGCTGCCTACCCACTCCATCTACTCATCGCAAACCCAGCCTGGCGATCAGCTTGTCTTGTGCGCCGCCGACGAAATGCAACAAAGGCTCGAACGCTTCACCGGCCTGAATGGCGGAAATGGAGCGCCGGCTTCAGCCGCTGGAACGGAGGCGGCAGTTGCCCCCCAAAAGCGCGCACCCGTCACCGAAACGCACATGCAGATTCAGGAGCAGCCACGGAAGAGTGGGACGAAGGTCGTCCAGAGTGCCGTACTGCTGAGAGAAAAGCCGCTTTGGAGCGGGGGTCCCGGGCTCCTCGAATTGGAGAACCGTTCCGAAGAGGAGGCTCCGCCAACTCGCCAGACCCATTTGATGGGCCTGATCCAGCCGGAGATGACCGATGTTCGTCCGCCGCGTGGATGGCTCGAGCGGTGGTGGTCTCCCGATCCAAGAAAAGCTCCACGCGAGGCTTCCCCGGGCTTAGCCGCATACTACTGGACCGGCGGCCCACCCGAGGCTCACCAGATTAAGGACATCAGTGCAACAGGTCTGTATGTCGTAACCGAGGAGCGCTGGTATCCGGGCACCCTCGTCCTCATGACTCTTCAGGATTCCGGAGCTGGCGAAGAAGTCAAGGAACGCACCATCTGCGTCCACTCACGGGCAGTCCGCTGGGGCAAGGATGGAGTCGGCTTGCAGTTTGTGCTTCAGAAGGATCCTGGCGACCCCACAATGGGCGCTGCGGACCGAAAGGCTTTGGATAAGTTTTTGCAACGGCTGCGCAAGAGCAGAAATTGATTGTTCCTGCACTGGCCGGCTTGAAATACGAAAGAAGGCATCGTTCGAAGAGGAATGTCGGATTCGGCGATGCACGGAGAGTAACAATGAAGGTTCAATTCGACTCACTTGCACCGGTAAGCGCCAAAGGGCTCGTTGGCAAGCATGCCGCCACGCACACAGACACGCGCCACAAGCAATCCTCTTTGAAGGCACGCATCTCTTTCTTCCTCTGCGCGGCCGATCGAGGGAGCGCTCTTGTCGAGTTTGCCCTGATTCTCCCCATGATGCTTCTTCTCACCACCGGCATCCTTATCTTCGGCGTGGCCATGAACAACTATCTGCAGTTGACCAATGCCGTAAGTATCGGCGCGCGGACTCTGGCCGTGAATGCGCAAGTCACCCTCGACCCATGCGCCGTCGCGTCTTCCGCCGTCATCGCCGCGGCCCCTGGACTCAACCCAGCCAACCTGACGTTTTCTTACACACTGAATGGCGCCAACTATAGCGGACTTTCCTGCAGTAGCGGGTCTGTCTCTTCCGGGGCGGCTGCAATGCTCTCTTCGGGATCAACTGCAACGGTTACCGCAACCTATCCCCTGAACCTCTCCGTCTTCGGGCAAGCGTACTCAGCGAGCAATGCTGTGCTCCAAGCCACAACTACGGAGTTAGTCCAATGAACGCTTTCAAACAGTTTTCTTCAAGACGAACATGCCAGGATCAGCGAGGCCAGGTGCTTCCCTGGATGGCTTTCATGATGTTGCTGTTCGTCGGCATCGGCGCCTTTGTCCTCGACATCGGCCACGCCTTTTACTGCTATCGCGAGTTGCAGTCCGCATCGGACGCGGCGGCGCTGGCCGGCGCTCTCCAATTGAACACCAACAACACCCTGACGACGGCGACCAGCTATAGTGCGACCGCGGGAAGCCAGAATGTATATCCGGCACTTAGCATCAACGGCTCAAACAGCGTCTCCATGGTTCCAGGCTATCCCGTCCTGAAATGCCTGAGCACCATCAAGTCCATGGGCATTGGCTGCACCGCGCCCAACTACGCCAACGCCATCCAGGTGAAGGAGCAGGCAGTCATCCCCACCTTCTTCGCGCGTGTCTTCGGTATGGGTCAGATGACCATTTCCACTACATCTACCGCGGCCATCTCCGGCGCCAAATCGCAGCCATATAACGTAGCCGTAATCATTGACACAACGGCTTCGATGAAAACAGTCGACACCAATTGCGACGGCGGCGCGGAACGAGTAATTTGTGCGGAGATGGGCGTTCAGACACTCCTTCAAAATCTTTATCCCTGCTCTTCCGTGCTCGGATGCGGATCGATAACCAATGGCGTATCGCAAAATGCGCTTGATTCGGTCGCCATCTTCACTTTCCCTCCCGTCACCAATGGCACTGCCTCCAATGACTTCAACTGCAGCGGCTCGAATCCGACAATCGTACCCTATACACTTCCTGACATCGGAGCCACGAGTTACAGCCCGACCGGTTCCAACATGGGCAACTATCAAATCACGCCGTTTGAGAGCGACTACAAATCCTCAGATTCATCGACAACGCTGGTCGGCAGTTCCAACATTTCGATGACCGTAGGCGGAGGAACAACGACTTCCGGAGCGAGTTGCCCCGGCATGCAGGCTCCAGGCGGCGATGGCACTTATTACGCCGGTGTGATCTATGCTGCCCAGGCGGCTCTCATTGCGCAGGCTGCATCAGAAACAGCGGCCAACGCCAACGCCAACCCGCAGAACATCATGATTATCCTCACCGATGGCGAAGCCAACGCCAGCGCGTCAAAGATGAACGCATCCACCACAAGCGGCACGGCAATCGCGACAACCAACACCTTTCCGGGCGGCGGCGCAACGTCAAGCCTCACGAATTACCCATCGCCATTCGATCAATGCCAGCAAGCCGTCGCGGCGGCAAACTACGCCAAAGCGCAAGGCACCATTGTTTATGCCGTCGCCTACGGATCTGAATCATCGGGCTGCACCACCGATTCGAGCGGACCCCAGGCAAACATCACGCCTTGCCAGGTGATGTCGGAAATGGCCTCGGGACCGCAGTATTTCTACTCCGACTACACCCAGAGCGGATCTGGAAGCACTTGCGTATCCACCGGCACGCAGGTATCTGACATGAACGATATTTTCCAACAAATCTCGGCGAATTTTCTGTACGCTCGTTTGATTCCCGACGGAACAACCTAACTGGAGAATAACAAGCTTTCCGAATTCGAGAAGGCCTCGCCGCAGTGTAGCGCGGTCTTTCTACCAGCAAGAGGAGTTAGTTCAATGAACGTGAGACGATTCACTCATCAAACACTCAGCGATCAACGCGGCCAAGTGCTGCCGTGGGTCGCCTTTATGATGGTGTTGTTCCTTGGTATCGGTGCTTTCGTGCTCGACATAGGACATGCCTACATGAGCTATCGCCAGCTTCAGGCCGCAACGGACGCGGCCGCGTTGGCGGGCGCGAGGGACATCTATTCTTCGGCTGCCATTTCAACAGCTTCAAACTTTGCCGCAACCACCGGAGGCAGTAACTCCTACTCCACTCTGCAGAATGTCTCCATGGCTCCCGGCTGGCCAAAGCTTGAGTGCCTTACCACCGTTGCGAATATGGGAATCCTCTGCGAGGGTCCCGGCGCGGCCAATGCGATCCAGGTCAAGGAGCAGGCAATCGTTCCCACCTTCTTCGCGCAGATCTTCGGTATCAAGCAAATGACGGTGTCGGCTGTCGCCACCGCGACAAAAGGTAAGCCCGTTCCTCTGAATGTCGCGCTCCTGTTGGATACCACCTTGTCGATGGATGATACAGACTCGAACTGCGGCAGTACGCAGCTCGGCTGCGCCATGACCGGAGCACAAAACCTGCTCGCCGGTCTCGCGCCCTCCGTCGATGCGGTGAGCGTGTTTACCTTCCCAAACATTGACCCGAATACAGCGAACAACGATAAGAACTGCTCTCCGCCGCAGAGCCTGAACCCTTCGTTCTACAGCACGCCGACACCCGGCCTGGCCACCGCACTTCCCTACTCGTTTCCAACGCTTCCCAGCAGCGCCAGCACGGGATACCAGGTGCCAACTGGAACCGGTACTTATCAGATCACAAGCTTCAGCAATGATTACCGCTCCTCCGATGCGAGTAATTCCCCGAATTCCAATTCGACTCTTGTCTCAACTGTCGGGCAGCCTGCAACGAGTACCACACCCGCCGTTTCCGGATGTCTCGCGCCGCCTAATCAGGCCGGCGAATTTGGCACCTATCTTGCAGGCGTTATCTACGCAGCGCAGGCATCGCTTGCCGCCGAATATGCGCAGGAGATTTCCGCGAATCCGACGTCTCAACCCATCAACATTATGATCGTGCTCAGCGACGGTAACTCCAACGCATCCACCCGCTACGGAGTTTCGAACCAGTTCTTCGTCACGAACAATCCCTCGGCCAGCGGAACTTATCCTTCTGACGTCGGAGATTGCGGACAGGCAGTTGTAGCCGCTTCGGCGTCGAAAAGCGCCGGCACTCTCATTTATGCCGTCGCATACGGATCACCCGCGACCGGAAGCTTTAGCTGGAATTCGAATGACATTTCCGACAGCATCAACAACGCCGGTTGCCCGACCGATCAAAATTCATTCTTCTCCGCGTTCCATCTAGGCTCAAACACCAGCGCCTATCCTGGCATCAGTCCCTGCCAGACGATGCAAGACATCGCATCGACCCCGAATTCGGAGTACTTCTATTCTGACTACAATCAGTCGGGCTCTAACAGCCAGTGCTACTCTTCGAATACGGAATCGCCTTCGGCTCTCGCGGATATCTTCGCAACGATTGCAGGGAAGCTAAGTAAGGCTCGATTGATTCCAGACAGTACCACTTAGGCTTCACTGCAACGAAGCCTGCGGTCTGCTCCCTTCCGGCCTGCTGTACATAAGTGGCGGGCCGGTTGGAAACTCAATCCTCGCGCTCTTCGGGGATGATCAGAAGAACTTCCACTTTTTGCATCAGCCCATTCCGCGCGGCGGGCCTGAATTGCCACTGATTCAGAGCGTCTAAAACAAACTGCGCCGCTTGGAAATCGGGCGGAAACGCAACACCAAGCGACTCAAACTTCCCTGCTTCGTTCACATAGCCATGCACCAGCAGCGCATCCGCATTCAGCGAATCGGGCGCTAAGTTGGGCCTGACTATGTTGTAAGGCCATGGCGCTTCGAGTCGGCTCACGTTGCCCGAGTCCTGAGCCTCCGTCGAGCGTGGAAGCGAATACTGCAGGATCCAGCTTTTCGACAGACCCACATGCAGGTAAACGGTGTAGGCGACGCGATCGCTCCAGACTCCCGACAGTTCGGGATACTTGGCCTCAAGCGAAGCGCCGACGACAACTGCGCCAAACTGTCCGTTCTTCGGCAAATTGAATTGCACGGTGGTCGGCCCATCATCCGTTCCTGAGCCTGTGCCCGAGCCCGTACGAGTTCCGTTTCCTGGCCCCGGAACACCGCCAGGCTGGCCCGAGTCTCCGGCTGGGTGTTCAATGCCCTGGCCGCCTGTAACGCTCGATCGATTGCCCGTTGACGGTTGGCCGGGAGCAAGGGTTCCAAATTCACTCTGCGCTGCGGTTTCGTTGATCGGCGGCAATGTCGCCGTCCCATCGGGCATGCGGAGATCGGAGATGGACATGACCGCGGTCGGCGTTGGCTGAGCCGATGGCTGTGTAGCCGTCACCGGAGAAAGCTGCACTACCTTGGGGCCGTGAACCGTTAACGGGGATGTCGAACTCGGAAAAACCGGCAGCGCCTCCGTCGGATAATCGGTTGATGAAATCGGGAGATCGGCGAGATTGACCTCAAGATTTGGCGCCTTCACCGATGGCTTTACGTCTGAAGCCGTCGCGGGTTGCGGTTGCGGCGCCACGATAACCTTCACAGGAGTCACCTTCGGCGTCCAGATTGTCACCGACGGTACCGGCGTTTCGACCTTCAGTTGAACGGGTTCTGAAATATCGGGCTGGATGAGTGTTTGTGGGCCCTTGTCGGCGTCCGCCGTTAAACGCATCACCGCTTGCAACTGAGCAGGCTTAATTCCCGGCGATGTTTTGTGAACTACCGCCTCATGCGGGCCCGGATAAACAACACCCTTCGAAGCTGACTGACGCACGGGCGTTTTTGGCGTTCGCAGGTCAAGGTGGCGAACGATGTAGCGCTTGGTGACAATTCGATCGTTGAGCTCGGGAGTATAGATAATTCCAAAAGACAAAAGTAGCGTCGCCGCGGCGTGCGCCACAATTGAGAACGCAAAGGACGCTGGCCGTTGCCTTGGTTCCGGGCGTGTCGAAAAAAGCGAGATGATGCGCGCATCGCTCATGTACGAGAAGACTTCTCCTAACGCGCTTTCAAGCGTTGCACCGCTTGTCCGGTGATTCGATGGACCATGCCAACTCCGGCAAATTTGAAATAGGCCGCATCAAGCACTCAAAATTTCATTCTAACCGTTGCCACAATCAAGATAGGCATCCATCTTCCTCATAGCACTCTTGATACCCCGTTCTATTTCAAGCACCCTTCCAACCTCAATTATGAGGTCGACAGCGGCTACACTGAATTCGCGTTTGAACATATCTGGTTCTAAGTGATTTCTTGCCCGGTTCGGCGCGCATGCGAAGTTTGCTTCCTTGGGTGACGAAACACTCTCGGGACAGAAAGGCGGAGCTGGCCAGGTAGCCAGTTCAAGCGGTCTTCAGATGAACAAAAGACTACTAACGATCCTACTCCTCGCGTTCGTCATTGCAGGGGCGTGCGCCTTCCTGGTGTTCAAGGTGATCGGAAATCGGCTGGGCAGTTCGGCGCCGAGCACCACTCGGATTGTTGCGGCCGCCGCAGATATCAAGCTGGGCACCGTACTCACCGCACAAAACTTGACCACGGTCGATATCGCCGGCACAGCTCCCAAGGGAGCGATCCTCAAGCCCGAAGCCGCCATAGGACGCGGCGTTATCTCAGACCTCTATCAGGGCGAGCCGATTCTGGAAAACCGTCTTGCTCCCGTGGGCTCAGGCGGCGGTCTGGCCTCAACCATTCCAGATGGAATGCGCGCCATCGCGGTCAAGGTCGATGAGGTTGTCGGCGTCGCTGGATTTGCAACTCCCGGCATGCACGTCGACGTTCTCGCCTCCGGCACTCCCCCAGGAACGAATAACGCTCCCAACTCGCCTGAGGCCTTGGCCGGAACGCTCGTTCGAACCATCCTTCAGAACGTCGAAGTTCTCTCCGCCGGCATCAACATTCAAAAAGACGCTGAAGGAAAACCGCAGCAGGTCCAGGTTGTCAATCTTCTCGTCACTCCAGAACAAGCCGAGACACTCACTCTGGCCGGCTCCGGCGTCAAGATTCAGCTCGTCCTTCGCAATCCGCTCGACACCAAGACAGAGCCGGTCGTCGGCACCAACATGGGCAACATCTTCACAGATCAAAATCAGCCGCCTGTTAAGGCAAAAACTGTTGCGCGTGTGCAGGGGCCGCCAAAATCGTCGCACGTCTCCATCGAAATCTACAACGGTTCAAAACGTTCTGAACAAAAATTTTCCGTTCCCGAGGCAAAGCAGTGAGAGCGAAAACAGGCATAACCACCGCATGTTTCTGCGCATTGTCCGTTTTCCTGTGCGCCCAATTGGAGCTGAATGCTCAGGTTCCTCCAGCCCCATCGACGGCGCCATCGCAGCCCGGCGCCGCCCCCGTACAGGATTCAACGAATGAAGTTGCGGTCGCCGTAGGCAAGACTATCCTGATCGACTGCGCCCAGCCGATAGCGCGCGTATCGATCGGCCTCGGTGAAATTGCCGAAGCTTCCGCCGTCAGCCCGACAGAGATTCTTGTCAATGGCAAAGCGGCCGGCGAGACCAGCCTCATCATCTGGGATCGGCGTGGGGGTCGGCAGTTCTTCAATTTGACTGTGCGCCCCAGCCTCGCTCTTTCCACAGACAATATGGACGCCATCCGCCGCGAGCTCTCGCTTGAGCTTCCCGGACAGCCCTTGAAGATCACATCCGAAAACAACATGCTTTTCCTGCGCGGCACGGTTAAGGATCTGACTTCCTCCGCGCGCGCTGTGCAGATCGCATCCACCGGCGGCAAGGTGGTCAACCTTCTCAATGTCCAGGTTCCCGCGGCCGATCCGCAGATCCTGCTCAAATGCCGCTACATGAGCGTTGACCGCAGCAAAGAAAAGCAGCTCGGCATCAACGTTTTCAGCACCGGCCTTGGCAACACCCTCGCCACTGTCGGTACCGGCCAATATTCTCCTCCCACTGTCGGCTTGCCCTCCTCCGGATCAGGCGCATCCGCGACCATCGGCAACGAGTTGCAGCTCTTCACCTTTTTCCCCGGATTGAACCTCGGCGCAACCATCGAGGCTCTCGAGCAGCGCGGACTTGTTGAGACCCTTGCAGAGCCGAACGTCATGGCAGTCAACAAACAGGAAGCAAGCATCCTCGCCGGTGGAGAATATCCTTATCCCGTCGCCCAAGCCTCTGCCGGTGGCCAGTCCGCAATTTCCATCATGTTCAAGGAGTATGGGGTTCGCCTCAACTTCATTCCCACCATCACGCCGCGGGGCACCATCCGCCTCCAGGTCGCTCCTGAAGTCAGCGCTCTTGACTTCACGAATGCAATCGAAATCTCCGGCTTCGATGTCCCGGCCATCACCACCCGCAAGGTCAAAACCGAAGTCGAGCTGAATGATGGGCAGAGCTTTGTTCTCGGCGGACTGCTCGACAACACTGAAACCGAATCGTTTCAGAAAATCCCTTTCATTGGCGACATTCCTTTCATCGGCAAGTTCTTTCAATCGATGCAGAGGACCAAGACCAACACCGAGCTGATCATCATTGTGACGCCCGAGATCATTGCGCCGATACCAGCCGGCACCAATCCGCCAGAGCTGAAATTCCCTGAGAAATTCCTGCCGCCGAACTCCGGCATTGCCATGAACAATCCGGACGCCAAGACGCCCGAGAACACAGCGGCAACACCCCCCACGACCATTCCCATTGAGAAGCTGATCGAGAGCATGAAGCCCGAAACGCCACTCGTCATCGAAGGGGCCAATGGCCAATTCGGCTCAGCGTCCTCGTCTTCGGCCACGACTTCTTCGGCACCCGCAACCCCGCAGTAAATCAGACGCGGGCCTCCTGATTCGGGAGGCCCGCGCATCCATCCGGCTCCGCTCCCCCAGGAAAACCCAATGCAGGTCCTGAATAGCACCCGCGGCACAACGCTCGCGACTTCTCTCGAAGTCGCAGACAGCGGGCCGAAGCGCAACAAGGGCCTTCTCGGCAGAATGAGCCTCGAACCCGGCGGAGGCCTCTGGATCGTCCCCTGCGAGTCCGTTCATACCTTCTTCATGCAATTCCCCATCGATCTCGTTTACATCGATCGCAACAACAGAATCCGCAAGGTACGCGAAAGCGTTCCTCCCTGGCGGCTTTCTGTCTGCCTTTCCGCGCACTCCATTCTTGAACTCCCCGCGGGAACGATCCGCAGAACCCAGACGCAACGCGGCGACACGCTGCAGATTCTTCCCTCTGCCCATGCACCGCAGGACGCAGACTCTCCGGTGAGCCAAGCCAGCTGACGTCTTCCATCCATCGGGTGCAGCCATTCCCTCGCATGCAATGCAAGCTTGCTAGCCTGCGGTGACCCGTTGCGTGTTGGATCGAGTGGCGAACAGATACCATGCCAACCACGCCGGCGCTGTCCATAGATACAGCGCAGAAGGCAGCTTCACTCCGAGTACCATCCCGACTTCGATCGCCAGGCTCGCCAGTGCAAGCAGAACCAGAAGCACGCGCGAACGAGTGACATACGCTCCGCACAACAGCGCCGGAACGACGAGCGCCTGATCGAAGAGCCAGCAGTACGGTGCCGCAAGAATCGAGACCACCATAACCAGGCCGCCATCCATGAGCCAATCCCAGCTTTGGCGTCGCTTCCAGAAGTACGCCAGTGCCCAGGCGCACCCAAGTGCAGGCAGCAGGTACTGGATCCACGTCGCCTGAGGGCGAGTCCATAGCCTGAGGACCACGCTCCAGCACGGAATGAATTCCCTTTCGATTCCGTATGTGCGCATCATCCGTCCGTAGTTGGCCCACGCACCGGGGTCCATCAGCCACGCAGCCGTGCAACTCGCGGCCATCGACGATACGGCGCCCAGCAGAATCGAATAACTCCGATGAACAACGATCCATGCCAGCAGAACAATCGCGAAAGGCAAAAACAAATGCGGCTTCAGCGCGCAAAGCCATAGCGAGACGCCAGCCAGAAACGGCCGCGTTTGATGCAGGCGCAAAAACAGAACCAATCCCATCAGAGCGAATAACGAAGTTTGGCCGACGATGAGGCACACCAATGCCGGCGCAAACGATAGCCCAAGAAAATTTAAGAGATAGCGCGGACGGCCGCTCATCTCCCAGACCATGCGCACTGAGCCCCACAACAAACCGAGCAATCCCAATGACCAGATCAACGCACCAACTCGCACACCAACGAAACCCAAAGGATACGCGATCGGAAGTCCCCATGGGGGATTTCGCATGAACAGAACGCCGTAGCCCACTGGCAGACCCGCGCCTCGCTCAACGCTCATCATGGCCTCGCCGTCGTAGGGATTCGCATGATGAACCAGTTGCTGGCCCGTAGCCCAATACACAACAAAATCCCGGGCGCCGGCAATTTGGCCCGTCAACGGCGCTACGCAAATGAAAAGCGCCGTAATGGCAAGTGCCAATCCACTAACCAGTGCGATTGAAAGTTCTGCGATGTCATACCGGGTCTTGTTCGTTGAAGTTTGCGTGCTTGCCATGACCGCTATTCTACGTTCCCTTCAACGATCTCAATGGCGCCTTCGAGCCCCTCCCACAAAAGAGGCAGATCGCCGAACGGTCCCATCCCCCGTGGAATCCGCCCTTGTTGGAACTTTTATGGAATGTATACGAGGCGGGTCTTTGCGCGCGCGCGCTGTAAACAGGCGTTTACAGCGCTATATAGTTTCTTCCTTACCCGTAAAACCGTAAGCTATTGACTTATATGCATATTACGCGATTTGCGCGATTGGCACGTAGCTTGCTATGACCAAGGTGCCCAGGCAGATGCTGGGGAAACGAACTTCACGGAGATACGCAAACACCATGAATACCATGCTTCTCAAGCTTTACATCAAGCTTCAGGATTTGGCTTCTCGCGAAGAGGGTCAGGACCTGGTTGAGTATGCTCTGGTCGTTGCTCTCATCGCCTTCGGCGCAACCGCTGGCATGAAAGCATTGGCCAGTGGTCTGAACACCGCTTTTGGTCAGATCAGCACGACACTCGGCAGCTACGTCACGTAGTCTTCACCCGGATTTAGAAACTCGCTCCAGGCAACTTCGCTCCTTGGCACAGGAACCGTTCACCGCATTCAGGGCCAGAGAACACGTTCCTTGCAAAGGGATCCACAACTTACTCGCAACCTCATTTGAAAACGGAGAAAAAAATGAACACAGCAATTCTGAAGATGTACATCAAGTTCCAGGAACTGGCGAGCCGCGAGGAAGGTCAGG
>PLTV01000291.1:33191-33927 GCA_003164635.1 Acidobacteriaceae bacterium
TGCTGGGGAGAAACGACGCACTGCCAGTCGGCTTCGCGTCGTCCCCCTTGCCGGGTGACGTATAGGAAATCAATCCCCAAACGAGGCTTTCCAATGCAGTCTGCAATATTCAAATGCCTGAAGCAGCTGCGCCTCTTGTGGAAACAGGAGCACGGTCAAGACCTGGTTGAATACGCCTTGGTCGTAGCTCTCATCGCATTCGGCGCCACTGCCGGAATGAAGGGTTTTGCCGCTGGTATTAACAAAGCCTTTGGCCAGGTTAGTACGACCCTCGGCAGTTACGTGACCTAACTTCAGCTAGATCGAACATTGGGTCTCACCATCGAGTTTGCTGCACCACTTGGGAGAGTCGCGGCGGGGAGTTCACTTCCCGATACGTGCCTCTCCCTTTCCTTTGCTCTTTCGCGCTGCGTGATCGACAATCCTTGTAACGGAANNCCTGAATCTTAAGACGTTCGTTGTCTCAACAGGATTCTTTCGCAATCAACCCGCCGCGCGGATCAAGTGTAGATATGCTCCTTTCTTCAGCTCCCGACAATGGCCTTTCGTTGATGCTGCTGGAAGGCGGACTTACGCTGATCGCTCTGGCGGTTCCCTTCGCGCTGCCCAACCTCGGGAATTCACTTTTTTTTCCCATCGAGCGCCCGCTCGGACGACTGGCGCGCAGTCGCCGAATCGCTGTCCTGACCGTGGGGCTGGCCGCATTTCTCCTCCGCCTTGCCATTCTTCCCTTCTG
>PLTV01000005.1:0-1780 GCA_003164635.1 Acidobacteriaceae bacterium
CTTGTCAGCGATGGCGATCTTGAGGAAGGAATCTCCTCGGAGGCTGGATCGGTCGCAGGCCACCAGCATCTTGGAAAACTCATCGTTCTATACGCAGATAACCACATCACCATTGAGGGAAGCACAGAGCTGACATTCACCGAGGATCGCATGGCTCGCTTCGCTGCCTTCGGTTGGCATGTGCAACGCGTGGAACAGAGCAATGATGTAGAAACCATTGCGCAGGCACTCGAGAACGCTCGAAACGAAACAGACCGCCCGTCGTTGATCGCTGTCCGCACGCACATCGGCTTTGGCAGTCCTCATAAGCAGGACACTGCCGCCGCTCACGGAGAAGCCCTTGGCGTCGAAGAGGTGCGGCTTACCAAAGAAGCAATGGACTGGCCCGTTTCGCCTTCCTTCCATGTCCCGGAGGAGGCGCTGCAGCATTTTCGTAGAGCTATCGCCCGGGGTAACGATGCGCAGGTGGAATGGGAGTCGCGGTTCAAGGCCTTCGCGCAAGAACACGCGGGCCTTGCTGCTGAGTTCGACAGAGTGATTGACAGGGACCTACCAAACGATTGGGACATGGGACTGCCGGCGTTTACTCCAGCGGATGGCCCGATGGACACCCGCGTCGCTTCCGGCAAAATGATCGAAATCCTCGGCACTCGTTTGCCGGAAATGATGGGCGGCTCTGCAGACCTCGCTCCAAGTACCCATACAAACATTGACGGGACCGGCAACTTCGAACCGGAGGACTGGGCCGGTCGCAATATGCATTTCGGTATTCGCGAAAATGCGATGGGAGCCATTCTCAATGGAATGGCCTTGCACAGCGGCTTGATTCCGTATGGCGGCACGTTCCTCATCTTCAGTGATTACATGCGGCCTCCCATGCGCCTTGCGGCGATGAACGCCCTCCCAGTGATCTATATCTTCACGCACGACAGCATTGGTATGGGTGAAGACGGTCCGACGCACCAGCCTGTGGAGCAACTCATTGGATTGCGCTCGATTCCGGGCATGGTTGTCCTTCGCCCTGCGGATGCCAACGAGACGGTAGCCGCCTGGCGAGTTGCGATCGGCAGAATGCAGGGGCCTGTCGCATTGGTGCTCACACGCCAGGGTCTTCCGGTG
The DNA here is from genome assembly GCA_003164635.1 of Acidobacteriaceae bacterium. Lineage (GTDB taxonomy): Bacteria > Acidobacteriota > Terriglobia > Terriglobales > Acidobacteriaceae > Telmatobacter. The sequence goes on from PLTV01000005.1 coordinate 1,120, forward strand.
CTCGACTTGAATTCCTATCCCGCTATTCCGACGGGGGTTCCGTTAGGTGGCTATATCCTCGCGGATTCTCCGACAAATGGGCGACCAGACATCGTTCTGATCGCTACAGGATCGGAAGTTCATCTGGCGCTTGAAGGTCGCGAACGGCTCGCGGCAGGAGGCGTTCACGCGAGAGTGGTAAGTATGCCGAGTACAAACCTGTTCGCTGCGCAATCGGACGATTATCGGGAAAGAATTCTCCCCGCGAATGTACCAATCCTGGTCATTGAGGCTGGTTCCCCGGTCGGATGGCAGTCCTTTGTCGGCCCCAGGATCGCCGTCATTGGGATAGACACCTTCGGNNGCTCGTCGGCGCCTGGACCGGTGGTAATGGAGCACTACGGCTTCACTGCGGAGAACGTTTGCCGGCAGGCTCATCGTGTACTTGACTTACTCAAGGAGAAAGCACCATGCGCGTTGGAATCGCCTCAGACCATGGAGGGTTCGTTCTGAAGGAGCAGATCACGAATTTGCTGCGCGGCGGAGCTCATGAGGTCATCGACTTCGGTGCGCTTCATCCGAGCCCGGGAGACGATTACCCGGATTACGTGATTCCACTGGCCAGAGCCGTTGCCGCGGGCAAAGTGGATCGCGGGATAGCGCTCTGCGGCAGTGGAGTGGG
>PLTV01000005.1:1791-3025 GCA_003164635.1 Acidobacteriaceae bacterium
TTTCTAAAGGCTCGCTTCAGCGGCGCGATTCGCCATCAGCGCAGAGTTGACAAAGTAAGCGCACTTGAAATCCAACCAGAGGTGGAGTGAAGTGTTTTCCAAGAGGAATCAAATGAATCGAACGGCCGAGAAACTGCACAGAATTGGTCAGAGCATCTGGCTCGATAACATCACACATCGGCTGCTTGCCAGCGGTACGCTGCTGAGCTATATTCGAGAACTTTCAGTCACTGGTCTCACCTCGAACCCAACTATCTTCGATCACGCCATCAAGAACAGCAACGACTACGACGATGTTATTCGCCGGAAGTTGGATGAGGGCAAATCCGGCGAGGTGCTGTTTTTCGAGTTGGCTCTTGAAGACCTCAGGCAGGCGGCCGATCTGTTCCGACCAATCTACGACCGAACCGACGGAGTGGATGGCTGGGTCTCCCTGGAGGTATCGCCGCTTCTGGCGCATAACACGACCGGCACTCTCGCAGCAGCCAAAGCTCTCCACAACCGCGCAGCGCGGCCCAATCTATTCATCAAGATTCCAGGAACACGTGAGGGGCTTCCGGCCATTGAAGAAGCGATCTTTGCCGGCATTCCAGTGAATGTAACCCTTCTGTTCTCAGGGGAGCAATATGTCGCCGCAGCCGAAGCGTACATGCGCGGCGTCGAGCGCCGCATAGCTGCCGGACTCAATCCCGATGTTGGTTCCGTGGCGTCACTCTTCGTCAGCCGTTGGGATGTAGCTGTAGCACCGAAGGTTCCGGAAATCCTGCGCAATCAGCTTGGAATCGGCATCGCCAAAAAGGCATATGGAATGTATCGCACGCTACTGGATTCGCCGCGGTGGCAGCGTATTCAGAACGCTGGAGCCCGCCCTCAGCGTCTTCTTTGGGCCAGCACAGGAACCAAGGACCCCAAAGCATCGAGCATCCTGTATGTCCAGGCCCTCGCCTTGCCCTCCACCATTAACACGATGCCTGAGGCAACCTTGAATGCGCTTGCCGCTCATACGCAATTCGGCGAAGCTCTACCCGAGAATAACGACAAAATCTTCACTGAATTTGCAATTGCGGGTATTGATACCGATACTGTCGCTGCCGAGCTGCTCGGGGAAGGAGTCGCATCGTTCGCCAAATCATGGAACGATCTTCTGGATTGCATCGCGTCGAAGAGCGCGGCGTTCAAGGCAGTAGTTGCCTGAGTGCAGGGCGAGTAATCGCACAAACCTAAATCAAATCAA
>PLTV01000375.1 GCA_003164635.1 Acidobacteriaceae bacterium
TGTAGTCGAAGAACTGGATCTCCACAACCGGCTTCATGCCCCGCGTTGCGTACCCCACGGCCCTGCCCACGATGTTGGCCTCAGCGAGCGGCGAATTGAATACGCGTTCGGAACCGAATTCAGCCTGCAATCCAGCCGTCAATTTGAAAACCCCGCCCTTGCNNGGATCGCGGCGCATCTCGTCGTGAAGGCAGGCATTGATCAGGTCGGCCATGGTCCGGGGAGTACTTCCCTTTTCGCGGCCGGTCTTGCCTCCACCAGCGGACGAGCTACCCGGCGTCTCAACCTCTTCTGTCGCAAAAAGCGAACTGGCCGGATCAAGGTCCTCAGAGTAAACATGCAGCGGAATGCTCTCCACTTTGGGCAACGGATCTTCAAGTGCGCGCGTGGCCGCTTCTTCGGCCTCATGATCCAATTCTTTTTCCAGGGCGTTGATCTGCTCGTCGGTCAGAATCCCTTCGCGCAGCAACCGCATCTGCATCTTCGCCAGCGGGTCGCGCATGGCGTCTGCTTCGCGCTCCGCACTCGAGCGGTAAAGCTTGTCATCATCTGAAAGCGAGTGCGAATAGGGCCGCACTACATGCCCATGGACAAAGGCCGGTCCAAGCCCCGCGCGGCAATGCGCCACAGCTTCTTGAAACGCACGCAGGCTGGCTTCCGGGTCGGTTCCGTCGATCTCAGCAAAATAGAAGTTGGGAAAATTGGCAACCAGCCTGGAAATGTTCCCGCCCGGCGTGTTTACTTCAACCGGAACGCTGATGGCGTAGCCGTTGTCTTCCACGCAGAAGACGACCGGAAGTCTCCTATTCGAAGCAGTGTTGATCGCCTCCCAGAACTCGCCTTGCGACGTGGAGCCTTCGCCGAGCGAGGTGAAGACGACCTCGTCGCCATGAAACTCAACATCGTGAAATGCTCGGTAGTCTCCATCGGCCTTAGCGGCCGCTTCCGGATGATGGCTGAAGTAGCGGCCGGCCTCGGCACACCCCACCGCATGCAGCAACTGGGTCGTGGTCGACGACGATGTACTCACAATGTGCAGCGGGCGGCTGCTCCAGTGGGTCGGCATCTGGCGGCCACCGCTGGCCGGGTCGCCCGAGGCGCCAACCGCCTGCAAAAGCATTTCCGTCGGCGTCACGCCCAGGGTCAGACACAACGCGCGATCGCGGTAATATGGGAAAAACCAGTCGTAGCCAGGTCGAAGCGCAAGAGCCGCGCCCACCTGAAGCGCCTCGTGCCCGGCCCCGGAAACCTGAAAGAAAACTTTCTGCTGGCGTTTGAGGAGAATCTCACGGTCGTCCACGGCGCGGGAGAGATACATCAGCCGGTACATATGAACCAGTTGCTCCGGGCCGAGACCGCCCACTGTTGGCTCGTGCATGCGCACACTCGAAATGGCCAGGTCCATTCCCGTCATTCTCCAAAAACCTTAGTTCCACAGGCCCTTGCGAATCCGGCACATGACACTCGCCAGGATCCCCTCAAGCCCCTTGCACGTGGTATTTGGGCTTGTTTCCGCCCCAAAACACCGTCTATTTCAAAAAAGCCAAACTGATTGTAGCAATCCGATCCGGAATCGAAAAGTGCCGGCCTTGCCCCAGTACCGCGACAATCGCTAGACCCGCAACATTATCGCTTGAGCAGCGGTGGGGGAGGCCGATAGGGAGCCGTACCCCGCACGGAATAACTCATCTTGTCTTTGATGGTGTGCGCCAGCTTTTCGATCTCTGCAACTTTGCGCAACTGATTGGACGAAAGCACACCCGGGTCGTTGCGCTCGATCTCACCATTCAGGTTGTTCACCAGGCGGAGCAGCTTATCGGTATCGGAAACCATCGACTTTTGGCGCTCGGCATTCAGCACGTTGAGCAGGCGCTCCGCATCGACGTCGTTGTCTCCGTTGGGATCTTCTAAAGTCCCCGGAGCGGTGGAGCCGGGTAGCTGGAAGACTGGGTTACGCTGCACTTGCCTGCCGCCCACCGCGATCGGATAAAACGCAAAACCCATCGCAATCACGAGCACAAGCGCACCCGGATTTCGCCCCAGGCTCGAGCCTTTCGATGACGATCGGATCAGAAATGAAAGCATCATCCTTGGTCTCAATTGTGAAGCAAATACTGTTCGTGTCCAGCGAATCAGTTGGCGCGGACGGTGAGCTCCATTTCTTCCTTCACGTTGTGTGCCGTGATTTCCATCTCGTCCAGTTTGCGAACCAGGTCGGGAAAAAGAGGTTCGTCCGTAGCTCTTCTCAATTCCGATTTAAGTTCTCCGGCGAGTTTGAGCAGCTTCGCCGTGCCTTCAGTAATGCGTCTCCTGCGTTCGGCATTGGCCGCAGCGTAAGTTTTTGTTTTCGAAGCCCGATCCATCATTCTCGTTTGCTCAACGGCATCGGGCGGCTGGTTGATTGGTGTCGGAAGGTCGATACGATCCGTGCGTAGCGCCCCGCCCGGTGTGGCGGGATTCTGCCCAACCGCCGCAAGAGCCCCAACGACAAAAAGGACGGCAGCGAGCAGGGGCCTTCGCGGCTTTCGCAGAATGCGAGCAGCCTTGCGCTCGCTTGAAGCAGAACCCCGATGTATGTTTCGCCAATCGCGCATGGCAATCCTAACCGTGCAGCAGGCAAATCGCCCTCAGTTCGCCCCCGCGGTGAGTCTCATCTTCTCTTTCACACTGTGGGCCAGTTTTTCGATCTCATCCGCCTTGCGGATAACGCTGAGCGAGAGCGTATCCTTGGTCGTTTTGTCGACCTCGGTTTTCAGATCCGTAGCCAGCTTGAGCAGCTTCGCACTGTCATCCGCAAGCTGTTTTCTGCGCTCCAGATTGGCGGCATCGAAATTCTGTCTATCAGCTTGATTCGGCGTGAAGGCTACCGGCCCGCTGGCGGTCCAGGCTCGATCCGGGCTGGGTTGGCCCGGCGGCTGGCTGTTGCTCGATTGCTGGCCGTTCTGTTGATTTTGCCCGGCAGCCAGCAGGACACCCCCGGCAATGAGGAACGCCGTTAATCCCGAGTTCCGCTTCGCCCATCGCGTTCGCGTTTTGCTTTGCTGCACGGAATCCTCCTTGCATCCATTGCGTGATGATGGCTTTAGAAAACGACAATGACGATCAACCCGGGCCCGGCGTCAGCTTCATTTTTTCCTTGATGTTATGCGCCAGACGCTCAATTTCATCGGCCTTGCGGATCACGGATAACGAGAGCGTGTCCTTGCTTGCCTTGTCGACCTCAACCTTCAAATCGGCGGTCAGTTTGACCAGCTTTTCCGTATCGTCTGCGATCTGCTTTTTGCGCAAGGCGTTCGCGGCTGCATAGTTCTGCGATTTGCTTTGCTGCTCCCGCATCTCCATCTGCTGGTTCGCGTCCGGCAAGCGGTTGACCTCCGGCAAAAGCACACCCGTAGGCCTGGGAGGTGGTGGCGACAGAGGAGTTTGAGTATTGTTCTGGGCGCCTGCCAACATCGACGACACGCAAAGCAAACCGATTACCAGAAAAACCTTCGCCGGTCTGTGGGCGGCACGTCTCGCCGTCCGTATTTGGCCCATGTCGGGGAAAGGATCACGAATCGGCTGCATCGAAAAACTCCTGAGGTGCACCGGTGCCGGATTTGGATTTTGTCCTGCAGAACGCCACCGTTGCCACCAGCCAGGCCTCACGCTCTCCAGCCCCTGCGCCGGTGTGAATACAGCCTGGCTCTGCCTGCGCACAGTCTAGTCTAGAAACAGGAGTTTAGGATGCACCCTTTTTTAAGTGCAGTTTTGGTTGCATCGAGATCGGGCCTGTTTGCCGAAGGCCGATTTCTCGGCAAAGTTCTTGATGAGTGGATTTACGACACTCAAGAGTTCATTCGCACCAAAGTGCCACACCTGCTCGTAGTTGCTCTTATCGCCTTTATCCTGAGCAGGTTATTGCGCATGATTACCACGAATATGGTGCGCGCGGCCGAGCGCCATGCAGCCGCGCCTGAGCGGGTGGGGCAGGTGCGCACTCTCTCCGGCGTCATCCGCACCACCGGCCTGGCTATTATCGGGCTCATTGCGGGATTGCAGTTCCTCGCCGCCCTGGGGGTCAACCTGGCTCCCCTCCTCGCCTCGGCCGGTGTCGCCGGCATTGCCATCGGCCTCGCCGCCCAGAACATTGTCAAAGACATGCTCAACGGCGTGCTCATCCTGATTGAAGACCAGTTCAACGTTGGCGACACGGTTCGCGTAGCTGGCCTGACTGGCGCCGTGGAGGGAATGACCCTCCGCAAAACCACCGTGCGCGATGGTGACGGTACGCTTTACGTCATTCCCAACTCGCAGATCACAACCGTAGCCAATCTCAGCGTTGGCTACTCGGTCGCCACCATCAACGTCAGCGTCGACTTCTCCGCTAATCCCGACGAAGTAATGAAGCTGCTCAAAGCAACAGCGATGGAGATTCGCAGCAGCGATCAATTCAAGTCCGTTTTTGTCGCAGACCCACAGATTCTCGGCGTCGACGCAGTCAAAGGCTCCGAAATGATCTTCCCCGTCGTCTTCAAGACGCTGGCCAACCAGCAATACGCCCCGGTCCGTGAATTCCGCCGCCGTGTGCGTCTGAGCCTGGAACAGAATCACCTTTTGCCAGGCGACCCGAACCGGGTCTTCCGGACTTTTGGCGGCACCGAAGATGCGCCCGTCCCCAACCGCGCCGTCCACGAGCCGAATGCTGCTCCCGACCCGACAGCCCTGAAGCCGCACGAGACAAATCCCTTCTCCGGCGAATGAGCCCGCCTCTTCAGCCCTTTGGGCAGGCTGGAAATTGGTGCTCCAGGTGCCTCGCATTTGCGGACCGGGGCAAGCCCAAATGTCCTTGCGAGCGAAGAGCGAGCGTCTGCCGCACCGCAGGTGCTTGCCACGCCCTGCGCGGCCCTGCCACACTAGAGAGTGCACACCCAGACAATCGTCATTCTCGACTTTGGCTCGCAGTACACGCAGCTGATTGCGCGCCGCATCCGTGAGCAAAACGTCTTCTCGGTGGTGCTTCCCTGCACTGCTCCGCTCGAAGACATCCGAAGCCACAATCCAATCGGCGTGATTCTCTCGGGGGGGCCGTCGTCGGTCTACGACGCCGATGCGCCCGACGCGGATACGGCAATCCTGCACCTCGGCGTACCCGTGCTCGGCATCTGCTACGGACTGCACTTCATCGTGCATCACCTTGGCGGCAAGGTGAAGCCAGGCGTGCTGCGCGAGTACGGCCATGCGCAGGTAACCATTGAAGACGCTTCGTGCGCGCTCTTTGCCGGCTTGCCCACCACCATGCAGGTGTGGATGAGTCATGGCGACGAAGCCGAAACTCTGCCCGTCGGCTTCCATCGCACGGCTATCACCTCGAACGCGCTCGCCGGTATCGCCGACGAACAGCGCCGCATCTGGGCCGTGCAGTTTCACCCCGAGGTGCACCACACCCCACTTGGCCCGCAACTGATCCGCAACTTTGTCTTCAACATCTGCGGCGCACCCGGCGATTGGACCCCGGCGCATTTCATACAGACCACAGTAGAAGCGATTCGCGCCAAAGTCGGCGCCGGGCACGTGATCTGCGGGCTCTCCGGCGGCGTAGACTCGTCGGTTGCGGCCATGCTGGTCCACAAGGCCATCGGCAGCCAGCTCACCTGCATCTTCGTNNACAACGGCGTACTGCGCAAAAACGAATTTGCCAGCGTCCAGAAGAACCTGCGCGAGAAGCTCGGCCTGAATATCGTGGCCGTCGATGCCGGCCAGCGCTTCCTGGCGCAACTGGCCGGCGTTACCGATCCTGAAACCAAGCGCAAGCGCATTGGCGCAGAGTTCATCGCAGTCTTCGACGACGAAGCTCAGCGCATCGCTAAAGATACCGGCGGCGTCGACTGGCTCGTTCAAGGCACCCTCTACCCCGACGTAATCGAGTCGAGCAGCGTTAAAGGGCCGAGCCAGACCATCAAAAGCCACCACAACGTGGGCGGACTACCGCTGGGCATGAAACTGAAACTCATTGAGCCGCTGCGCGATCTCTTCAAAGACGAAGTGCGCCGCATCGGACGGGACCTCGGCATGCCTGAAGACGTTCTCGGACGTCAGCCATTTCCCGGCCCCGGCCTTGCTGTCCGCATCCTCGGCGAAGTGACCGCCGACCGCGTCGCCCTGCTGCAAGAGGCCGACGAGATCGTGGTCGCGGAAATCAAGGCTGCCGGCCTCTACAACAAAATCTGGCAGAGCTTCGCTGTGCTGCTCCCCGTAATGACGGTGGGCGTAATGGGCGACCAGCGGACTTACGCCTACACTTGCGCCGTCCGGGCCGTCCATTCCGAAGACGGCATGACCGCCGACTGGACCACGCTGCCCTACGAGGTGCTCAAGCGAATCAGCAGCCGCATCGTGAACGAAGTCCGCGGCATCAACCGCGTGGTTTACGACATC